>DAOUHX010000247.1:0-10887 GCA_034428395.1 Caldilineaceae bacterium
GGCGTTTCCGTCGCTGTGGGCGTAGGTGTGGGTGGCGGCGTGCACGTGGGTGCCGGGGGGCATGCGGCCACCGGCGTATGCTTGGGCGCCGGCGTGCCGGTGGCCGTAGCCGTGACTGTAGCCCTTACCACTGTGCCCCGGACCGCCGTAGGTGTAGTCCGCGACTCCGACAACTCTATGGCCCCATCACCGTCACCCTGACCGCCGAGCGCGAGGCCGATCAGAACGCCGATCATGACAAACGCCGCGACCGCTATGATATTTCGAACTGTTTTCAACAGCTCACCCCCCGATACAGGAGACTCGACTTTCGTGAGGCATTCACGAAGTTGGAGTCGGGGTTGGTAGGTGCGCTCGTTCTTTTTGGGCCCTGTCTATACGTCCCGAGGCACAGTCTACGCGCGGCGCATCAGCGACGACAGCCGTTCGAATCGTTCCCGCAGCGGCGACCAAACGCGCTGTGCGTGCAGATCCACCAGTTCCAGGATGCGCGCGTCCTCTTTGTCCGGGTAGTAACGCCGCCGGTAGCCGACTTCGGCAAAATTCAGTTTGCGGTAGAGCCGCAGCGCGACCTGGTTGCTGACGCGCACCTCCAGCGCAGCGGTCTGCGCGCCCTCCTCGCGGCCGAGCGCCAGCAGCGCCAGTAGCAGCCACTCGCCGATCGAGCGGCCGCGCCAGTCCGGCTGCACCGCAATGGTGACGATGTGCATCTCGGCGCCGAAGCGCATAAAGCCGCCCTGTGCGATCAGCGCGGGCAGCGCGGGGGGATTGCTACCGGGGACAGGCGAGACCTTGAGATAGCGGCTGCGTCGGTTGCGGGTCAACTCGCTGTGATAGGTGGCGAGCGACCAGGGAGAGGGGAAGCTGACCGCTTCTAGCGCCATCACCGCGGCCAGGTCGGCCAGGGTCAGCGGGCCGATCTCCAGCGCACAGGTCCGCCGGACCGCGTGCCGCTGGTTAGATTCTCCCTCGTAGCCGGGCAGAGCCGCCCCCTTCCCAGTCATGGACATGATGGTTGCCTGGAGAAATGATTGTACCGGCCTCTGACCATCGACCGCTGACAACTGCTGTCAACGCGGCGGGAGCAGATAGAGCGGCTGCAAGGGCGTCGTCAGCGCGGGGGAGCCGGCGCGCAGGTGGCGCAGCGCGAGTCGGGCCAGCGACTCGCCGCGCGACGCCATCGAGCCGAACTGCGCGGTAAAGGCGGAGCCGCGGCCATCAGCCGACAGATCGAAATCGGGGGAGGGGTCGATGCAGCGCACGTGATGCAGACCTTGCACTGCCTGACGGAGGTCATCAGTCAGTTCGCCCACGAGCCAAACGGGGCGATTTTCCGTGCGCAGCGCGGCAGCAAGCTCGTCAACTTGCCCGGCGCTGTGCTCGGATGCGGGCGGCAGCCAGAGCGGGTCGTCGAGCGGCGCGAGAGCCCAGTTGAAACGGCCGCGTCCGGCCTGCAGCAACGGCCAAACCAGCGCGCCCGCCTCCACCGCCAGCGGCATAAAGCGGGCCGCAATGACACTCAGCACCGGCAATCCGACGACGCGGGGCGGCTGCGGCAGGCCCAGCACAATCCCTTTGACCGCGCTGATGCCGATGCGCACGCCGGTGAAGCTGCCAGGCCCCGTGGTGACGGCGACCGCGCCGACCGTGTCGATGTCGGCGCCGGCCTGCTCCATCATCCGCGATACGGCCGGCAGCGCCTCCTCGGTCTGTCGCCGCCGCGTGCGCCAGACACGCTCCGCCAGCACCGAGTCGCACGCGGGGTCGAACAGGGCCACCGTGCAGATCGAAGAGGCGACATCCAGTGCGAGCAGCATACGCCGGTGGGTAGTGGCCTGTGATTTGTAGCCAGTTGCCGGTGGCCAGTTGCCAGTTGCCAGTTGCCAGTTGCCGGTGGCCGGTGGCCGGTGGCCGGTGGCCGGTGGCCAGTTGCCGGTGGCCAATTGCAGGTGGCCGGCAACACCGGGAAGTCGCGGAAATACCTGACTGCCTAGCAATGGCCGCTGGCGAGTGGCCGGCGGTCAGTCGGCCAGCCCTTGATCGTCGCCTGCGCCGCGGGTGAGAACGGGCATTGGCTTGTGATGGGAAGCAGGTGTGACGATCTGGTCCACCAGCCTTCGCGTGCCGGCTACATTCAGCTTTTCGTAGAAGAAGGCGTAGTGGTCCTCGACCGCGGCAAAAATCGCCTCTGCCTGCTCAGGCGGCAGCGACCACAACTCCGGCTTGAAGGGCCCCAGCGCCTTCTTGCGCGTCTTCAAGTAGAAGACCAGGTCGGTATCGCTCGCGCCGCGCTCGTCGGCGTGGTGCGCGTCCAGATGGGCGTGCATTTCGGCACGCAGCGGCTCGGGAAAGCCGGGGTGATCGAAGAAGGTGTTCATGAAGCCGGTGGCCAAGTGGATTTCGATCGTCTGCGTCTCGGGAAACTTGCTGAACATCTCAGTTGGCAGCGTGCTGGCGCCGTGCTGGACTGCGCCGCCGGAGCCGTGGAAGCGGGCGCGCTCGCCCAGGTCGCGCAGCGTCTCGAAGTCGACCGCGACGTCGGCCTGGCTGCCGTCGGGCAGCAGAATGCCGCCGTGCGTTGTGCCGGTGGCCACGCTGATCTTGCTGAGACCGGCGTAGTCGCCCAGCTCGGCCAGCGCGGCCTTGTAGCCTTGGACGTAGGCATCCAGCTCGGGCACGGTCGAGTTCTTCTCCCCGACCTCGCCGATCTCGCCGCCAAGGCTGATGGTGACGCCTTCCGGCTCCAGGTCGCGAATGAACCTGGTGAGCTGCGCCGAACGCAGGTAGTTTTCACGCTGCTGTGCGTCGAGCGAGGGCGGATCGAGGGTGACCAGCGTGCTCGTGTCGATGTCGATGTTCCAGTAGCCGGCCGCCACCGCCTTCTTGGCCAGCGCCTTCACCTCGTGCAGCGCAGCGTCGGGGTCGGTCCTGTACTTTTTGCCGTCGACCTGAAAGTGGTCGCCCTGGATGAAGATTGGGCCGCTGTAGCCCTCTTTGATGGCCGCAGCGATGAGGACGGTTGCGAATTCGGCCGGCTCCTGGAAAGTGTAACCCATTTCGCTGCGGGCGATCTCGAAGATGAAGGCGCCGGTCCGGGTGCGCAGCGCCGCGCGGTAGGCGGCGCGGCTGGCCTCGTAGGTGGCGAAACGCATGTTCATCGCCGGGACGGTGCGGTTTGACCAGGCGTCCGCGGCCCTCGCCATATAGAGTTCGTGGATGCTGGCCGGGCACGCGCCCATCAACTGGCCGAGTTCCCAGATCAGCCAGCGGCTGAACGTCTTCACCGGGAATGTGCCGAAGACCGCATCGCGCACGAGTGTGTCGATGTGAACGGCGCGCACTCTCTCCGCGTCGAGCAGTTCGACGCGCCCGCGGTCGTCAATGCCGACCGCTGCCTTCAGTTCGCGGCGCATTTCATGGACAGATTCGTGTATCACGCTCGTTCCTCTCGGACCATTTTGGCGGCGATGCGGCACCTTCGGACGGGTTGAAATGCGGGGCCCGCTCCCCGCCGCTTCTTTGACCGCCATTCAGTCCATTAGGTAGAATAGCAGAAAGCTGTCAGGGTAGACAAAGTGGGCTGCGCGTACCGGTAGGAGGGCAGCCATTTCATTCTTAAGAGCGGAGGCACTCGATGACAGGACTTAAACTGGGCGCACACATGTCGATCGCCGGTGGGGTGAGCAACGCGCTGGATGCGGCCGAGGCCGCCCACAGCAATGCGGTGCAGGTCTTCATGAAAAGCAACCGCCAGTGGAGCGGCCCGAAGGTGAAAGAAGAGGATGTCTCGCGCTGGAACACGCAGATGCCGGTCAGCGGGGTCGCCTACGCGGTCAGCCACGCTTCCTATCTCATCAACTTGGCCTCGCCCAAAGATGACCTGTGGGAGAAGAGCGTCGCCGCCTTCGCCGATGAGCTGCAGCGGGCACACGCCTACGCCATCGGCCACGTGGTGCTGCATCCGGGCGCGCACACCGGCAGCGGCGAGGAGGCCGGGTTGCAACGGATCGCGGACGCGCTCAACCGCATCCACGCGCAACTGCCCGATTGTGCCGACGTGATCACGTTGCTGGAGCTGATGGCGGGGCAGGGGACCACATTGGGCTATACCTTCGCGCAGCTGGCGCAGATCATCGAGCTGGTGGAAGAGAAGGAGCGGGTGGGCGTCTGCCTCGACACCTGTCACGCGCTGGCCGCGGGCTACGATTTTCGCACGGAGGCGGGCTACGAGGCGATGATGGCGGAGATCGAAGAGACGGTCGGCATCGAGAGCGTAGGTTGCTGGCATTTCAACGACAGCGCCAACGACCACGGCAGCCGCAAGGACCGGCACGCGCACATCGGCGAAGGCTTCGTGGGCGCTGAAGGCTTCCGCCACATCCTCAACGACAAACGCTGGGACGGCGTGCCGATGCTGCTGGAGACGCCCAAGAAAGAGGACGGGGACGGTAAGGATTTAATGAACCTGCGCGCGCTGGCTGCCCTGGTGGTCGACGCGAGCCGCCTGCCGGAAGGTCTGCGGCCAAAGTAACCTCCAGCCCTCAATTCCCCTGAACTGTGCACAAGCGACCGAACTATTGAAGCCGGCAGCTGCCGTCGTCACCAGTTCAGCGACAGGAGGCGCAGCAGCTCGGCCGGGGAGGTCGTGCCGCGCATGCGGACACGCTTCAGCTGGAAGAGATTGCCGGTCGTGTGGGTGGCGCCGCCGGCGACTGTCACGCCGCCCCAGTAGCCGGCGCTCTCGAAAATACGGATCGTGCTGTTGTCGTAGCGCCCAAATGGATAGGTGACGAATCGGGGGCGTACGCCGAGCTCGTATTCGATTGTCTCGGCGCTGCCCAGCGCCTGCCAGACAAGGTAACTGTCGGTGCGGTTGCGCAAGCTGGCATGGTTGCGCCCGTGGGACTCGATGAACATGCCGGCCGCTTGCATCTCGCGCGCCATATCCCACGACAAATAGACTGGATTCTGCGCGTCAATAAAATCGGTCACGACGAAGAACATCGCCGTCATGCCGAACTCCAGCAGCAGGGGAAATGCGTTCTGGTAGTTGTCGCGATAGCCGTCGTCGAAGGTGAGTATGATCGGCTTCTCGGGCAGCGGCGCGCCCTGATTGAGATGTTCGACGAGATCATACATGCTAATGGTGGTGTAGCCGGCGTCGGCGAGGGTCTGAAGGTGGCTTCTGAAGAGATCAGGAGCTACCGACAGGTCTCGCCGGTAGATGTCTGAGCCGGGCGGGGGCGCGCTGACGTAATGGTACATCAGGACCGGCACGCGCGCTTTGCGCATGAGTCCGTCGGTCACGGGCGGCGGCTGCGCGACGATGGGCCCCGTCTGGGGCGTTGGCGTTGATTGCAGGCCGTTGTGAATGCCGGGAAGCCTGAGAACCGCCTCGCTGTTGAAGACAGCAGGCAGCATGAGCACGGTCGGCTCTGTCTCCTCAGCCGTATCCTCTTCGCTTATCTGGGCCAGAATCCAGTCGTGGTATTGGCTTACACGGGTGTAGACGCCGTAGAACTCCGGCCGCGCGCAACCGATGCCGAAGCTGACAATCCCCGCCAGTTGCCAGGCGCCGTCGCCGTCGGCCACGACAAGGGGGCTGCCGCTGTCGCCGTGACAGGCGTCTTTGCCTCCTTCGCTGTAACCGGCGCACAGGAGATTCTCGTTGATCATCCTGCCCATCGCGTTGACGCAATCTCCCTCGGACACAATCGGCAGCTCCACCTGTTGCAGGTCGTAGGAGAGGAGGCCTTCGGCGCTGTCTTCGGAGAGCGCGCCCCAGCCGATTACGGTCGACAAGGTACCCGGCGCGGCCAGGTCCAGGTTTTGGGGCGAGAGGAACGCGACCTGTTCGGCCTCTGCCGGCTGCGTGAGATGCAGCAGAGCGAGGTCGTGGGCAAAATCGTGGGCAAAGTCAAAACCGTAGCTGGGGTGGAGGAGAATGCGGTCAACCTCGAAGCGGTGGCCCTGTCCGCTGCCGAGCCTGTGGACGCCGACCGTCACCGTGAGTTGTCCGGGCGCGGCATTGACGAAGCAGTGCGCGGCGGTCAACACCCAACTGGGAGCGACGAGCGAGCCGCCGCAGAAGGTGTAGGCGTCGGGTTCGGTGAAGGCGCGGATGGCGACTATCCACGGCCAGGCGTCGGACGCGGCGGTCTCCCCGCCGACGATTTGTCCCTGAAGCCCTGAGGACGGCAGAGGCGTGGCCGTCGCGGAGGCTATCGCGCCCGATTGCGCGTTCCCGTCAGCGCTCGCTTTGATCGCCGCTTCGAGGGTGACGGCGATCTCGGTCTCCTTGGGAGAACCGGAAACCGGTGTTGCCGTCGCTTCGGGAGCGGAGGCCTGCGCTGCACGCGGCTCTCCCGCGGAGACTGCAGATTCCTGCAGAATGACCTGATTGAACAAATGCAGCAGGGCCAGAATCAACACGCTGACGAGGATGCTGGCGGGCAGTTTGCGGACCAGTTTACGGCGCGCAGCAGCACGAAATGCGCCCCTGCCGGAGAGGGGCGCAGAAGAACCGGACTCATGCGAAGCTGGCCGACAAGCACGCCATTTCATGGCGGCATTTTATCAGACCGGATTGGGAGCGGCAAAAAAGGTTGATAATTCTGCCGCGACGCGTATAATAATGTTTCCACTCACAATTGAAATCAGTCACAGAGACGCAAAATGACGATCACGAAGATGCCCACGGCGCTGCAACCGGCGGAAAAGTTGAAATATCTCTCCGAGCTGATGGTCTTTCAGGATCTGACATCGAAAGAGATGGAAGAGCTGAACCGGATCACGACGATGAGCACAGTATACAAAGGGCGGGTCTTCTACCGGCCGGAGGAGCCGGGCGAAGTGCTGTTCATCCTCAAGGAGGGGCGGGTGCAGCTCTATCGCATCAGCCCGGAGGGCAAGAAACTGGTGATCACGACGCTCGGCCCGCACACGCTGTTCGGTGAGATGGCACTGTTGGGCACGAAGATGCACAATACATTCGCCGAAGCGGTCGATGACTGCCTGATCTGTATCATGAGCCGCACGGACCTGGAACGGCTCATCCTCAGCAAACCGCAGGTCGCGCTGCGCATACTCGAAATCACGGGACGGCGGCTGCAGGAGGCCGAGGAGAGCCTGGAAAGTATGGCCTTTAAGGGCATCCCCGCGCGGCTGGCCAACCTGCTGCTGCGCCTCTCCGACGAACAGGAGTCGGACGTGGTGACCGGCCTGACGCACCAGGACCTGGCGGAGAGCGTGGGCACATACCGGGAGACGGCCACGCAGGTCCTCAACGATCTCAAGTCGCAGGGGTTGATCGAGATCGGCCGCAAGCGGATCAAACTGCTGGACCGCGAGACGATTTCGGTCATTGGCAGCAAACGCATCAAGCTGTTGGACGAAAATGTGTAGGCTGCGCCGTTTCGCCGCCGCGGCAGCGGATTCTCCCAAGCGTGTTGTTCGCGCGTAGCGGTCCCCGCACTTCAGTCGCCGCGCGCCATCTTCCGCGCCATGTATGACCGCTCAACGCAGGTCGACCGCAGCGTCGATAGTATCAATTTTGGTATCGGCCAGCCGGACTTTGATCTCCTTCCCCACGCGCTGATGCGGCAGGTCGCGACTGCCCGCTTCGCCGAAGGCGATACCGAGCTGCTCAACTACGGTTTCCCCCAGGGGGACGGCCGCTTCCGCTGGGCGCTGGCCAATTTCCTCAGCCAGGGCTACGACGACGAAGTACATCCGCAGCAGTTGATGACCACCGCGGGCGCCTCGCAGGCGCTCGACCTGATCTGCACTTTTTTCGCCCGCCCCGGCGATACAGTTTTCGTCGAAGAGCCCAGCTACTTCCTCGCCCTGCGCATTCTGCAGGAGGACCACCGGCTGAACGCCGTACCGATCGCGACCGATGAAGAGGGGCTGGTGCCGGCGGCGGTGGAAGAGGCATTGACCCGCCACCGACCGGTCTTCCTCTACACTATCCCCGTTTACCAAAATCCGACCGGGCGCACGCTTTCACGCGGCCGCCGCCAGGAGTTGCTGGCGCTGGCAGAGGCGCACGACTTTCTCATCGTCGCGGACGAGGTCTACCATTTGCTCGACTTCGGAACGCCGCCGCCGCCGCCGTTTGCCGCGCAGACAGACAGCGGGCGCGTGCTATCGATCGGTTCCTTTTCGAAGATCCTGGCGCCGGGCCTGCGGCTGGGGTGGGTGCAGACGACACCGGAGCGGGCGCAGCGCTTCGCCCTGAGCGGGCTGGCGGACAGCGGCGGCGGACTTAACCAGTTCACCTCGAACCTGGTGCGGGTGGCGCTGGAAAGGGGCGGACAGCGGGAGTATCTGGACAGCCTGCGCCGCGCATACCGGGAGCGGGTCGAAGCGATGGACGCGGCGCTGCGTCGGGAGATCGGCGAACGCGCGGCGTGGCGCGTGCCCGGCGGCGGCTTCTTTTTCTGGCTGACCTGCGCCGAGCCGGTCGACACGAGCGCGCTGTTGGAGAAAGCGGCCGGCGCCAGGGTAGGATTCCTGCCCGGCCGGCGCTGCTCCAGCGTCGGCGGCCAGAGCAACTGCCTGCGGCTCTGCTTTGCCCACTACGGGGTCGCCGAGATCGAAGAGGGGGTCGAGAGGCTGGGGCAGGTATTCAGAGGATAGCGGGTAGTGACAGGCAGCTAGAGGCGGTCGCGCGCCGCGGCCATCTGGACTGCTACACGGATGGCGGCAAGCATACTCTCCTCGCTGGCCTGTCCGGTTCCGGAGATATCGAAGGCTGTGCCGTGATCGACGGAAGTGCGCAGGATCGGCAGACCGATGCTGACGTTGACGCCGCTGTCGAAGGCGAGCAGCTTCATCGGGATGTGGCCCTGGTCGTGGTACATGGCGACGACGATGTCGAACTCGCCGCGGGTGGTGCGCAGAAAGACAGTGTCGGGCGGCTGCGGATCGGAGACCGTCCAGCCGCGCGCCCGTGCGGCTTCGATGGCGGGCTGGATTTGCGTCTCTTCCTGCACACCGAACAGCCCGTTTTCGCTTGCATGCGGGTTCAGCCCGGCAACCGCGATGCGCGGCAGCTCGATCCCGAGCGCCTGGCAGGAGTGGTGTGCCAGCTCGATCACTTCGAGCACGCGCGGCGGCGTGACGCGGCGGATCGCCTCTTCCAGCGAGACGTGTGTGCTCACGTGCACGACGCGCAGATTCGGCCCCACCAGCAGCATTGAGACGCGTTCGGCGCCGGTGCGCTCGGCCAGAAGCTCGGTGTGGCCGGGGTAGAGGAAGCCGGCGCGGTGCATCGCCTCCTTGTTCAGCGGCGCGGTCACGACGGCATCCGCCTGGCCGGCCAGCGCCATATCACAGGCTCGCTGCACATATTCGACCGCGGCCCGGCCCGCGCCCGCGCTCACCGCCCCGACCGGCGCCTCCGCCAGCTCGACGTTCGCCAAGTCCAGCAGGGGGACGGTATCCGCCTGGTAGCGGCCCTCCCCGGCCGGACCGGCGATTACCTCATAGCGGGGCTCAGTTCCAAGCCACTCAGCGGCCCTGGACAGGACCTGCCGGTCGCCGATGACAAGCGGGCGGCAACTGTCAAAGACTTTCCCGTGCTGCAAGGTTTTCAGAATGACCTCCGGCCCGATCCCGGCCGGGTCTCCCAGCGTAATCGCCAGGAGCGGACGGCTGTCAGCCACTGATTTCACCCCTTTCGCGCCTGTGCCGGTCGTCTCGGCCAGCGCGCTGCATAGCCTCCTCGCTGCAGGGCTGATGCTATCATGCGCGCCTGCGCCCGGCAAACGAATGGAAGTCGCGCTTTAGCCGATCGACAGTGGATCCGTTACACTGTTTGACGCCCTGTCCCTTCCCTGAATCCAACTGGAGAACTTGCAAATGACAACTATCGCACTGGTCGGCTGCGCCCACATCCACACGCCCGGATTTATCAGGCGGCTGCAGGCTCGCGACGACGTCAAAACGGTCGCGGTTTGGGACCACGATCCAGCCCGCGCCGAGAGTTGTGCAGCGCAGCTCGGCGCGCCTGCTGCAGCCGGCCTCGACTCGATCTGGGACGACGCTTCGATTGAGGGCGTAATCATCTGCTCCGAGACCGACCGGCACGAGGCTCTGGTGCTCGCCGGCGCCGCGGCGGGCAAACATCTGTTCGTGGAGAAGCCGCTTGGCATTGGCGCCGGGGACGCCTACCGCATGGCCGATGCGATCGAGCAGGCAGGCGTCCTCTTCCAGACCGGCTACTTCCAGCGCGGCATCCCGGCGCATCAATGCCTCAGGGAACTGATAGCCAAGGGGGTCTTCGGGCAGGTCACGCGCGCCCGCTTTATCAGCTGTCACAGCGGCGCGCTGCGCGACATCTTTACGCCCCAATGGCTGTGGATGACCGACTTGAAGCAGGCCGGCGTCGGCGCCTTCGGCGATCTCGGCACGCATGCGCTCGACCTGATGCTGTGGATGCTGGGCGACGTCGAGCGGGTGACCGCGACGCTGCAGGTGGTGCTGGGCAAGTATGGGCCCGACTGCGACGAGACCGACGAAGCCCTTTTCCGTTTCAGCAACGGCGCGATCGGCTCGCTGGCCGCGGCCTGGGTCGACGTCGCCGAACCTGTCACCGCCGAGATCAGCGGCACAGAGGGCCATGCCTACATTCGCAACCGCGGCGACCTCTACGTTACCTGCGCCAATCTCGACAGCGCCGACGGGAAGTCGCCGTGGACCGACCTGCCCGCGGCCTGGCCGCACGCATTCGACCTTTTTCTCGACGCGCTGGTAGCGGAGGACCCGTCCGCAAAATCGGCCGTCCCACTGGTGGGCGCGCGCGAAGCCGCCTACCGCAGCGCGGTGATGGAGGCAATGTACACCGCCGCCGCCGACCGCTCGTGGGTGGCGCTGCCCTGAGCG
>DAOUHX010000248.1:0-5746 GCA_034428395.1 Caldilineaceae bacterium
GTAGCGGAACATGTAGCCCATTTGGATGAGCAGCCCCTGGGCCTGGGCCTTGCTCATCACGCGCTGCCAGCCGGGCCAGTCCTCTCCGGCCGGCTTGTCATACCAGACGTGTTTGCCTGCGTCTACCAGTGCCTCAGTTTGCGGCAGGCTTTCTGCGTTTTCGCCTTCGGACGCAACGGCAACGGTCGAGCTATCGGAAAGCAGCTCCTCTTCGGAATCATACCAGCGGACGCGGCCGAAGGGGCCGTCTGCTTCTTCGAGTGCGGCGCGGCGTTCCGCATCCGGCTCGTAGAGGCCGACGACTTCGACGTCGGGCGAGTCCTGCATGGCCTGCAGCTTTCCGGCGGCGTGGCCGTGCTTTGTGCCGTACTGGGCCATTTTCAAGGGCGGACCGGAATCGGTCGACATGTCAAGATCCTTCAGCTAATTCGGGCGCGGTGGAATCCAGTTTCTGCGTTCAAGGCCCGGCTGCCGCTAGGCGCAGACGGGGTTTTCCTTTGTCCAGCGGTTGAAGTTGCTTTTGTCTTCGACCTTGGCCATATGGTCGCGCGTTTCCCGCCACAGGTCTTCCCAGGCTGAAGGTTCACGCAGAACGGTTTCCGGGTACTTGCGGCTGCGGGCTACGAAGCCGGGGAAGGCGGGACGGCCGGTTGCCTGGCCTGTCGGGTTGTAGCGCAGGTCGAAGCTCCAGCGGATCGTATCGCTGGTATTCGAATAGGAGGCGTGCATCGTCTGCTTGTGCATCAGCAGCACGTCGCCTTTGTCCATGATCATGGGCACGGCCTTGCCTTCGAGCAGCTTGCCGGGAACCAGGAGCCCGAGATCGGTCGGGCAGTGGTCGATGAGGCCGCGCTTGTGGCTGCGCGGCCAAACGCAGAGGCAACCGTTCTCGACGTCTACGTCCATGAGCGGGAACCAGACTGTCAGCATCTGTGTCTCGTCGGCCTCAGCGCGCACGACGCCCTGGTCCTGGTGGACGGGCGTTTTGCCGAGCTGGACGCGCCCGGTCTCTTCGTTGACCGGCGTGAGACGTTCGGGCGGCTTGAGGCGGACGTGCTGAACGGGGTTGGAGTAGATTTCGCCGCCAAGGATCGACTCGGCAGCATCGAGAAGACTCTTGTTTGTCAACATGCGGAATACGGCGGGCCCGGCCCAGAAGGGCGTATCCGGTTCTACGTTGCCCTGCGGCAGTGAAAAGTCGAAGTACTGCGCGTGGACTTTGCCGCTTTCCTGGTAGATGGCAATCAGCCGCTCGGCGAAGGGGAGCTCCTCGTGGCGTGAGGTGATCTCGCCGGCGTCGCACAGGTCCTGCGCCAGGTTATCCAGCACACCCTTGTACTCTTCGATCACTGGATCGATGTCTTTTTCCGGATCGAATACTCCTTTGACAAGCACATAGCCTTCTTCGTCGTAGTGAGCCAGCTGTTCGTCAGTGAGTCGCATGTTCAGTCCCTCCTGTGTTGCCGCCGGGTGGAAATCCGCAGGCAGTTTCCGTCAGTTTTCCGTGTCTTCAGTCATATTCTCACTGCGCAGACGGCCGATGCGTATATCGTACCTGCCGGGCCGCTGCGGGGTCAAGTGGCCGGATTCGACCATCAGGTCGAGTGGATTCAGGCGCGTTTGCAAAGGCAGTTCCACCTTCTCGTGCATGCGCGCCGACTCGTAGACTGCGTGAATCATCTGCAGTGCCTTGTAGCCGTGCTCTGCCTGGCCGCGGTACACTTCTATTTTGCCCTCCACCCAGTCGGCGAGCTCATCGGCCTGGGCGGCGGCGCCTTCGATCCATTCGAAGCTGCGCCCCACGGCTTCAACTGTGAAGAACTTGCCGTCTGGTACGCGAAGGTCCCAGCGGCCGCCGGTGTCTGCATTGAGCAGCTGCAGCGCTTCGGTCGTGAGGTTGATCATGCCGTCGCTGCCATAGATCAGCGCGCCCTGGTAGTGGTTGGGCACGAGGTCGCTCAGAATCATTGCGCGCGGGCCGCCTGCGAACTGGAAGACGGCCATGGCGCGGTCCTCGATGCGGGTCGCGCGTTCGTACTGGTCGGTCTTGCGTTCGATGTTGCCCATGACCCAGACGCATTCGTCATCGGAGAGGAGATAGCGGTACATGTCGGCCTGGTGCGAGCTGTAGTTGGGAAGGCCGTCTCCGCCAAAGCTCTGGATCAGGTTTACGTCGCCGATGGCCTTGTCGGCGATCAGTTCCTGCGCGATTGTGTAGGAGGGTAGGAAACGGCGCTGGTGCCCAATCGCCAGCTTTACGTCATGGCGTTCGCAGGCGATGAGCATGCGTTCCGCCGCGCCGACACTGTCGGCCATCGGCTTTTCGCAGAGGATGGCCTGCGGCTTGTAGGCGGCAGCGGCGATGGTCCAGGGCGAGTGGCCCTTGTGCCAGGTACAGACCGAGACGACGTCGGGCTGCACCTCTTCCATCATCTGGCGGGCGTCGAGGTAGTGGACAGGCGCAATGTCGTAGAGCTCATTGGCTTCCGCCATTGCTTCGGCGTTCAGATCGGCCAGGGCCACAATGTCGAAGCGCCCGGTATCGAGGTACCCTTGAATGTGGGCGCCGCCTATGCTGCCTGCGCCAATGATGGCTGCGCGTAACTTGGTGGCCATGTATCGGTCCGTTTCTACTTGATTAACAGTGTCTCATCGCGGGATGGCGAAGCGTCGCCGGCGATTGCGGTTGTGCTGTGCCTCATACAGATGTATAGCCGCCGTCCACGACAAGGACCTGGCCGGTCACCATGCGGGCGGCGTCGGAGGCCATGTAGATGACAGCGCCGGCGATCTCGTGGGGCTCGGCGATGCGGCCCATTGGGATCTTTTCCAGGTTTTTGGCGAAATCGGGATTCTGGATGGCCCGTTCAAGTAGGGGCGTGCGGGTGAAGGTGGGCGCGACGGCGTTGACGGTGATACCGTCGGGCGCCCACTCGACCGCGAGCGAGCGGGTCATCTGGCCGACCGCGCCCTTGGCGGAGGCGTAGGGAGTGCGCAGCGGGCCGCCGACGACACCGACCTGGGAGCTGATGTTGATGACGCTGCCTTCGATGCCGGCCTCGATCATGCGGCGGGCGCAGGCGGTGGACATGAAGAAGGCGCCCTTGAAGTTGACGTCGGAGATGCTGTCGAACTCCTCTTCGCTGTAGTCGATTGCCGGCTTGGGAATGTTGTTGCCGGCGTTGTTGACTACGGAGTCGATGCGGCCGAAGGCGTCCCATACGTCTGCAACGAACCGGTCGATGCTGTCCAGGTTGGTGACGTCGAGCTGCCAGGCCATGGCCTGGACGCCCTGGGCGCGGCAGGTCTGCGCGACCTCTTCGCATTCGCTGAGCGTGCGGCTGCCTAGGGCGAGGTTGGCGCCGAAGCCGGCGGCGGTTTGCGCGATCGACTTGCCAATGCCTTTGCCGGCGCCGGTTACGACCATTACTTTGCCGCTGAGGTCAAAACTTACTTCACTTGACACGACTGTCTCCTCTTAGAGTGTTTCCCTATTGTAACCAAGAATATCTTCCAGACGAGCGTGGGGCGAAGTGCCGGTAGATCCGATCTGTCCCCTCTCCGAGAAGTCGGGGTTTCAAGAGGGACCTTTGGCTGTCGTCTCCTGGAATCCAGAGTCTTGGTATTCTCAACCTTTCAGTTTGATCCCGGCTCGCGCCGTCGTTGGTCCCTGAAGATGGGGATTTGTGAAGCTAAAAAGGCGGTTGTCCGGCTCCATTGCCTTTGGGGGCCGAATTTTTCTCGTTTTGGCACAAAAGTGGGACATATGTCCCCAAATGTCCCCAAATGTCGCCCTTTATTTTTTTCCCGAATGGGGGTGCTCGGCGCCGGGATTGGCAGTTTTGCGGGCGAATTTCGGGCAGAATTTGGCGGTTGGAATTGCATGATACTTACAGTGTAGCAGGTTCTCGCGGCTCCGGCAGGAAATCGTGCGAAATTGGTTACTGGCGTCGGATGGATAGGCATGACATTTGGGGAGTAGCATGGCCGGAGCGGTATTGCACGCAATTTCTCTTTCCTGGCAGATCCTCGTGGTCCTTCTTCAGGTTGCAGATAGGTGTTTCTCTTCGACCGACGGATTCTCAGAAGGGTAGCAGCCTGGACTCAAGGGAAATTCGCCGGCGCGGCTGTTGGGCAGAACCTCCGGGTTTCAAATAGGAAGCAGTCCAGGTCAGAAACATCTCTTGAATTGGTAATCCCTTCAGTCCCTTTCGATGCCGGCGTCGACGAAGGCTTGGGCCATCGTTTGGTAGGTCTGCGTTGCGACGGAAAGGGGATAGTAGTTGGGCTTGCTCTGTACCATGTTGCTGATTTCGGGGGTGATGAAGCCGGTGTAGCCGTGACGCTGCATCGACTTGAGATAGGTAACGTAGTCGAATTCGCCCTCTCCGGGGATGAGGAATTCGAAGTCGGGGACGGTGCCGCGCTCGTCCTTGACGTGGGTATGGACGGCGTGGGGCGCCATTTTGGAGACGGACTCCTCGATGCTGAAGCCCATGACGTTGAAGTGGCTGATGTCGAAGTTGACTTTGAGGGCGTCGGAGCCGACGCGCCTGAGAAGCTCGAGTGTGCGGTCGGGCGTGTCAATAATCGAGCCGACGTGGGGCTCGAGGGCGATCACGACGCCGCGGGCCTGGGCGTACTCGGCAGCTTCCTGGAGCCTGGCGACCAACATGTCCAGCCGGCTGTCCCAGTCTTCCGGAGTGCCGCCGGCGGTTGTGTCGATGGCTGGGGGCCCTTCTGGCGAGGCCCACTCGACCGCGAGATCGATGGTCAGTTTAAGGCGGTCGAGGTTGGCGGCGTGGCTGTCGGGGTCTTCGTCCATGAGGCTGACGTGGCCGGCGATGGCGGGCAGCTCGAGGTTGTGTTCCTGGAGAAGCCTGGGGATGCGGCGGCGCTCGTCGGGTGTCAGTTTTTCGAGCGCGGTCGTGTGGTGGGAGAGGACCGTCAATTCGACGCCTTGATAGCCGAGCCCGGCCAGGTGGCGGACAATGGCGTCGACCGGGACTGTAGGCGTTCCCCAGGTGCTGTAGCCTAGTTTCATGGTTTGGCGGCCTCGCAGTCCTGATTGAGACGGTGGGTTGTCCGGGTCCCCGGATCATACGGATTTGTGCTTGGAAATGCAAACTTAAGGTGTGCCATTTGCTCCTTTCGTTGGGGGGCAGACTTTCAAGCGGAGCCGGCTTGCCTGGGCGGGCGCATGCCGACCGTAGAAGGCTGTTGCAGGCGCGGGCGATTCGGGCAGTTTCGGGTCAGTCCAGTTTCACAACGCCTTTCAGATAGGTGCCGTCGCCGGCGAGGATCTCTTCCATAAGGGTAGGGTAGCCGGCGAGAGATGTCGTGTGGGAGACGAGCGGGCGGAGGTCGAAGACGCCGGCGGCGATGAGGTCGATGGCGACGGGGAATGTGTTGCGGATTCTGGAGCCGGGGGAAGAGTTGACGATGGTGAAACCGCCCAAGTGCCACTTGGTGGGATCGAAGCGGGCCTCCTGGCCTTTGATCCAGCCGAAAAGGTTGATGCGGCCGCCGGACTTGACGATGTCGGTCGATAGATCGAGTCCGGCCTGGCTGCCGGAGGCGTCGACGACGACGTCGATCTGTTGGGCCTTCAGCGATACGGCGAGTTCGTCGCGGTCGCATTCGGCCGCGTTTATGGTCTCCTGCGCGCCCTGGTCGCGGGCGAGCTGGAGGCGGTCGGCGGCGATGTCGATGGCGATGAGGCGGCCGACGGGTGAATGGAGTAGGC
>DAOUHX010000249.1:0-26268 GCA_034428395.1 Caldilineaceae bacterium
TCCAGGTAGATGCGGTCCAGCTCCTGGGGTGAGGCGTTCCGGAGGATGGCCTCGTGCGCCTCTTTTTCGAAGATTACGAAGAAGGCCTGGCGCATGACGGTGGCGTAGATGTCGTCGACGCTGGCGGCGAGGATCTCGCGGCGGACGAGCGGGTCCTTCTCCTCGGCGAGGAGCTGGTCGTTCATCACCATCTCGGCAAAGACGGAGGCGGTCTCGGCGAGGGGCAGCGATGAATGCTGGGTGAGGAGCGAGTGGTGCTCGGCCATCATGCTGTGGACGGCGTGGCCCAGCTCATGGGCGATCGTGGCGACATCGCGCACTTTGTTGGTGTAGTTGAGGAGCACGTAGGGGGTGATGCTGGGCAGGACGGTGGCACAGAAGGCGCCGGAGCGTTTGCCCTTGCGCACCTCGCTGTCGATGTGATTGTCGTCGAAGACGCGCTGGGCCTTGGCGGCGAAGTCTAGGTCGAAGCGCTTGAATGTGTCCAGGACAAGCTCGACCGCGTCCTCGTAAGGGACCTCGCGCGACGAGCCGGCCAGGGGCGCGTAGATATCGTAGCGTCGCAGCTTTTCCATGCCCAGCCAGTTGGCCTTGAGCTCGAAGTAGCGCTGGAAGAGCGGCGCGTTGCGGCGGGCGACTTCGAGCAGCGCGTCGACCGCCTCGAGCGGGACGTCGTTTGTCAGGTTGCGGACGGCTATCGGCGAGTCGAAGCTGCGCAGCGTGACGTTCTCGTTATGCCAATCGCGCACGCGGTTGATGTAGATCTGAGCCAGGATCGGGGCCTCTTCTTTGTAGACGCTTTGAATCGAACGGTAGGCGGCGGCGCGCATGTCGGGGTCGGAGGAGTAGACGAAGGCCATGGCCTCGCCGCGGGTCATCCGCTTGACCTCGCCGTCGACTTCGAGTTCGAACTCGAGGCGGTTGGTGAGCATCGTGTAGATGGTGATGAGCGCGTCGATACCATTGGTGTCCTTCACGTTGATGATCTGCTCGGAGTCCTCCTCCAGCATGTAGGGTTTGAAGAGCCGGAGCTCCTGCAGGTAGTGGCGATAATCGGGGTGGTTGGCGGGATCGGGCAGGAGCGCTGCGGCGTGCTCGTCGTCGAGGCCCTTCCACCAAAGACTGAAGAAAAGCATCCGGTTCTGCATTTCGGTCAACACCTGCTGCATGCGGTTGGAAAAGGTGAGGGCGTCGGGCGCCAGCGTGTCGGCGGAGAACCAGAGACTGCCGTAGGCGCCGAGCCGGTAAAGCTGGGCGGTAATGTTCTCGTATCGCTGCAAGGCTGACACCAGCGCTTGCGGCTCCATTTGCGGCGAGAGGTGATCGCGCAGCGCCTCGAACGCGGCGATGTCCTCTTCCACCTGGGCCAGGCTCTCTTCCACCGCGGCGGGGGAGGGGGTCGAACCGGAACCGTTTGAATCGGGGTCGGCCGGAAGCAGGGCTGAGAGGTCCCAGCCGGACAGTTGATGCGTTGCCTGATTTTCCTGTGTGCGTGCAGCCATTCGAGGTTGTTCCTTTGTTATTGTTCTTTGACAAGACGGCGCAAGACAGTGTGCAAAATGCCGCCGTTCCGATAGTAGTTCACTTCCACCGGTGTATCGAGTCGGCTGGTGACCTGAAAATCGAAGACGGTGCCCTGTTCGCGGGTGACGCGCACGGTGTAGTCCTGGTTGGGCGTCGTCTCTTCGGAAATCCCCAGGATGTCGTAGGTCTCAAAGCCGCTGAGGTCGAGCGTTTGCATATTCTGGCCGTCGCTGAACTGTAGCGGGAGGATGCCCATGCCGACGAGATTGGAGCGGTGGATGCGCTCGAAGCTTTCGGCGATTACAGCCCTGACGCCCTGCAGCCAGGGGCCCTTGGCGGCCCAATCGCGGCTGGAGCCGGTGCCGTACTCTTTGCCTGCAAGGACAATGAGCGGCGTACCCTCGCGCTGATATTGCGAGGCGGCATCCCAGATCGCCAACTCCGTCGGACTGCCGGGGCTGGATTCGCCGTCTTCAGTCACTTGACCCGCCGCAGGCATGTAGACCGTGTAACCGCCCTCGACGCCGTCGAGCATCTGGTTCTTGATGCGGATGTTGGCGAAGGTGCCGCGCATCATCACTTCGTGGTTGCCGCGGCGGCTGCCGTAGCTGTTCCACTCGGAGCGGGGAACGCCTCTTGCTGTGAGAAAGCGGCCGGCCGGGCTGTCGGGCGCAATGGCGCCGGCTGGGCTGATGTGGTCGGTCGTCGTGCTGTCGGGCATGACGGCGAGGACGCGTGCACCCACGATCGGCCGGACGGGGGGAAGCTCGGTGCCCATTTCCTGAAAGAAGGTCGGCTCCTGGATATAGGTACTGTCGGGATTCCAGGCGTAGAGCTCTCCGCCGGAGATCGGGACCTGGTTCCACTGTTCATTGCCGGTGAAGACGTTGGCGTACTGCTGGCGGAAGAGGGCCGGCTTGAGGCTGCGATGGATCTCGGCCTGGATCTCCTGCTGACTGGGCCAGATGTCGCGCAGAAAGACGGGGTCGCCTGTGGGGTCATAGCCGAGGGGATCGTTGTCGAGGTCGATGTTCACCGTGCCGGCGATGGCGTAGGCGACGACGAGCGGCGGCGAGGCAAGGAAGTTGGCGCGAACGTCGGGGCCGATGCGGCCCTCGAAGTTGCGGTTGCCGCTGAGGACGGAGGCGGCAACCAGGTCGGCGCCGTGGATGGCGTCGCGGATGGGATCGGGGAGGGGGCCGCTGTTGCCGATGCAGGTTGTGCAGCCGTAGCCGACTGTGTGGAAGTTGAGCGCCTGAAGGTAGGGGATCAGGCCGCTGGCCTCAAGGTAGCTGGTGACGACCTTTGAACCGGGCGCGAGGCTTGTCTTGACCCAGGGCTTGACGTCGAGGCCGCGTTCGACCGCCTTCTTGGCAAGGAGACCGGCCCCGATCATGACCGAAGGGTTGCTGGTGTTGGTGCAGGAAGTGATGGCGGCGATCACGACATCGCCGTGCTTTAGTGTGAAGTCGACGCCTTTGAAATCGACTTCGGCACTGTTGTCGAGCTCGGCGCTCTCGAGACCAAATCCCTGCGCCCCGACGGGAGCGGAGAGCATCCCGTTCCACTTTTCTTTCATATCGGAGAGGGCGATGCGGTCCTGGGGCCGTTTGGGACCGGCGAGGCTGGGCTGCACGGTGCTCATGTCGAGTTCGATGATGTCGCTGAAGACAGGGTCCGGCGTCTCTTCGGTATGGAAGAGGCCCTGCTCCTTGCAGTAACGTTCGACCAGGTCGATTGTCTCGGGGTTGCGACCGGTGTTGGCAAGGTAGCGCAGCGTCTCCTGGTCGACGGGGAAGAAGCCCATCGTTGCGCCGTATTCGGGCGACATGTTGGCGAGGGTAGCGCGGTCTGGCAGGCTGAGCCGGCTGAGGCCGGGGCCGAAATACTCCACAAACTTGCCGACAACACCGTGCTGCCGCAACATCTCGGTCGCGCGCAGGACGAGATCGGTGGCGGTGGCCCCTTCGGGCAGCGCGCCGGTCAACCTGAATCCGACGACGTCGGGCATGAGCATGTAGATCGGCTGGCCGAGCATGACGGCCTCGGCTTCGATGCCGCCGACGCCCCAACCGAGGACGCCCAGCCCGTTGATCATGGTCGTGTGGCTGTCGGTGCCGACAAGCGAATCGGGGTAGGCCTCCGGAGCGGCGGAGCCGTTGCCGTCTGCGGTCGAGGTCTGTACGACGCTGGCGAGATACTCAAGGTTGACCTGGTGGACGATGCCGGTGGCGGGGGGAACGACACGGAAGTTGTCAAAGGCGCGCTGACCCCATTTGAGAAACTCGTAGCGCTCGCGGTTGCGTTCGAATTCACGTTCAGCGTTAAAGAAGAGGGCCGCGGCAGAGCCGAAACGGTCCACCTGCACAGAGTGATCTATGACCAGGTCGACGGGGACAACGGGATTGATCTTGTTGGCGTCGCCGCCCATGCGGGCCATGGCGCTGCGCAGCGCGGCGAGGTCGACGACGCTGGGCACACCGGTGAAATCCTGCAAGATGACCCGTGCCGGCTTGAAAGGGATTTCGACCTTGCCGGCCGTGTCCGGTCCCCAGTTGCCGATGGTCTCAATCGCGTCGCGCGTGATCTCGAAGCCCTCGGCCTGGCGCAGCGCGGCCTCCAGGAGGACTTTGATCGAGAAGGGCAGCCTGCTCACATTGGCTACGGAGGCCCTCTCCAGCGCATCGAGTCGATATAACGTGACCGGGCCGCTCTGCGTGCTGAGCGAATCGCGTGCGTTGAAAAAGTCCTGTCGAGCCATTTCGCCCTCCCGGGTGACCGACGCCAGCATGAACGCGGCCATCGTTGATGAATCAGCCTGTAACGGGCTTGCGGTGCTCTATGATACCCGTTTTGGAGTTGGAAGGCATAATTCTGGCGCGCAGAACGCGGAGATTCCGGCAGCGAATCGGCGGACAAAGTCGGAGAGAATACGGCGCAGGCGTACCAGGAGGGCTGTGTTCCCATGGGCTGCGTTGGATTGGTCAGGGCGGCGAGGGAGTCTGTGACGCCGGTCTTTACCGCTGTGGCCGCGCGGACCGGCGGGCGGAGCTGGCCCTTTATCGATTTCTTGGGCTCTGCTCGGCCTTACGCGCAAGGCGGATTGCGATGCAGGCTGTGAAGGGATAGACGCGTCTGGGAGGGAAACGTTTCCGGCTCAATCCGCAGAGGGGGCCGAAGTGTCCGCGCGCGGGCTGAGATGGGCCTGGCCGTCGGCGTGGTAGCTGCTGCGCACAAGCGGGCCGCACTCCATCCAGCGGAAGCCGCGCTGCTCGCCCTCGTCGCGCAGGCGGTCGAACTGCTCGGGCGTGTAGTAGGCGACGATGGGCAGATGAAAGCGACTGGGCTGCAGGTACTGGCCGATGGTCATGATGTCGACGTCGTGGGCGCGCAGATCGTCCATTACGGTCAGGATCTCATCCCAGGTTTCGCCGAGCCCGATCATGATGCCCGACTTTGACAGGGCGAGCGGGTCCATCTGCTTGGCGCGCTGCAGGAGTTCAAGCGATCGGGCGTAGCGGGCCTGTGGCCGCACAGTCCTGTAAAGGCGGGCAACCGTTTCCGTATTGTGGTTAAGGATTTCCGGCTTGGCCTCCATAACGGTCTGGAGTGCGGCCCAGTCGCCTTTGAAGTCGGGGATCAGCACCTCGACGGTGCAGCCGGGCCGCAGTCGCCGGATCCAATGGATGCTTTCGGAGAAGACCCACGCGCCGCCGTCGGGCTGCTCATCGCGGTTGACGCTTGTCAGCACTGCGTGGTGCAGGTTCATGGCCTGAACGCTCTCGCCGATGCGGCGCGGTTCTTCAGGATCGAGCATGGCGGGGCGGCCGGTCTTGATTTTGCAGAAGCCGCAGGAGCGTGTACAGGTGTCCCCCATAAGCAGGAAGGTGGCGGTGCCGCGTCCCCAACATTCGCCGATATTGGGGCAGAGCGCCTCTTCGCAGACCGTATTCAAACGCTTCCCGCGGAACAGCCGTTTGAGTTCATGAAAGCGAGGGGTATCCGGCGAGCGCACGCGCAGCCAGGGGGGACGGCGCCCGCGCGTCAGCTGGCCGGGCCCGCTGTTATCGGCAATGACCTGCAGCGGCGCAGTGCCGGTCCCGCCGCTCGTCGTTCCGGCCGTTTCCGCGCCGTCCGGACCGGGATTCGGAGGACCTGCGGGGACCGGTTCGATGCGTACCGTGCCGATTTCGTTTTCTTCAATATGAAGCGCTACTGGCTCTCTTTTCATTGCTGTTTGCGGTTGACGGTAGCGGGCGCCCGCCTGCCACCGAAATGACGGCTATACCTTTTCGACATTTTCCTCTTCGATATGGACGGTAGCGATGCCCAGGCCGATGAACAGCCAGAAGACAACGGTCATGTGGGGGTAGGTCAGGTTGAACCAGTAGTGATCACCGATTCCACTGATGAGGGCGCCCAGAATCGCGCCGCAGTAGCCGAGGAGCAGCGCTTCTCGCTCGGGTGCGACGCCGGCGCGCCAAGCCCTCCAAAAGAGGACGAAAAAGGCTACCATGATGAGAAGAAAGATTACGAGACCAGTGATGCCCATATTTTCGGCCACGGTCAGATAGAACATGCTGACCCCGAGATAGATGTCGATATCGGGCACGCCCGAAAAACCGACGCCGAAAAGGGGATAGCGATCGATCAGGATGAATGCGTCCTTGTATTCACCGAGACGCATCTGTGTCGCGAGGTCCTCTCCGGTAAACCCTTCTATGACACGGACCACATAGTCCTGAGTCTGAGGCAAAAGGAAAAAAGAGATGCCAAGGACGGCGCCGACCGGCAGCAGGCGGCGGTACTTGAGTAGTGCGGGCACGGAGAGCGCGGCAATCATGCCGAAAAGGGCGGACCGGCTGTAGGTCCAGTAGAGGGCGAGGACAATGGTGGCGAAAATCAGCGCGCTCAGCCATTTGGGGAAGAGAGGTCGCGGCGAGACGATTTGTGGGCCGATAACGGCTGCGGCCAGGAGCATCATTCCACCGAGGACGTTGGGGTCCACCGCCGTGCCGATGGCGCGCATTGTGCCGTCGGGGTCGTCTTCAATCCAGCGGAGGGCGCCGGCGCCGCCGGGGTATTCGAAACGGGCGAGCTGGTTGAGGGCGCGAATGGTCCACTCCTCGGGGATGACGTAGAACAGCACCGCGATTGACCCGCAGGCCCAGGCGCCAAGAATCAGCCAGCGGGTAACCCATTTCAGGTCGGACTGCGTGCGTATGGTGTTGATGACGACGAAGAAGAGGCCGATGCCAAGCAGAATTTCACCGAAGCGGCGGATTATCGTGGTTGTGGGACGGCTGTGGGAAGCGCCGAAGATGAAGCTGAAGACGGCCATGAGCATGAAAATGCCGACCAGAAGGCCGATAGGTGAGATGACGAAAAGGCGGGCGGATGCCGCCAACGATCTGTTGGTCGTCGACAGGCGCGAGTAGGCCGGGCTGGCGGCTACCAGTTTTAGCAGCCAAGCAAAGACGAGCGCGCCGAGCGCGGCATCGAGGAAGGTGGGCCTGAAGCCGAGCCGGAATGGCAGGCTGGCAAAGGGCAAGACAAAAACGACCCCCAAGAGCGCCACATAGCCCCATTTGGTGTCGAGTAGGATCAATGCGCACCCGACGATGACGGCGGCGAGGGCGAGGGCGATTTGCGGCCCGACAACGCCGATCAGAAGGGCGATCGCGACGGCGCTGGCTGCGAGCAGGAGGGAGATTGCGCTGCGCCGCACGAGCGGTTGGGTCGAGAGCAACGTGTCGGAGACGAGGCTGTAGGCCGTCTGAATCATGCCTGTCAGTATACCACAAGGCGGGCACGTAGAATGCAAGCTTGCCGCTCCATACAGAGCGGTCGTGGCTGACTCCTGCGGCGAATATTTGGAGAAGAGGCGGGCTGCCGGTCAACGACTGTTTCAGTTGGGAGAACGGGGTTGAACTGGTAGAATTCAGTTCAGAAACAATCCGATTGGCCTTACAAAGCGATACGAAACGAGATGAGCGGAGCGGAGCAGAAGCGGAGCGGAAGCACGGAAGATATCGTTGTCGCGGCAGACGATTTGGCGCTGATCGATCGCTATCGGGATGAGCCGGCGCCGCTGCTGCCTATCCTGCACGCCTTCCACAACCGGGACGGCTACATCGGTGCGGGCGCTGTCGAGGCGATCGGCAAGGCGTTGCGGACCCCGCTGGCCGATCTGTATGGGACTGTCACTTTTTACCACCACTTTGCGCGCGAGGAAGGCGGC
Source organism: Caldilineaceae bacterium (assembly GCA_034428395.1). Classification (GTDB taxonomy): domain Bacteria; phylum Chloroflexota; class Anaerolineae; order Caldilineales; family Caldilineaceae; genus Bin5. Next base: position 7,766 of record DAOUHX010000249.1, read on the forward strand.
TTGCGGCGGCCACGCGTTTGCACGGGGCCGGTCTGTTGCCAGCGGGGCGCGCTCGAGGTCTTGAACGGACTGGAGGGTGCGGAGGAGATGCCGTGCGCGGGCAGGTGCGACGACCCTGTTCCGGTGCTGATCGGAGAAGACACTTTCGTTGTGAGCGCGCCATTTCAGACGCTGCAGCGGCGCATTTCGTCACCGATGCCGGTGCCGAACCCGGGCGGGCTGGAGGAGTGCGTCTTCGACGCAATCCGCGAGCCGGGGCGGGCAACGCTGGCGGGTTACCGACGCAGCGGCGGCTACGGCGGGTTGACGCGGGCCTTGCAAGAGATGACGCCGAACGAGGTGATCGACGTTTTGAAGGCGTCGAAGCTGGCAGGACGCGGCGGGGCAGGCTTCCCAACCGGCATGAAATGGCAGTTTGTACGCGAGGCCGCGGGCGGGCCGAAAAGCGTTGTGTGCAATGCGGATGAAGGTGAGCCGGGCTGTTTCAAGGACCGTGCACTGATGGACCATGACCCGCTTGCCTTGATCGAAGGGATGACGCTGGCGGGATATGCAACGGGCGCGCCGCGCGGATTTCTGTATCTCCGCTACGAATATCCCGAGACGTACACGCGGTTGGAACGAGCGATGGAGGAGGCCGAGGGCGCGGGGCTGCTGGGGGAGAGCATACTCGGGACCGACTTCAGTTTTCGAATCTATCTGCGGCGCGGCGCGGGGGCATACATCTGCGGCGAAGAGACGTCGCTGCTCAACAGCCTGGAGGGCAAACATCCCTTCCCGCGCAACCGCCCGCCCTACCCAACGACACATGGATTTGAAAACCTGCCGACGGCAGTAAACAATGTGGAAACGCTGTGCGCGGCGCCGCAGATTTTGCGTCGGGGCGCCGACTGGTACGGAAGTTTGGGGTTGGGCGATCACACGGGCACCAAGGTGATCAGCCTATCGGGTGATGTGCAGCGGCCGGGGAACTATGAGGTCCCATTCGGGCTGGCCTTGCGCACGCTGCTGTATGAGTGGGCCGGTGGTCCACTGCCAGGTCGCAGATTTCAGGCGGCGACGATGGCGGGGTTATCGGGCGGCTTCCTGGGCGCAGAGGCGATTGAGAGTGTCACGCTCGACGAGCCGAGTATCCGAGAGGCGGGTTCGATGCTGGGTGCAGGCGGCGTCATGATTTTTGACGACAGCCGTGACATTGTGGAGATGGCGCGCCAGGCGATGGCTTTTTTTGCGCACGAGAGCTGCGGGAAATGTTTCCCGTGCCGCATCGGCACGCAGAGGCTGCTGGAGCGGCTTTCCGGTGGGGGCCCCGAGGCGCTGGAGGCATGGCAGCAGGAGGTACGCGACATTGGGGAAGTGCTGGAGTTGAGCGCCTGTGGACTGGGCGTGGCCGCGGGCTTTGTGAGCGAAAGTCTGTTGAACAATTTCCCGCGGCAAGTGGCGGCGTTCCGGCCGTGAGTCCACCAGCCTGTACGAATGGCCTTGAACGACCGAGCATTGAGCAACCGGCGCCTTGGTAGCAGAACGGGGAAGAAAGAGGCATCACTTCTGAACGAATGACAGGACCTGAACTATGCAGTCCGTAAACCAGAACGGGCAGGCGCCCAAGATCACGATCGACGGGGAGGAGATCGGGTTCACTCCGGGCGAGACGGTCTACGAAGTGGCGACGCGTGCGGGCAGGGCGGTGCCTACGCTTTGCTACGACCCGCGGCTGGAGGCCTTTGGCAGCTGCCGGTTGTGCGTGGTCGATATTGCGGGCCAGCGCGTGCCGGCGGCTTCCTGCACGACACTGGCGGCGGATGGGATGGAGGTAACAACGGCCTCGGCCGACATCGAAAGACTGCGGCGCACGCTGCTGGAGCTGGTAGCCTCGGAAAACCGCGAGGTGGTGGTGGACCCGCTGCGCGGCATCGCGTCGCAGGAGTTGGCGACGCTTGTTGCGCGCTATGAAGCAGGCCGCGGGCGTTTCGACGGCGCGCAGTCGGGGCGGAGCCGGGCGGACGACGGCAACCCGTTCATTCTGCGAGACTATGATCTGTGCATCTCGTGTTACCGCTGCGTGCGCGTGTGCGCTGAACAGGAGGGTGATTACGCAATCAGCATCGCCAATCGCGGTTTTGCCACGCAGATCACGGTTGAGTTCGGCGGCCACCTGCGCGACTCGGCCTGCACGTTTTGCGGCCAGTGTGTGCAGACCTGTCCAACCGGTGCGCTGGCAGACAAGAAAGCGCTGCGCTTCGCCGAGAACGGCGGATAGCGCGACGAGTTAACTGCGGGATGGCGCTGGCCCTCCCGGCTGAAAGGAAGGATCGATGGAAACAACGGCTGCTGCGACAAAGACGACCCGAACGATCTGCGGATATTGCGGCGTCGGCTGCTCGTTGGACCTGGTGACGCGGGACAATCGCATCATCGCGGTACAACCGGCGTTCGACGGCCCGGCAAATGCCGGCGCGCTGTGCGTCAAGGGGCAGTTCGCCTACGACTACGTGCATCACCCGGACAGGCTGACGCATCCCCTGGTGCGCGGGGAGGACGGTCAGCTGCGGCGCGCGAGCTGGGAAGAGGCGCTGGCGCGGTCCGCGCAGGGCTTCATCGATGTCCTTGAAAAACACGGGCGCCGCGCGGTCTATGGTGTGGCGTCGGGGCGGACGGCGAGCGAAGCGAACTACATGATGCAGAAATTCATCCGTGTGGGGTTCGGGACGAACTATATCGACAACTGCAGCCGTGCTTGACACGCCCCGACGGTCGCCGGTCTGGCGGCAACAATCGGACGGGGGGCGATGTCGAATCCGCTGGCGGACATGGAGAAGCCGGATGTGATTTTCTGCATCGGCACGAACATGACCGAGGCACACCCGGTGGCGGCGACGCGTCTGAAAAAGGCGCTGGCGCGGGGCGCGAAGATGATCGTCGCCGATCCGCGGCGCATCCGGCTGGCCGAGATGGCCGATCTCTATCTGCCGATTCGCGTGGGCAGCGATACCGCGCTGCTGCTGGGCATGGCGCACGTGATCGTGCGGGAGGGATTGATCGACCGCGCGTTCATCGAAACGCGGACCGAAGGCTACGACGCGCTGGTGGACCATCTGCAGGAGAAGACACCGGCCTGGGCGGAGAGCATAACGGGCGTGCCCGCGGACAAGATCGAAGAGGCGGCGATTCTCTACGGGGCGAGCGACAGAGCCGCGATCTACTATACCTTGGGCATCACCGAGCACATCTGCGGCGTTGAAAATGTGCAGAGCCTGTGCAATCTGGCGCTGCTGACGGGCAATTTCGGACGCGAAGGCACGGGCGTCAACCCGATGCGCGGGCAGAACAACATTCAGGGGGCGGGTGACAGCGGCGCGCTGCCCAACAACTACGCCGGCTTCCAGCCGGTGACGGAGCCGGGGAATCAGGCCAAGTTTGAAAAGGCCTACGGCCGCAGGATCGACCTGCAAAATGGGATTACGAAAGTGACGGCGCTGGAGCAGTGCGGAGACACAGTTTTCGCCATGCTGATCAATGGCGAAAACACCGTCGTTTCAGACCCGGACCAGGAGCATTGCATCCACGCCTTGAAGAGCCTGGAGCACCTGGTTGTGATAGACATTTTTCTGACCGAGACGGCGGAGCTGGCCGACGTTGTGCTGCCGGCGACCTCGTGGGCCGAGACGGACGGCCATTTCACGAATACGGAGCGGCGCATACAGCGGGTGCGCAAAGCCGTCGAGCCGCCGGGCGAGGCCAGGCCGGACTGGTGGATCATCAGCCAGCTGGGTGCGCGCATGGGACTGGCCGGGTTCGACTACGACTCGCCTGTGCCGATCTTTAATGAGCTGTGCGAGCTATCGCCGATCTACTACGGTATCGACTGGGATCTGGCCGATAGCGGAGAGTATCAGTGGCCCATCCCCTATCGGGGTCATCCTGGAACGCCGCGTCTGCACGAGGACGAGTTCGTCAACGGGCGCGGCAAGTTCAGCTTCACGGACTATCGCGATCCGGCGGAGACAATTGACGGGGAGTACCCGCTGTGGCTGACAACAGGGCGGCGGCTGGAGAGCTATCATACGCGCACGCAGACGGGGCGCTCGGAAGGCATAAACGAACTGTTGTCGGAGGAGACGCTGGAAGTGCATCCGGCGGATGTGGCCCGCTACGGGCTGCGCGACGGCGGCTGGGCGCAGGTAAGCAGCCGACGCGGCGCGGTGGATGTGCGTGTCGAGACGACCAGACGCTCCCCGGAGGGTACGGTGTTCGCGAGCTTCTCGTTTGCCGAGGTGCCGATCAATGTGCTGACGGGGTCGGGCTACGATCCGATCACGCATACGGCGGAGCTGAAGGTGTGCCCGGTGCGGGTTGAACCGATTGCGGAGAGAATGCCGGCGGCAGCGGATTGAGCCGCCGCAAAACAGTTGGATTCAGGCGGAGAGACAGGGTCCGACTGCCGAGAGGGCCGGGCGTGTCATCCGCTTCCGCGGTCGTGCCGGCTTTTGTTAATCAGTTGCAATGAACTCCCCTTTCGGCCTACTGCTGGACCCATACCAGGATAAACTGCCAGAGTTTTTCCTGGAGCAGTATCGCTGCCCGGCCGATGCGGACTATAGAATCGTGTTGGGAGGGCAGATGCAGACCGTCTCGCGTCGCCCGGCCTTGCTTTACCCCGTTTTCTGGCTCCTGTCGAAGTGGGACCTGTTCTTTCCTGAAACGGGTCAGGACTTTCCGGCCACCCTCACCATCTCCCCTGGACGCAATCAGGCAGGTGAAGCGATTCAGGTCCAGGAGCACGGATTTTTTTCCAGACCGTGTACGCCGCCGCTACCGCCCGCCTATATGTGGGCGGCGCGATTCCCTCACCGGCACAGGCAGATCTTCCTGGTAGGGTTGGCAGGAAAGATTCTTGGACCGATTGGGTTTGTTTGGGCGCTGGCAAACGGCGGCTTGCCTGCCTCTTTTGGATGGACAATCCTGACGAACGATCTGATCTGGTGGCCGGCCTTCGCCTTGTACTTGAGGGACGTAGCTGCACGTGCCGGTGGGGTCGCCCCGCTCCTGCGCGGCGAATAGAAGTTTGGGATCGATTGCAGCTTTACTTTGCAGCCGTTGACCGCAGTCCCGCTACCTGCTACACTGTGGTGTGCATAACGGGCATAGTGCGACAATGCCCGTGGAGACGGACCGCTGTTTGAAGGCCGCGTCTCCTGTCGCAGTGGACACAGCATCGCCGCGTGACGGCCTTGCGTATCCCTACGCAGAAGCGAGTAGCGAAACGTGAGGCGCTGTTTCTCCTCACTACCCTTTTTCCCCTTAATGACGGTCCGGTGAACGCCAGTGATAGCCCGCGTCGGCAGCAAAGTGCGCACCCGCATCACGGTCGTGGAGCAGGGACGGCGCAAAACACGGGACGACCAGCTGGCCGCGGAAGAGCCGCTGGAGATACGTCTGCAGGCGGGGGACGAAACCGAGACGGTCGCAGTGACGATGCGGACCCCGGGGCACGATTTTGAGTTGGCTGCCGGCTTCCTGCACAACGAGGGAATTATCAGCGGCGCCGCGTCACTGAGCGGTATCAGCTACTGCGTGGATGCCGATATCGACGCGGAACAGCGATACAATATCGTGAACGTGGGGCTGCGTATGCGTCATCTGCCGCCGCTGGCGACGCTTGAGCGCCATTTCTACACAACGAGCGCGTGCGGCGTGTGCGGCAAAGCGAGTCTTGAGGCGATCGAGATGCGCGAATGCCCGGTGTTGCCGTCGGGGCCGCTGGTCGCGCCTTCGGTCCTCACCGGCCTGCCGGAAGCTTTGCGCGCGGCGCAGGGCCTGTTCGACGCCACGGGAGGGCTCCACGCGGCGGGTCTTTTTGACGCCAAAGGTTCGCTGCAGTGCCTGCGGGAGGATGTTGGTCGACACAACGCGGTCGACAAGCTGATCGGCTGGGCACTGATGCAGCGAGAGTTGCCGCTGCATGATTCGATCGTGCTGGTGAGCGGTCGCGCTTCGTTCGAAATTTTGCAGAAGACGACTGTTGCAGGCGTGCCGGTGGTGGCCGCAGTGTCGGCGCCCAGCCACCTGGCGGTAGAGGTTGCGCAGCGATTCGGCGTGACGCTGGTGGGATTTTTGCGCGGGGAGCGGTTCAACGTTTACGCGGGCGGCGAACGGATTGCGTGGGACGAGGTGTAGCCCCAGGAGGCGGATCGACGAGCGCGGTATCCTCTTCTCAGACGCCAGGAACCCCGAAGACAATCGACCTGACACAGAACTGCCCGCGAATCTCCATCGGACGGAGCGGGCGGCATTTGATCAAACTGTTCAAATGGTGTACTAATAATCGGACCAGCTTTTTCCAATTCTGCTCTGCCTCCGCTTCGCCCCCCTGACAGGCTCGACGGATCGCAGAAGTGACGGAGACTATCCAGATATGAGACGGATTTCTCTTCTAGCCCTGTTTCTGGCCGCCTGCCTCGTTGCCGGCATCTACTTTTCCGGCGAACGGATCGCGTCCTTTGTTGAATCGAACCTCCTGTCGGACGGAGACGATCGATTTGGCAGCATAGTGGACCGGATCGAGGATGCGCTGCTCCAGGACGAAGAGGAGGTGGAATATGTACCGGGGCAGGTGCTGATCCGCTTCAAACGGACGGTCACGCGTGCACAGATTTCCGACTTTTATGCCGAGTACGGGCTGTCGGAGAAAGACAATCTGGACAACGACCTGGATGACGCGGACCAGGGGCTCCGGCTGGCCGGCGTGGCGGTCGACGTCGATGAACAGCTGATCGAAGTGCTCGAGGGCGATGAGAGAGTCGCTTACGCAGAACCGAACTATTTCCTGCAGCTGAGTGAGACGCCGCCCGACGACCCGCTGTTCGACAGGCTGTGGAACCTGCACAATACGGGACAGACCGGCGGCACCGCGGACGCCGATATCGACGCGCTGGAGGCGTGGGAGGTCGGGACGGGCTCGAGCGACATCATCATTGCAGTGATCGACACGGGCGTGGATGTCACGCACGAGGACCTGCTCGACAATCTGTGGACGAACCCGCAGGAATGTCCCCAGGGGGTCGGCAAGTGCCGGGCGGATGGCATCGATGACGACGGCAACGGCTATGTAGACGACTTTCACGGCATCAACGCGATAACGAACAGCGGTGCGCTGCTGGATGACTACGGCCACGGCACGCATGTGGCAGGCATTGCGGCGGCGGCGGGCAACAACGGCATTGGTGTCGTCGGCGTCAATTGGAAGGCGCGCATTGTCGGCTGTAAATTCATCTCGGCATTTGGGACCGGCTCGACGTCGAACGCCATCAAGTGCTTCAACTACATTTACGACCTGCGCAATGACCAGAAGCAGAACATCCTCGTAACGAACAACAGTTGGGGAGGCGGCGGCGAGTCCCGCGCGCTGCGCGAGGCGATGGGGCGGGTCAATTCACCAATGCACGTCTGTGCGGCGGGCAATGCAAACACCAACCGCAGAATGTTCCCTGCGGGATATGATCTGGACAATATCATATCGGTTGCGGCGACCGATCACGACGACCTGTACGCCGGTTTTTCGAATTGGGGTGAAGACTGGGTGGACCTGGCGGCCCCGGGTGTAAGCATCGGCTCGACTGTGCCGACGGGCCGCTGCCCCATGTGTACGTCGTCGGGCTATGGCGCCAGCAGCGGTACGTCGATGGCCGCGCCGCACGTGACGGGTGCAACGGCCCTGATCTGGTCGGAGTTTGCCGGCCTGACCAACGAGCAGGTGAAGCAACGGATCCTGTCGGGCGTGGACGCGCTGCCGGCCCAATCGAAGAAAACGTTGACGAACGGTCGTTTGAACCTGTTCAATGCGATGGAGAAGGATTCGACGCCGCCGGCGGCCGTTTCGGATCTGTCGCCCTCGGGCGTGCTGATGACGAAGGTGATGTTGGGTTGGACGGCGACGGGAGATGACGGCTTCACCGGTACGGCGATGTCCTACGATGTGCGTTATTCGACGACGCCGATATCGACCGCCACATGGGATTCCGCGCAACGCGTGGAAGAAGCGCCGGCGCCTGGCGCGCCCGGCTCGCGCGAGACGCTCGAGGTCAGTGGGCTGGAAACGGACACAACTTACTACTTCGCGCTGCGGGTGGGTGACAATGTAGGCAACCTCTCCGACCTGTCGAACATCGTCATCGCGCGCACGAGCGCTGGGACGATCGTGTTTGAAGACGACATGGAGAGCGGCACGGGCAAGTGGACGATTGAAGACGCGCCGACAAGCCTGTGGCATCTATCCGGTCTGCGCTTCAACAGCCCGGAGACGGCCTGGTACTACGGACAGGAGAAGACCCGAAACTACGACACGGACGACGCAAATGCGGGGAAGATCACTTCGAGCGTGATCGATATTGCCGGTGCGGACGACGCGCTGCTGACCTTCTACGAATGGAGCGAGTTGCAGCGGAATACCCGCTTTGACCGCACGCGCGTGCAGGTATCGACCGACGGGACGACTTGGAGGACGGTGTTCGAGTCGCATGGTACGGAGGGGCGCTGGGCGAAACGCGACGTCGACCTGAGCGAAATTCTGAGCGAAAGCGGCTCGATTCAGGTGCGTTTCTGGTTCGACACGGTCGATGAGACGTTCAACGAGTTCGAGGGCTGGTATATCGACGACGTGCGGGTGCTGACTGCCAAATTGCGGCTGCCGGGCGAGCTGCAGCTGATGCCCAACCTGGTGGCGCAGTCGATAAACATCGGCTTCAATCCGGCGCAACCATTTGCAGGCCAGACGACGACCGTCCACGGGACGGTGATCAACAACGGCAACGCAGATGCTCGAGCGGTAACAGTGCAGTTTGTGGACGTGAGCGACAATGAGGCGGCTGTCCCGATCGGCGAGCCGCAGACGATTGCCGAGATCCCGGTTGGCGGCAGCGGCGTTGTGGAAGTTCTGTATGACACGGACAAAAAGGCGGGCGAACGCAACATTCGCATGGTGGTTGACGGCACAAACCTCATCGCCGAGCGGAATGAGGCGGACAACGAGGCGGTACGCCTGCTGACGGTCGTTGAAGCGCCGGCGCCGAATCTGTTCATAGACGCAGACAACATCGGATTTGACCCGGTGTCGCCGCAACCGGGCGCGCAGGTCACAGTATTCGCTACAATTGTCAACAACGGTACAGCCGACGCGGCGGACGTAGTCATCCAGTTCCTGGAGAGCGGATCGAGGCCGATTGCGCTGAGCCAGGTGATAGAGAGCATACCGGCGGGCAGCAGCGCCGTGGCGCAGGTTACCTATGATTCGGGCGAAAGCACAGGCGATCCCAGCATCCTGGTGGAGGTAGATCCGGACAATTTCATTCAGGAGTTGAGTGAGACCGACAACAGCGCGACCAAGAGTTTGGCGTTGCGTACCGATGCCGAGCCCAACCTGATGCTGACCTCGACCAACATTGGCGTGTCGCCGTCCGGTCCGACGGAAGGCGAAGTCGTCACGATCTACGCGACGATACTGAATGCGGGCGATACCGAAGTGCAGGATGTGCAGGTGCAGTTCCTGGACGGGAACAGAAGCCCGGCGACGCCGATTGCGGTGCAGCAGATTATTCCCTCGATCGCGCCGGGGAGCAGCGGGGTTGCGTTCATCCGTTTTGACACGACCGGGCGCGCCGGGGACCAGAAGATTCAGGTGCGGGTTGATCCGCACAACTTGATCCCCGAATCGGAAGAGCAGGACAACATGGCAACGGCTACGCTCAACGTAGCGCACAGTCCCGCGCCCAACCTGGTGGTTGTCTCGGACAATATCGGCTTCAGCGCTGCGGAGGCGGCGGCCGGGACTGAGGTTACTGTCTATGCCACGATTCTGAACGCGGGCAGTGCTGCGGCGGAGAATGTCGCGGTCCAGTTTGTGGACGCCACGGGCGGCAGGGTCAGACCGATAGGCGAACCGCAGGTGGTGGAGCGAATTGCGCCCGGCTCTTCGGCGGTCGCGATTGCGCTGTACAAGGCGCCGGGCGCGCGCGGCGTGCGGTCGATTCAGATTGTGGCTGATCCGGGCAACTTCATCCGTGAGAGCAGGGAGGATGACAACACCGCCAGCGCGCCGCTGTCGGTAAGCAGTGCGCCGATTGCGAATCTCTTCATCCAGAGCAAGAACATCGCCTTCCTCCCTGAGCGGCCGGTCAGCGGGGAAGAGGTAACCCTGCGGGCTGTCATTGGCAACAATGGGACGGCGGCGGCCAAGCAGGTATCGGTGCAGTTTGTTGACGTATCAGGCGGCGAAACGCGGCTCTTGGGCAGCGAGCAGATTATAGAGGAGATCGGCGTAGGCAGTAGCGGCGCGGCCGCGGTGACGGTAACGGAGTCGATCTCTGTTGACAGGCCGAACAGCTCGCGCAAGATCCAGGTGTTGGTGGATGCGAGCAACCGGATTCGCGAATCAAATGAAGAGGATAACACGGCGACTCGCCTGCTGACGCTGCGACCGGAGCCAGCGCCGAATCTCGTGGTTCTCTCCTCCAATATCGGCTTCAATCCCGCCAACCCGCGGGTAGGGGAGACGGTAACGATCCAGGCGGTTGTCCGCAATGACGGTGAAGTAGTGGCGAGAGACGTGTCTGTGCAGTTTGAGGATGTGAGCTCGGGCCGCCCGGTGCCGATCGGCGCGACGCAGACCCTGGACAGGATTCTGGTAGGCGGCAGCGGCGTGGTAACGGTCAAGTTCACGCCGCCGGAAGTTGCAGGTACGTACAAGGTGCGCGTGGTAGCCGATCCGGGCAATTTCATCGCTGAGACCGACGAGGTAGACAACAAGGGAACGCGCGACCTGGAGGTAGGCTCGGCGCCGATGCCGAACCTGGTGGCGCTGGCAGAGAATATCGGGTTCAATCCGCCTGATGCTTCGGCGGGCGACGAAATGATCATCTCGCTGACGGTGCTGAACAACGGCGCGGCCGCGGCCGAGAACGTGCAGGTCCAGTTCACCGACACAACCGGCGGCCGGCAGAGTCCGATTGGCGAAGTACAGATTCTGGCGTCAGTTGCGGCGGGAGATAGCGCAATTGCCAGTGTGAGCTACAGCACGGCTGGGCGTGCGGGCGAGCGGCGCATCAGGGCCAGCGTCGACAGTCTGTCGATCATCGCGGAGAGCGATGAGACGGATAACAGCGCGACCAGTGAGGTTGTGATCGGGCCGGGGACGTCGCCGAACTTGGCAGTCCTTGCCGCCAATATCAGCTTCAGCCCGCCCACCGCGGATTCCGGCGACACGGTACACATTCGGGTCGTCGTGCGGAATCAGGGGAGCGAAGATGTCGGACAGGTTGACGTGCAGTTCCTCGACGTGACGGATGACCAGGCCGTGCCGGTTGGACCAACGCAGTTGATCGAGGGCATTGCGGCCGGTAGCAGCGGAATCGCCGAGTCGGTCTTTGAAACCAAAGGACGGGGAGGCGAGCGAACGATCCGCGTAGTGGCCGACCGCAGCAACCTCATTTCCGAGTCGAGTGAGGAGGACAATGAGGCCGAGGCGAAGTTCACGATCAACCCGCCGTCAATTCCGAATCTGGTAGTCGAATCGCGCAATGTTGGCTTCCACCCAAGCAGGCCCTACGACGGCGACCAGGTGACGATAAGCGCGACCGTGCTGAATGTGGGCGGAGGCGACGCCAGCGAGGTGATCGTACAGTTCATCGAGGGCAGCGGACAGGGGTTGCCGATTGGCGAGCCGCAGGTCATCGACAGGATTCCCGCGGGCAGCAGCGGCGTAGCACAGGTTGTGTTCGACACGGCGGGTAAGAAGGACCCGAGGGTACAGGTCATCGTTGACCCGAACAACTACATTGCCGAGACGAAAGAGACTGATAACAGGGCGACTGCGGCCTTGAAAATGGCGGACCAGCCGTTGCCGAATCTGGCGATCAAGAGCACCAATGTGGCACATACTCCGAAAGCGCCGCGCGAGGGGCAGCGGATTATCATCACCGCTGTGGTGGTGAATCACGGAAGCTCCGCGGCGCGCGACGTGGCGGTCCAGTTCATGGACGCAACGGAGAGGCCTGCCGTGCCGATCGGCGCCGCACAATCGATAGCGCTGATTCCGGCCGGCGGCAGCGGTGCGGTGGGCATTGTATACGACACTGCGGACAAAGAAGGCGAGCGGCAGATTGAGGTCGTCGCCGACCCGGGCAACTTTGTTGTAGAAAGCAGTGAGAGCGACAACACAGCCGGGAAGAACATCACAGTTCTTGAGAGGTCTGCGCCGAATCTGATCGTGCAGCCGCGCAACGTCGCTTTCAATCCAGCGGCTCCGACGGAAGGCGACAAGGTGCTGGTCAGAGCGGTTGTGCTCAATGACGGAGCGGAGGATGCGGCAGACGTTTTTGTGCAGTTCCTCGATGTGACAGAAGCGGGTGTTGTGCCGATCGGGCGGCCGCACGTCATCAGCCTGCTGGAGGCGGGTTCGAGCGCGACGGTCCCGATTGTCTACGATACGCTGGATAGGCCGGGCGACCGACGCATTCGCGTTGTGGTGGACCCCAGCAACTTCATTCGCGAGAGCAGCAAAGAAGACAATGTGACGGTAGTAACTCTGCCGGTGCAGCCGGCAGCAGCGCCCAACCTGGCGATGCTATCGGGCAATATCAAGTTTGACCCGCCGTCTCCGGAGATCCACGACCAGATAACAGTGTCGGCAACGGTACTGAACAACGGTACGGAGACCGCCCACGACGTGCTGGTTCAGTTCGTGGACGTGACCGGCGGCGGCTCGGTTCCGGTGGGCACGGAGCAACTGCTGGATGCGGTGCCTGCGGGCGGCGGCGCCTCGGTCGAGGTGACCTACACCGACACCGGGGAGACGGGAAGCAGGCAGATCCGGGTCATTGTCGATCCGAACAATGTCATCGCCGAGTCCAATGAGCGGGACAACCAGGCAACGCGCGGCATGGTCATTTCGCCGCCGCAGCTGCCCGATCTGGTCGTGAACGATGCGGACGTGGAGTTCGACCCCGAAAGCCCGGTTGAAGGCCACGATGCGAAGATCTCGGCGAAGGTCCTGAACCGCGGCAATGCGAATGCCGTAGGATTCGTGGTGCGCTTCATGGACGTAACGGAGCGCGTGCCGCAACCGATTGGGGGGCCGCAGCGCATCGCGCTGCTGGGTGCGAATGACAGCACTACGGTCTCGGTGACCTACCAAACGCAGGGCAAGGCCGGAGAACGGAAGATCAGGGTCGTTGCTGATCCTGAAGACGCGGTGAAGGAGGCCAATGAAGAGAACAACCGGGCTGAGATGACGCTGAGAGTGCGTGACGAGTCAGAGGCGGCGGAGGACGGGGCCAATCTGGTGGTGCTGGCTTCGAACATCCGCTTCTTCCCGGCGACGCCGAGGCCCGGCGAACCCATTACGATCACGGCAGTGGTCCGGAATCAGGGCGAGGCAACGGCCAATAGCGTGCTGGTCCGCTTCGAGGACGTCACGAATGAGGATGCACCTACCCTGATTGGGGACTACACGATCGCAACCCCGATCCAGCCGGGAGCGCGCGAGCTGGCAGTGATGCCGTTCAATACCTCCGGCCTGAGAGGGAACCGGACGATTCGGGTGACGGCCGACCCGGAAAACGCGATCGCAGAGACAAGCAAGGATGACAATTCAGCCGAACGCACGCTGCGCTTCAGCAGTTCAGCGACGGGGCGTTCGAATGAAGAGGGGGCTGACGCGTCGGCAAATCTCGCGTTGAGCGCGCAAGAGGTGAAAGTAAACGTCGTGCCCTCGCAGGAGTCGGACCTGGTGATCGTCGCGACGACGGTACGGAATGAGGGGAGCAGTGACGTGGGCGGCTTTGCGGTCCACGTCCTCGATGTCAGCGACAACTTCAGTCCGCTGGGGTCTCCTCAGACCGTCGAGGGGCTGGCTGCGGGCAGCGAAACGACGGTGCGGACGGTATTCCGGGCGACGGGTGGAATCGGCGTGCGCACTCTACAGGTAGTAGTAGATCCGCTGGATGAGATCGCCGAAAGCTCGGAGCAGGACAACCGGGTCAGCGTCCTCGTAAACCCAAAGAGCCAAGCCAGTCAGTAAGGCCGGCGGATGCAAGGTTGAAGGAAGGGAACGCGAAGAAAGCGTATCGGGGCTTTTGACGTATAGGGCGATTGTGCGCGTTCAGAAAAGGCTTACCTTACCCTGGGCCAGCACGCGCAAGCGCGAATAGACTCTCCCGGCGTCGGGCAGAAGGATTTCGAAGGGAAGAACGGCGCCGGGAGAGATACTCTCCTCTGCCAGAACTGTTTCGGCCACGTCTACAACCTCTCCATCCTCATCGTAGAAAGCAATTGCAACCACGATGGACGACAGCGCCATCTCGTGGCCGTTGTAGAGTTCGCCTACGACGGTTGTACGCCCGTCGCGCTCGACCATGGCAACCTCCGACACTTCCGGTTCAAGGTATTCGACGATGCTGGTCTCGTCAGAAGTGATGCGTAGCTCGTAGCGGTTGACCGCGCCCGGGTCGACGTCTGCGATCATGCGGAAAGGGGCCGGGCGTTCGATCTCGATTTTGGCGAAGGCTGCTGGCGCTTGGGCGGTAGCAATGAGAAGGCCGGCGCTGTCGAAGAAGCGGCCATGTACGATGACGGCAAAGACGTCGAAGGCTCCGCCGTTGACCAGCTCACCGACGACGACGAACTGCGTGTTTTGGGCGTAGCTGGAGTGGCTGCGGACGAAGACAGCCGAGGGGATGGGCGTACGCGTTGGCGTTGGCGTCACCGTGGCCGTGGCGGTGGCTGTCAGGAGAGGTGTCGGAGTAGCCGTCGATGTCGGCTGCGGTGTCGTCTGTGTGGGGGTGGCGGTGGGGGTGGCGGTTGGCGCTGGTGAAGGGGTTGGCGTGGGGGTGGGCGTCGGCTCGGGAGGCTCGAGGGTAATTGTGGCAGCGGGGGTGGGCGAAGGCGTGGGCGTCAGCGACTCGGCTGGCGTTGGTGTGGGCAGTTCGGCGTCGGTTGGCGTCGGGAAGGGCGTAAAGGAGTCCTCGACTTCGATCTTGTCCAGCGGGGACGCGGCTGGCTCCGCCTGCGTGGCGGGATCTGCCGGCGCGCCGCAGGACGCGACCAGAAGTAAGAGGGCCGGAGCGAGAATCCGCGAAAGTCGTTGCATGGGCGTTGAGTGCGCTATCAATTCGCCAGGTGGGCGAATTCTGCAAACACTCACCTCACGGTCCGGTTGACAGTTTACCGCTTTTGCCCGGATGTATCAACACGGCGCCAAGCGCGGGGTGCAGCCCACATTTGGGGCGGGATTCGTCCGGCGGGGAATTTATGCCGGCAGTGGGAGGAATTGTCAAGTAGCCTTGGGAGAGGAAGAGGGCAGGCACAAGGCCGGCCCCTACCGAGGCCGTAGCGTTGGCTGATATGGGGGCGGCGCGCTGGGCGGCTGGTTGCGCAGGGCTACATCAGAACCTACACTCGCCGGGTGGCGTGGTGTCAGGGGGGCGTTGCGGGGGAGTCCCCGCGCACAAGGGAGGGCCGGAACGGCCCGACCGCCCATGACTGCCGTGATTCGTGATTCGTGATTCGTGATTCGAACTGCGGGAGCCGCGCACGCACGGTCGCTCCGCCTGGCTGCGCGTCGGCGGCAGGCTGGCAACGCGTGCGCACGGTGGCAAAGCTACAGGGGGGCGTTGCGGGGGGTGTCCCCGCGCACAAGGGAGGGCCGGAACGGCCCGACCGTCCAAACGGCAGCGGCCCGTGGATAGTGGCCAGTGGCCAGGAACTGCGGGGACCGGCTATGACTCGGTTGCTGCACGGGGTATGGGAATTTGCACTCCCAGTCTTGGACTGTACATCCAAGCGCGCCGCAGCAGAATCGGGAGACTGCTCTCTCGCGGATGTACAGGAGAATTGCAGGGGTCAGAACTTCAATGCGCCTTCTGTCAGGCCGCGCTGGATTCGCCGGTGGAAGAGAATGTAGATGAAGATGGGCGGCCAGGCGGCCAGTGAAAGAGCCGCGACCTGAAGGCTCCAGAGGCTCACATACCTGCCTTCAAAGTGCATGATGCCGAGTGGAATGGTGCGTAAGGTGTGTTTTTGCAGGTAGATGAGAGGCCAGAGGAAGTCGTTCCAGAAGAAGACGAAATAGAAGATGGTCATGGTGGCGATCGCGGGCATTGCCAATGGGACCATGACGAGGCGCAGAATCTGAAACTCTCTGGCGCCGTCCACTCGGGCGGCATCCTCCAATTCGGGCGGAATTGACATAAAGTAGGCGCGAATGAAGATGATTGCGAGCGATGACCAGCTCATGTACGTGAGTATGACGGCGAGCGGGTTGTTGAGGAAGGCGATGGGCAGGTGCAGCGCCACAGCCCAGGACTCGAGTATGGCCATCAGCTTGAAGCTGGGCACCATGAGCGCCTGTGTCGGAACGGCCATGCCGACCAGGAAATAGACAAAGAGCGAGCGGTTGGCTGCGAAATGATAGCGGGCGAGACCGTACGCGGCCGTGGTGGAGAGGGATATAACGCCGATGACCGAGACGACGGCGATGAAAAGGCTGTTGGCGTAGAGGCGCGCAAAGTTGCCCTTCTGCCAGGCCTCGGCGACGTTGGCGAACGAGATGCGGTTGGGCAGGCCGAAAGGAGATAGCATCACCTCTTCATTCGTTTTGAGGGAGGTGTAGGACATCCATGTCAGGGGATAGAGGATGCTGAGGGCTGCGACAACCAGGATGAGGTAGAAAAGGAGCCTGACCGGCAGACTGAGTTCGCGAAAGACCATTGCGGATGCCTCAGGAGGACACGGCTCCCCTGCCGGCGCGGGCGAGGGAGAACTGCAAAGTAGACATGCCCAATATGATGAGAACAAGCACGAGTGCGATGGCTGTGGCATAGCCGTGCTGGGTGCGGGCGCCGCCGAGGCCGAGCTGGTAGATGTAGGTGACCACCGTTTCAGAGCTGTGGAAGGGTCCGCCGCCGGTGAGCGTGTAGACGAGGTCGAAGACGCGCATCGCGCCTATTGATGTGATGACGGCTGCAACGACGAGGACTTCGCGCAGCAGCGGGATGGTAATGCGGGTTGACAGCTGCCAGGGGGTGGCGCCGTCGAGACGGGCGCTTTCCTGCAACTCGCGGGGGATGGCCTGGAGGCCGGCGATAAGCAGAAACATGGTGAAGCCGAAATCACGCCAGATGTGGACTGCGATGACGACGAAGACATTGAGCGTGGTCGTGCCGAGCCAGCCGTACTTCGGGCCGTCGAGGCCGATGGCGCGCAGGAGGATGTCAACGATGCCCAGGGTCGGGTCGAGAATGAAGTTGAAGAGTATGCCGACGACAACCAGCGAGATCACAAAGGGAACGAAGAAAATAGAGCGGAACAACCTGGCGAAGCGCGGTCCGGACTCAAGGATGATGGCGAAGACGAGCGCGATTCCGACCTGGAAAACGAGGCAACAGATGACGAAGAGGAAACTGTTGCGCAGGGCTCCCCAGAAAAACTCGTCCCCGGCCATCTTAATGAAATTATCGAGCCCGGTGAATCTGAGGGTTGCGAAGTTGATGCCGGTCCAGTCGGTAAAGCCGATAACGACGGTACCGAACAGGGGCAGGACCAGGAAGATGGTGTAGAAGAAGAAGGCGGGCGCAATGAGGAGCAAAGCGAAGCGTCCATCATAGCGACCCGTACGCGGGCCGCGGTTTGACCCGCGCGTGAGGGGTGTGCGCCGCATCCCTCCTCCTTCTACAGCAAGACCGATACCAGTTGCAGGGGCGGAAAGGCTACATCCGCTCCTCACGCCAGTCGAGCACGAGATTTTCGGCTCGTTCGGCGGCCTCGACAGGTGAGAGCGCGCCGCTGAGCACGCCGCTCGAGCCGTGCCAGAGAATCTCCTGGCCTATATTGTAGTCAATGGCGCGCTCGATCATGATGGTCAAAGCGGGTGCGTTGTCGAGCAGTTCGACGAGCAGTGCTGACTCGGGCCTCAGGTTTTCCATCGGTGTGGAGAGCGGCATAGGCGGCGCCTCGCCGGGCATGTAGTTGTACCAGATTCTGTGAGGCTCTTCCGACTGCAAATACCACTTGACGAACTCCTGGGCTTCGGCAGGATGCTCCGATTCCCTGGGCACGATCAGTGTGCGTGCGTTGAAGGAGACCTCGTTTGCGTTGCTCTCGGCAATATCGTCGATGGCCGGCATGAGCATGAACTTGAGGTCGATCTCAGCATCAACATTGGCGAACCAGTCGCCCAGCAGCCAGCCTCCGGTCTGGAAGAAGGCGCCGTCGCCGCGGAAGAGCTTGCCGAAGGCGATGGGATAGTCGTCGGAGAGGACACCCCTGGAGAAGTACTCCTTGTCGAGTAGCTCCTTGATCAGCTCCCAGACGCGTACGCCGTTCGGATCGGTGAATCGTTTCTCTGACTCGTGCTCGACATAGAGGCCGCGCAGGAAGAGATCGACCGAGCCCTTGACGCCAAAGGTCCTGATGTAGAGATGCTGGGCCCAGTGGCCGCCCGGCCAGGCATTCTT
>DAOUHX010000250.1:0-5334 GCA_034428395.1 Caldilineaceae bacterium
TCTGTCGTCTTGGCGCTGTCTGTACCACCTATGTGCGCAATGTGTACGGTGAGATGACCGACAGCCTTAACGCCGGTGTACCCACCGACCGCTTTGAGCTGGACTGGTATCTGAATAGTCCGCGCGTGCACACGGCTCTCGGAGGCAACGCATTGACCGCATGGCGCACCACCGAACTGCAGCGTGCCGCCACACGGCCCCAGCGCCGCGGCGACCGGCTGCGCGCGCCGCTGGGGCCGCCGCCGGTCCCCGACGGCCGTCCTTACGCGCTTCCGCTGCCCGATAATGTCGATGCCCTTCGCCAGGCCGGCGGCACATTGTTGTACGACTGGCGCATGTTTGTCCGCCAGGCCGCCGAAAGCTGCTACAGCGCCGGCTACATGCTGGTTGACTGCCTACAAGTCGATCAAGAGTGGCACTATATCTTTGCCCCGGACTGAATTTCTCTCCGGCGGCCGGGCCTTCTCCTTCTGCCCGCATCCGTGGCATGCCAGATGTTGCAGCAGGGCCCAGGGGCGGACTCTCGGCGGAAATTGACGCTTGCGACTCTCTTCGGTATACTTCCACTGCCTGCAGACGCAGAGAGATTCTGCAGCATGTACGAGTCTTCGAATACTCTGGTCCGTTACTTTTACTGACCTTTTTCAACACAGAAAGGATTCCACATGATTCAGGAAGCCATCGCCAAGCTTGTTGCCAGGACCGCAGTCGAAACAGCCAGCGCCCACTGCGACGGCCCCTGCGGCGTCTACGACCCGGCATCCGCGCGTATTGCCGCCGAAGCGGCACTATCGATGACCAAGAAGATAATCGCCCTCGGACCCGCAGACACCGATTCCAATACGTATTCGCGCTTCGTCAGCATCAAGGAAGAGCAGGCGCACCTGGCCAAAACCGAGTTGCTCGTGCTGTGGACCGACTATTTCAAGCCGGAGCATCTGGAAGCCTGCCCCGACCTGCACGAAAAGTTCTGGAACGCGGCAAAGCTTTGCTCGGCAGTCAAGCAGGGGATCGACGAGGACGCGGCCAACGCGCTCATGGCCGCAATCGAGGACATTCACAACGTCTTCTGGGCCTCGAAAAGCCGCGAGGTAGAATATTACGTGGCTTCCTGAGCCTTGACGTTTCAAGCGTAAGCAAAACGATTAACGACCGGACTCCTGGCTGGGTCCGGTCGTTTCTTGTCGGAGAGAACGATGGAAGCGGGATTGCCAGCCAGCGGCTGGCGGGAGTTGGTCCTCTGGCTCCTGCGCCGCCGCCGTCTTTTCCGCGTCAGTGGCGAATCGATGACGCCGACGCTGCCCGCCGGCGCCGTCGTCATGATCGATCCCCGTGCATACCGCTTGCGGGCGCCACGCGAGGACGAGTTAGTCGTGGCGGACCATCCGCGTCAGGCCGACCTGCGCATCGTAAAGCGTGTGGCCGCATTGATCGAGAGCCAGCGCGGTGACGTCCGGCTCCTGCTATCCAGCGACAACGCGACCGCCGGCGCCGACAGCCGCGCCTTTGGCTCTGTTGCGACTGAAGGCGTTCTGGGCAAGGTGACCAGCCGCCTGCGCTGAGTTTGTGGGAGCTGGATCAGAGATAAAAGGGGGCCGTGCCAGCGCGCTCACCGTTTTTGGCTACCGGCGCTGGCGGGGGTCAAGCGCATCGCGCAGGCCGTCGCCGATGAAATTTATGCTGAGTATCGTCAGCGAGATGAACATGCCCGGCCAGATGACCAGCCACGGGTTCTGCGTGATAAAGTCTTTGTTCTCAAACAGAAGCCGACCCCAGGTCGGGACATTCGAGGGGAAGCCCAGGCCCAGAAACGAAAGCGCCGACTCGGTTAGGATCGCCGCAGCAACGCCCAGCGTGGCCGAAACGATGATGGGGCTGAGAACGTTGGGCAAAATGTGCTGCCAGACTATGGTATGTTGGCGCGTTCCCACGCTGACGGCAGCCTCGACAAACTCCTTCTCCTTGACCGACAACACCGAACCTCGTACCACGCGCGCAGTCGGCATCCACCCCAGAATCCCGATTACGACTACGACCAACAGGAAGATACCCAGCTCCGGGCCGAGCCAAGCCTTGAGCGAGTCGCGGAACAACATGATGATCACGAGCAAGAGCGGTAAGCTGGGAAGCGCCAGCATCAGGTCGGTGAAGCGCATCAGCGGGTTGTCCAGCCGGCGGAAGTAGCCCGAGAGCACGCCTACCAGCGTACCGAAGGTGATCGCAACCAGCATCGCCACCACGCCCACCGCCAGCGAAATCCGCCCGCCGAAGAGGTTGCGAGCCAGCGAGTCCCGCCCCAGGTCATCCGTGCCGAGTGGATAGGCGATCGAAGGCTTTTGGTTTATCGAGTCGAGGTCGTCAACGATGAAGCTGTACTCCGGGTCCACCGTGTAGACAAGCGGGCCGACGAGTACGCCCAACACGAGCAGCGCAAGTACGAATACGCCGCTGAGGGCCAGTGTGTGGCGCCGAAAGCGTAGCAAGACATCGCCCCACAGCGTCCGGAAGCGCCGCTCCGAGAGGTTCTCGGCCAGGCTTTCTTTGTCGGCTGCGCTCTCTGTGCGGACGGCCATTCACACTCCAACGTTGGGCTAGCTGTAGCGGATACGCGGGTCGAGCACGCCGTAGATGACATCGGCGATCAGGTTGAAGACGACGATTAGGCAGGCAAAAATAAATGTTACCGTCTGCACCAGCGGGATGTCATTGAGTTGAATCGCGCCAATCAAAAGCGCTCCGAGTCCGTTTACACGGAAAATCTGCTCGGTGATGATCGCACCGCTGAAGATGGCCGGAATGCCCAGCGCGATCAGCGTGACAACAGGGATAAGGCTGTTGCGCAGAATGTGACTGATTACCACGTAGCGCTCCCCGAACCCTTTGGCCGTCGCCGTTCGTACGTAGTCCATCGGGATATTGTCAAGCATTGATGAGCGCGTGAAGCGGGCCAGAATCGCCGCTTGGAAAAAACCTAGAACCGCCACCGGCATGGCACTTTGTCTCAACTGCTCGACAAAGCTGCTCCAATCTACAATCTGAAGATTCGTGTCATAGATCATGGGAAACCATTTGAGTTTCACACTAAATAACAGAATCATTAAGAGGCCTGTGAAGAAGGTCGGGATCGAATAGCCGATGAGCGAAATGAAGGTTCCAACCTGATCGAAGATCGAGTACTGTCGAATTGCAGAGATGACACCGATCGGCACCGCGATCGCAATCGCGACCAGATAGGCCAGCCCCACAACCCAGAGCGTCTGCGGTACACGCTCCAAAATCATATCCATTACGGGTACGCCCCGACTGCCCCAGGAGGTCACCCGCAACCGCTTCTCCCCATCCCCTATCTGAATGTCGAACGCGTTCTCGATTAGAGACAGCGGCTCATTGACAAAGAACTGGCGCATCCACAGCCCATACTTGATCGGAAAAGGCTCATCCAGCCCCATCGCCTTGCGAATCTGCTGGCGGACCTCAGGGCGAACTGTCTCCGGCAGGGCGCTGGTCGGATCTCCGGGCGCGAGATCCAGCACCGCAAAGATGACAAAGCTTATCGCGATGAGCGTTGGAATGGTGGTCAGAATGCGGCGGACGAGATATTGGCCCACGTCGCGAATTGGGGAGATAGAGAAAGAGGGAGGAGAGTTTTTCTCTCCTCCCTCCCTAATTCATTCAGTTTAGCGATGCCAATCGCCGACGTTCCACATCTGGCTGTCCCAACCGTTGATCCAGACACCCTTGAGGGTGTTGAGCTGGGCCGAAACTTCGCCGCGGTACACCAGCGGAATCTGATAGAAGCTCTGAACATTGATGTCGTTCAGCTGTTTTACCAGCGCTTCACGCTCCGGGCCGACCGGCGTCTGCGTTAGTTGTTCGAAGAGCGCGTCGAATTCCGAGTTACAGCCGCGGAAGATATTGCCGCCGCCCCAAGAGTTGTCCCGCATCGGAATCTGGTCGCAAATCCAATTCGAAAGATGCTGTTGCGGGTCAATCGTCGGACCGGTCGTATACATCTGCAGGTCCGTGTAGAACTTCTGATAGGTATCGGGGCTGTTGGGATCGCCGCCGAAGAAAACGCTGGCGTCGTGGTTTATCAACTCGGTCTCAATGCCGATCTGGAGCCACCACTGGCGCAGTAAGGCCTGCGTTTTCTGACGTACCGAATTGGTAGAGGTCTGGTAGGAGATCTTGAGCGGGATGCCGTTGTACTCGCGGATGCCGTCACCGTCCGAGTCGAGGACGCCGTTTTCGTCCAACAAAGCATTGGCGCCGTCAATGTCTTGGGTCAGGCAGCCCTCGTTTGAATCTGATACGTAATGGAGGGGGGCCGGGATCACGTTGCAGGTTGGCTGACCGGCAAATCCGTAGAGCTGTTCGGAGATGAGGCTGCGATCGATCGCCATCGACATTGCCTGCGGAATCGGCGGGAATGTCAGGAAGGGATGGGGGTTGTCGCCACCCATGTATTCGGAACGGTCATCGCCCAAGTCGGAATGCGGGTTGGTCTGATTGACCAGGACGCGCTCCACATAACCGGCAAAGGCGGAGATCACTGTGCCCAGCCCGGCAGCTTCCATGTCGCGTAGAATGTCCGGCTCAACCTGCAGGTTCCAGGCATAGTCGGCTTCTCCGGTCTCCAGCACAGCACGGGCCGCCGACGCGGCATCACCGCCGCCCTTGAAGATCACCGTATCAAAGTAAGCCGGTTCGCCGTGGTAGTGCGGGTTCCGCTCGTAAACAGCGACATCGTTTACCTTGAAGTCGATGATGCGATACGGACCTGTTCCGAGTGGAGCGGTATTCTCCTCGTTGCAGGTCTGCGCAGCCGCCCCCACACAGTCCCCAAATTGGGCACTGCTGATTATCGGCGTATTTGCGCCGACAAAAGCGTTGTAGGGATACGGTGTCGGAGAATCGAACGTAATCTTGATCATTCGGTCATCAAGCGCTTCGACACTCTCTATGCCCAAGAAAGCCTCGCTGGCTGTGCAGCCGGTCTCCTCGTGGCTGCAGTACTCCCACGTAAAGACCACATCGTCGGCGGTCACGCCGCTGCCGTCAGACCACAGCAGCCCTTCCTTGAGCGTCCACGTAATTGACATCAGATCTTCCGAGACGCCGCCGTTCTCGATAGTGGGGATTTCCACCGCCAGTCTGGGCACGATGGTGCCGTTCGGGTCATAGTTGGCCAGGGGTTCCAGCGTGATCGCGCCGGCGTCCTGGTCCTTTGTGCCGCCTGACAAATACGGTCCGGGCAGAGAGGCGGCCTGCCAGTAGAGAATGGTCAGAACCTTGCCCTCTTCTTCCATTGCCTCTTCTTCCGCCATCTCTTCA
>DAOUHX010000251.1:0-3148 GCA_034428395.1 Caldilineaceae bacterium
CTTCTCTCGTGACAGGATATTGGGACGGGCGTTTGTGACAGGATGTCGGGGTCCGCGTTCTGTTGCGACCGAATGCGACAAATGTCGACCGCGCGTAGACATATGTCGACCGCGCGTCGATAAATGTCGGGTTTGGGCGCCTGCAACAGGTTTGGGCGTGTAAGAGCAGGGAGATACAAATTTTTCTCCAAGAAACGGACAATGGGCCGCGGCGATATTGGCCGGGCTGGGCGGGCGGCGGGTTGCTGCGCATGGCCAGCGTTTCGTGCGCGCACCAGAGATAAGAACAAGAGATTCAAATGACGTTTGTCTGCAGTTGCGGCAGGGCCGCGGCCCCGTTCGGTCATCCTTGTAGACCATTGTACTGCATATTTCAGGCTCTTGCCCGGATATGCGGAAAGTCAACCTGCCATCCCTCGCCCGGAGATTGGGATACGCCCGAAAACGGCGGTTTTCTTTGCCCGCAGTCTGCGCTGTGCTATGATGCAATGATAGGTTTCGGCGCAGAACGCCTCCGATGGCGTCCGAACGCCCACGCCGGATAGAGAGGCAGGGCGGCTGCGGATGTATCAGAAGACATGATATCCCGATTGAGATTCTTATGTTCATCGCCCGGCGTCCCCTTTTGCGGAAGCCGCAACGGGCGGACCCGACAGTGGCCGTTCCTCATCCGGCTGCTGCTGGCGGGGTCGCTGGCACTGACAGCCTCTTCCGTCGCGGCCGCCACTACGTCCGCCGAATTGCCCGATGACCTGACGCCGGTCTACCTCATCCAGGGCGATGGGGCGAGCTCGCCCCTCTCCTCGCGCCGCGTCACGACCTTCGGCCTGGTCAGCGGCGTGCAGTCGAACGGGTTCTACCTGCAGGACCCGAGCGGCGACGACAACCCGGAGACCAGCGACGGCATCTTCGTCTACACCTCCTCCGCGCCGAAAGTGGAGACGGGCGCGTGCATCGTCGTGCACGGCGGGGAAGTGGCAGAGTACTACGAGAAGACGGAGCTGACCACGCCGCGCAGGCTTGAGACGCTCCCGGCCGAAACCTGCGGCGGCCTGACCGCGGCGGCGGCGCCGCTGCCCGTTCCCAACGTGGCGCCGGAGCTGCGGCTGGAGCGGTTCGAGGGCATGCTGGTCGCGTTCTCGGAGCTGCAGGGCGTTGTGCAGGGGCCGACCAAGCATTTCAGAAACGGCAATGTCGAGATCGCGCTCATCGCCGACCGTTCGCTACCCTACGTGCATGGCGGGCGCGTCCTGCGATCCAACCCCGCCGACGCGGCGGGGCTGATCTTTCTGGGCAACGGGGTCGGCGCGCAGCTGCCGCAGGTGGGCTGGGGCGACCGCGTGCGCGTACGCGCCGCGCAGCCCGGCGCGCCGGTGCAGGCGGTCGTCGACTACAGTTTCGGCAAATATCTGCTGCTCCTGCTGCCGGATCAGGAGATCGAGGTGCTCTCCCGCCGCGCGGGGCAGGAGCAGACGGCCCAGCCGGACGCGGGCGCCTTCCGAGTCTGCTCCTTAAACGTGCTGGCGCTGGGGCGGGGCTTCGATCAACTGCCGGACGAGGCCGAATACGAGGCGGCGCTGCAGCAGCGGGCGGCAGCGATCGCCGACGGTCTGCAGAACTGTGAAATCATCGGCCTGCAGGAGACCGGCAAGCCGGAGGATGCTGAAAACCTGGCGCGGGTCCTGACCGAAGTCAGCGGGCTGCCCTACCGCGCGCTGGCCTTTACCGGCCCCGGAAGCGCGAGCCCCGATTTTCCGCTGACGAACAGCCTGCTTGTGCGCGACGATCGGGTGACGGTGGTGCAGGCACAGAACGAGCAGGCCTGTACCCGGTTCAGCTTCAGCGTGCGGCTGGTCCCCGGACAGTGCCCGGCGCGCCTTCTTCCGCTCTTCAGCCGGCCGCCCCTGGTGGCCGACCTGCTGGTACGCGGCCCCTGGGGCGAGGCGTACGCGCTGACGGTTATCGTCAACCACTGGCGCAGCAAGCGCGGCGACGAGTCGGTCAACGTCGTGCATCGAAAGTTGCAGGCGGAGCATGTGGCCGCGCTGGTGCAGGGCCGCTTGGACGCGGACCCAGCCGCGCACGTCGTCGTTCTGGGCGACCTGAACGACTTCGAAGACAGCGGGCCGGTCCTGGCGCTGCAGAACGGCACGCAGCCCGCGCTGGTCCACGCCTTCGACGCCCTGCCGCCGCTGGACCGCTACACCTACATCTTCAACGGCGCCAGCCAGGTGCTCGACCATCTGCTGCTGACGGCGGCGATGATGCCCCACTTCGGCGGCGTCGACATCGTGCATATCAACGCCGACTACCCGATCGCGCAGGAGCCGAGGAAGATGACGCTGTACGGCTCCAGCGATCACGACCCGCTGGCGCTGACGGTGCGGCCGGCGGGCGCCGCCTGGATCGCGGGCAACGCGCACCTCCCCAACGCGGCGCTCGAGCTCGTCGACGACGGTGGCGCAGTCGTCGCGCGCACGCACAGCGACGCCCTGGGCGATTTCCGCTTCTTCGATCTGCGCCCGGCCGCCTACTCGCTGCGACTTGGGCCGCACGCGCCCGGTACCCAGGCGCCGCCGGCGCTTCGCGTCCAGGTCGAGCCGGGCCAGGCCGCGGTCGTCGAGTTATCCGCGCCTGATCGGCGCGCCGAGGCCGGCGCGGCCGGCGCGCTGTTCAGCATATTCTACGGACTGGCGGCCGCCGACTAGACGGGCGCAGCGGATCCAGTTTGGACTGGCGATGAAAGCGCCCCTGCCTGAAAAGACGCGGCGGCGTCATGGAGGCGGAGATGGGTAGAGTTTACCTGACGTGGCACGACGTGGAAGAGTTGATCACCAAGGTGGTGATGCAGCTCAATACGCCTTATGACGCCCTTCTTCTGGTCACCCGCGGCGGCATCGTCCCCGGCGGCATGATCGCCGAGGCGTTGAAGATGAAAGAGCTGCTGACCGCGTCGGTCGTCTTTCAGCATGGGCCGGGCGTCCGCGCCGAACTGAGCTGGCCCCGCTTCCAGCAGTTCCCCACGGATGCGCTCCTGAAGGGCAAAAAGATCCTGATCGTCGACAATATCTGGGACCGGGGCCGCACCATCGTCACGGTCAAGAGCCGGGTGCAGGGCAGCGGCGGCATACCCGAAACCGCGGTCCTC
>DAOUHX010000252.1:0-6725 GCA_034428395.1 Caldilineaceae bacterium
AGGTCGGACCAGACATCTTCCCAACCACATCGGCCGCCGCGCAATACGGATCAACCTCCCGCCGTAACATCCGCTCCACCAGCTCCTGACGATACTCTGGAGGGACTGCACTTGCCAGCCGCGCCCGCAGCTCGGCCTCGACAAGGCTCTGTAGCATGCGCGCCATACGCCTCCTCTCCCGCTCCGCCAGCGCGCTGCTCTCCTGCAGCCATGCCCTGTGATCCTCCAGCGCGTCCCGCAAACGCGCGACACCGCCGCCGCTGACCGCGACAGTCTTCAACACCGGGATCGACCAGCCCTCCCCTTCGCCGTCTGAGATAGCCGCACCCGCGTCCATCAACTGCCCGTGATGAAGCATGGTCTGCGCCGCGCCGCCGCCCGTCTCCAACATCATCTCCAGCGCGGCGACCGTGCGCTCGGCGCCCTTGCGGTCCGCCTTGTTGACCGCGAATACGTCAGCGATCTCCAGCAGCCCCGCCTTGATTGCCTGTACCTCGTCGCCCATGCCCGGCGCATCCACCACCACAACCGTGTCGGCGACCGCCGCGATCTCGACCTCGGCCTGGCCCGCGCCCACCGTCTCGACCAGAATGCGGTCAAAGCCGGCCGCGTCGAGCAGCAGCAGCGCCTCCGCACTCGCCTTGGCCAGCCCGCCCGCGCCGCTGCGCGTCGCCATCGAACGGATGAAGACACCCTCGTCGCCGCTGTGCCCGGTCATGCGCACCCGGTCCCCCAGCAGCGCACCGCCGCTGAACGGGCTGGTCGGGTCGACAGCCAGCACGCCGACGGTCAGCCTGGACTCGCGGTAGCGTTCGGCCAGCGCCGACACCAGCGTCGACTTGCCCGTGCCCGGCGCGCCCGTGATGCCCACCAGGTGGGCCTTGCCGGTGTGCGCAAAGGCGGCCTGTACGATTTGGGCGGCATCTTCCGCCTCGTCCTCGACGCGGCTGATCGCGCGCGCAAGCGCAAGCCGCTCCCCCTTCAGTAGGCCGTCAATCAGTTGGCGGGTGGAAATCCGTTTGGGCATGGGTTAACCGCAGTCTTCAGCTCTTGACTATGAGCCGGCAGCGAATTCCCGCGTATGAACACGATGAAAGCTGGCGGGAAACTAGCCGCTGAAAGCATCCTGAATGAAGGCGATGATCTCAGCTGAAGCGGTGCCCGGGCCGAAGACCGCATGGACGCCGGCGGTTTTGAGCCGGGCCGCATCCTCGTCGGGGATGATGCCGCCCACCAGCACCAACGCATCCTCCTGGCCCTGGGCGTGGAGCAGCTCGATGACTTTGGGACAGAGCGTCATGTGCGCGCCGCTCAGGATCGACAGGCCGACCACGTCAACATCCTCCTGCAGCGCGGCCTCGGCGATCATCTGCGGCGTCTGGCGGATGCCGGTGTAGATCACCTCGAACCCGGCATCGCGCAGCGCCCTGGCGATAACTTTGGCGCCGCGGTCGTGGCCGTCCAGGCCCGGCTTGGCGATCAGAACGCGTATCCGGTTGCGATTCACCTGAGTCATGGCGGTGGCTGGTGGCTGGTGGCTGATGGACAATAACGGCACGGAACTGCTGCCCTTCAGTATGGTAAATCAGCCGGAGATTATGTTAAAATACCAGCCGCGCATCGCCAAGGCCGGTGCGCCTGTTGTTCTACGCCGGTCTGGAGGCAGGTCGGGGCGACGGAGGCAGTATGAACTACCCGAGAACCGAACGCCAGCAGCGCTTTGTTGATATCGCATCGGCGTTGGTCCCCGCGCTGCAGGAGCGGGCCGGGCAGCACGACCGCGACGGTACCTTCCCCCACGAAAACTTCGCCGACATTCGGCGGGCCGGACTGCCCTCCCTGGTAATTCCTGAGGAATTCGGCGGCTGGGGCGCCAATCTGCTCGAATCGACGCTGACGATGGAAAAACTGGCGCAGGGGGACGGCAGCACTGCGCTCAGTTTTGTCATGCACGTACAGGTAATGGGCGGCGTGGCCGAGGAGCCGCAAGGCTGGCCCCGGCCGCTTTTCGAGCAAGTCTGCCGCGACGCGGTCGCGCGCGGCGCGCTGATCAACTCGGTCGCCACCGAGCCGAAGCTGGGCAGCCCCAGCCGCGGCGGCATGCCCGAAACAACCGCCGAACCGGTGCGAGAAAACGGCGCAGCCGCCTGGCTCATAAACGGCCTCAAGACTTTCGCCAGCCTCAGCCCGGAGATGGACTATTTTATCATCCCGGCAGCGCTGCAGGACGGAAGCGGCCACATCGCCCGTTTCGTCATCCCGGCCGGCCCCCACTTCGAGATTATTGAGACCTGGGACTCCTTCGGGATGCGCGCGACCGGCAGCCATGACCTGAAAATCGTGAACGCCCGCGTGACCGATGAGGAGATGATCGCACGCGGCGCGCCCAGCCCGCGTACGACCGGTAAAGCGCCGGCCAACGCCTGGTTCATCTGCACGGTCGGCGCGGTCTACCTCGGCGTCGCGCAGGCCGCGCTCGACTTCGCAGCCGATTTCGCACGCAAGCGCGCGCCCACCGCGCTCGGCAAACCGATCGCCGAGCTGGAAGGCATCCAGCGCAGACTCGGCCAGGCCGAACTGTTGCTGCTCCAGGCCAGGGCGCTCCTCTACAACACGGCGCGGGACTGGGATGAGATGTCCGGCTCGCGGCGGGAAGAACTCGCCCCCGCAGTGATTGCCACCAAGTACACTGTCACCAACAACGCGATCGAGGCGGTCGATCACGCCGTCCGGGTTGTCGGCGGTGCTTCAATGGCCCGCAGCCTGCCGTTGGAACGATATCTGCGCGACGTCCGCCCCGGCCTCTTCCACCCGCTGAACGACGACCAGGCGCTGCTCATCTTCGGGCAGAATGCGCTCAAGCGGCTCCAATCCGGCGCCGACTAATGCTGAATTCCAAATAAGGACTGACATGAACGCAGAGAACCCCCCCGATGCTCTGCCGCCACCCGATCAGCCGCCGCCGATGCCCCTGGCCGCCGCGCTGCGGATGATCGGTCTCGGTTTCCTGTTGGGCGCGATCCTGGCCGGCATCGTAATGTGGCTCCTGCGGCGGCCGGAACAACCGCCAATCGTGCTGCATCCTCCGCCGACCGCCGAACCCACGCCGACTCCGCTTCCCACGGCGACCCCCGGGCCCGTGTTCGTCTTCGTCAGCGGCGGCGTCCGCAACCCCGGCATGTATGAACTGCCGCCCGGCGCACGCGTTGGCGATGCGCTGGCCAAGGCAGGGGGACTTGTGGCGGAGGCGGACCCTGCGCTGGTAAACCAGGCCGAGCTGGTCTTCGACGGGGCCCAGATCCATGTGCCCCTGCCGCCGGCGCCGGACGAGGCAAACGCCTCGCCCAATCTCCAGCAACCTGCTGCCGGGCTCTCAGGCGAGGCGCCGCCGGCCGCAAGTGCTTCAGCCGACGGACTCATCAACATCAACACGGCCACTGCAGAGGAACTCACTGCACTGCCCGGCGTCGGCCCCAGCAAAGCAGCCGCCATCATCGCCGGACGTCCCTTTGAAGCAATCGAAGATATAGAGCGGGTCCCCGGCATCGGGCCCAGCGCAGTGGCGACACTCACGCCCCTGGTGAAGGTCAGCGACTGAGAGCAGCCGGCCGCGATCGCGACCCGCGGCCAACTGCCGTTTTCACCATATCCCAAAGGATAGGGATGGCGAGGCCGGGGCGGAAGAGCGCAACCGGTGGGCTGACCAGATGGGCCACGTTGAAGAACGTGAGGCAGACATCCTTGTGCTGGATGCGATTGAGAACATGCACAAGGTAGCGGTGCATAAGACGATCGAAGAAGGTGGCGTCGCCGGCCGTGCGACCGGCCCAGCGAAAATCATCGCTGGTGGCGAGTCGCCACGGCGTTTGCAGCATCTTCGCCAGCTGCTTCTGGAAGACCAACCCCAGCTCCGCCGAGCTCGATTCGCGCAGGACGCCGTCGAGCACCTCCGCTGAGAGCGCGCTTACCGTCATGCCCTGAGCGTAGACCGGATTGAACGCACAGACCGAGTCGCCCAGCGCGATCAGCCCATCCGGCCAGCGCTTCAAGCCCTCAAAATGACGCCAGTGGTTCTCCGTGCGCCGGTAGCCGATGATGCCACCGAGCGGTTCCGCCGCGCTGATCGCTTCCCAGACCTGCGGCCCAATAAGATTGCGGGCAAACGTTTCAAACCCGGCCTCGTCGGTCGGCGGGTGATTGCCGGCGTAGCCGACCAGAGTCACAACCCAGCGATTGTCCTCAACAGGCTGGACCACCGCGCCGCCGCTGATGTCGGGGTAGCGCGTGCCAAGCAGCACCATCTTCCACTCCGCCTGCCAGCCTGCGGGAATCCTGAACCAGCGCGTCGTGTAGCCCACGTCGGCGTTGACCGTCGACTCCCGGGGCTCAGGGTAACCGAACTCTGCCAGCCAGCGCGGCAGGCGCGAGGCGCGTCCGCAGGCATCGACGACGAGATCGGCGTGCAGCGTATCCGTCTCGCCGTTCGCGACGCAGACCGCGCCCGTGATGCGGCTGTTGTCGCTGTTGGCGCAGAGGTTGGTGACCCGGTAGCCGTTGCGGAAGTGGATGTTGTCGCGGCGCCGCAGATGCTCGCGCACCTGCCGTTCTAGCAGACCGCGGCTCACGCTGTAGCCGAGCAGGTTGAGGTCGAAACGCGGCAGCCAGCCGCCCGCAGCCAGGGCGGCCGTTTCTTTTAGCCAGTTGAGCGGCGGCGCGCCGCGGTCAAGCAGCTCCTCCTCCAGCCCGGGAAATCGTCTTCGCAGGATCTGTACGCCCCGCAGCAGGAGCACATGTACATGCCGGGACTGGGGCACGCCGGGCCGCCACTCGTCTTTGCTGCCGTCGTCCCGTTCGACAACGGTAACCCGCTCAAAATGATCGGCCAGCACATTGGCGGCGAAGAGTCCGGCCATGCCGCCGCCGAGGACGACGGCTGTTTTTCGCGGTTGGTTCTCCGATTTGAATAGCGCCATTGCTATCTCCCACCCGAGCTGAAGTTTTTCTCTGACTCCTGGCTTCCCAAACTGCGAGGCGCGCCATGGACTCGCAGCAGTCCACCGAAAACGGAATGCCAGGAGTTAAGAGCCGGCTACAATTCCCGCCCGCGCCAGCTCTTCCAAAATCTGCTGCGCAATCTCGTCCGCCGAGTACCGGTCGGTCTCCAGGACGAGGTCCGGCCGGGTCGGCTCCTCGTAGGGCGCCGAAACGCCGGTAAAGTTCGGGATTTCGCCGCGCGCGGCGCGCGCGTACAACCCCTTTGGATCGCGCTGCTTGCAGACCTCAAGGTCGCACTTGACGTAGACCTCCCAGAACACGCCTGCCGGTTCACCCATCGACACCGCTTGCTCAGCTTCCTGCCCACCTCGCTGCGGGCCGGACGCTGCCACAAGCGCCCGCGCCGCATCGCGATCGGCGATGTAGGGTGAAATGAAGGTGCACAGCACGATGTTGCCATGCTCGTACGCCAGCTTCGCCACCTCAGCCACGCGGCGGATGTTCTCCGCACGCGCCTCCGCACTGAAGCCCAGATCGCTGTTGAGGCCATGCCGCACGTTGTCCCCGTCGAGGGAAAAGGTGCGCACTCCCAGCCGGTAGAGCCGCTGCTCCAGTGCCTTGGCGATCGTCGACTTGCCCGAACCGGACAGCCCCGTAAACCACAGCACCGCCGCTCCGTGCCCGTTCATCTCCTCGCGCATCGGCCGCGTGACCGCAACCGGCTCCCACACGACGTCGGAGGAACGGGGACCGGTAAACGCAGGGCGAGAACTGCTCTTTTCCCGGGTCTGCACCAATTCGCTGACCCGCCGCGCCCGGTCACGAATCATGCCGGCCGCAACTGTATTGTTTGTGTGGGGGTCAATCAGAATAAAGCTGCCCGTAGCGCGGTTGATCTGATAGGAATCAAAAAAGAGCGGCTCGGTCGTAACGATATGCGCCCGGCCGATCTCGTTCAACTGCAGCGTCTGCGCCTCCTGCCGGTGCATGGTGTCCACGTCGATGCGATAGTTCAACTCCTGGATGGAAGCGCGCACCCGCCGCGTCGAATGTTGCAGCCAGTACCAGTTGCCGGGGGCGAAGTTGGCAGCGAAGTCGCCGCTCGGCCCGTTTCCCCAACAGTTCATGGGCCCTTCACTCATCCAACAGAGCGTCGCGTCGATCTGGTTGGATGAATGCGGCAGGTTGCGCACCCTCACCAGCATGTCGCCGCGGCCGACATCGATCTCGTCCTCAAGAGTAACTACAATCGAGTCGCCGACCTGCGCCTGGTCGTAGCTCTCTTCACCGCGGTGGATGCCGGCCACACGGCTGCGAATACCGGTCGGCAGGGCCACCACCTCCTCCCCGAGCGCGATGCGACCGGAAACGATCTGCCCGGCAAAACCGCGAAAGTCCCGGCCGTCGGCGTTGCTCGCCCTGATTACATACTGGATCGGCAGGCGAAAATCAACGATGTTGCGGCCGGCGCCGATGTTGACCGTCTCCAGATGGTGCAGCAGCGTTGCCCCGTTGTACCAGGGCATGTTAGCGCTCTGGCTGACGATATTGTCGCCATGCAGCGCTGAAATCGGAATGTAGACGACGCCGCGCACGTTCAGCTTGGCTGCAAAGGCGCGGTAGTCGGCAACAATCTCATGGAACCGCGACTCGCTGTAGCCGACCAGATCCATCTTGTTGACAGCGACGACGATATGGGGAATCTGCAGCAGCGAGGCGATAAAACTGTG
>DAOUHX010000253.1:0-2101 GCA_034428395.1 Caldilineaceae bacterium
TGGCCCAGCTTGTTGGTCCACTGGCGCGCGGCGATGCCGGAAGCGATCAGCATCCCCACCATCAGGATCACGCCGGCCAGCTGCAGGCCGAGCACGATCGCGACCACGATCAGGGTCGAAAGCAGCATGTTGAGCAGGTTGACGCGGAAGCCGCCGGCGCCGGCGAACTCGGCGTCAAAGGTGATCAGCTTGAACTCCTTCCAGAACAATCCCAGTACGACAAATGAGACCGCGCCCACCGCCGCGATCAGCTGCACGTCCCGCTCGACGATGGCGGCCGCCTGGCCGAAGATAAAGGTGTCCAAGCCGGCCTGGCTGGCATCCGGACGCGCCTGGATGTAGACCAGCAACGCGATGCCGGCCGCGAACCAGGCCGCCAGCACGATGCCCATGGCGGCATCCTGCTTGATGCGCGTCGTGTTGGTCAGCAAACGGATGAAATAGACGCCCAGCCAGCTGGTAACGCCGGCGCCTACCAGCAGAACGCCCAGGTCGCGCCCAACCAGCAGGAAGGCGAGCGCAACCCCCGGCAGTGCCGCGTGCGAAAGAGCGTCGCCGAGCAGGCTCTGCCGCCGCAGCACCGCGAAACAGCCCAGCACGCCGCTGACGACGCCAAGCAATGCGCCGCCGAGAGCGACTGTCCGCAGCGTGTAATCATATTCCACACGCAGAAAAAGCTGGCTGAAAGGCACAAAGAGCGCCGCCACCAGCGCGGTCGCCCCGATCAACAGCCAGATACGCCGGTCTTCGGAGTTTTTAGTTTCTAGTTTTGCGTTTTTAGTTGTCAAATTTCCGCGTTGCAGTGGCTGGCAGCCGATTGTCTGAACGATGGCTTTTCTGATCGGAGCGACGGACATGGATCGCGGCGATGACTTGGATTCCACTCCCGTGAAGCGATCGAGCCAATCGCCGCGTCATCTGCCGGACCCACAACCAAAAACTCAAAACCAAAAACTCAAAACTAAAGCTCCTCCCTACCGGCGATCCGCTGCGCATCCTCCAAATAAGCAACGCGCCCGCCATAAGTCTGCCGCAAATTGTCTGCCGTGAAGGTCTCCGCGATCGGGCCGCTGGCAACCACCTCGACATTGAGAAGCGTCACCCAATCGAAATACTCGGCCGCGGTCTGCAGATCATGGTGGACCACGACAACCGTCTTGCCGCGCGCGCGCAGCTCGCGCAGAATCGTGATGATGGCGCGCTCGGTCACCGCGTCGACCGCGGCGAACGGCTCGTCCATCAAATAGATGCGCGCGTCCTGCACCAGCGCGCGCGCCAGAAAGGTGCGCTGCTGCTGACCGCCGGAAAGTTGGCTGATCTGGCGCTCGGCCAGATCCTGCATGCCCACCTGCTCCAGCGCATACATGGCCGCCGTCTGCTCCTTCTGCCCGGGCCGGCGTATCCAGCCGAGCCGGCCGTACAGGCCCATCGTGACGACGTCGAGCACCGTGGTCGGAAAGTCCCAGTCGACGCTGCCGCGCTGCGGCACGTAGCCGACCAGGCCGCGCACCCGCTCGTAGGGCTGGCCGTAAAACTGGACCGTGCCCGCCGCGCGCGGAATGAGCTTGAGCGCCGCCTTGATCAGCGTGCTCTTGCCCGCGCCGTTCGGGCCGATGACCGCCATCAGCACGCCCTCGGGCACGCGCAGGTCGATGTCCCAGATCGCCGGCCTGCTGTTGTAGGCCACCGTCAGATCGTCGATCTCCAAGGCAACTGACGCCGGGTCGCGCGCGGCGTCAGCCTCTCGCAAATCGACCCCGTTCCCGATACCCACCGCACTGCGCTCCTTCAAATGCAGCTCCTGCCCGCCGCCCCGGCGCCGCGCCGCCCGTCTCCGCCTCACCCGCTCCCGCAATCAACCGCCAGCAGCTCCTGCGGCGGCTCGATCCCGATAGCCTGCGGCCAGTCGGGAATGCGCGCGCCCGCGCCCGCGCAACGGTAGGACTGCAATATCGTCAACACGTTCTCCGCAATCATGCCGATGTAGGTGCCGCCAAAAGTGCCCGGCATCCCCATCGCGTCCGAATAGAGCTCGCGCACGCCCACGCGCGCCGCGCCGCCGCCGGCCACAATCGCAGCCTGCACCGCCTCGATCGTGTTC
>DAOUHX010000254.1:0-4642 GCA_034428395.1 Caldilineaceae bacterium
GAGGACTGAGGAGACGGTCCAGGCGTCGCCCTCGCTGAAGACGGTGGTCTGCCACTGTTCGGGCGAGAGGCCGTCGAGAAGGGCAAAAAGGGCGGTACGGGACTCGTTTAATTTGCGCGTCCAGTGGGCAGTGCGTTCGGCGGACATGGTTCGCTCTCCAAGTGGCTGGGCTGAGTTCACCGGGACGGCTCGCAGTTCAACGCGAGTGTCCTTCTGCGGGCTCGGGTTTCGGGCGGTTGGCGGATGGCGAGCCTTGGTGTAGACGTGCCTTCGCTATGATATACTGTCGCGGCAACGCGCACCTCCGCAGTCGATCTATTCAACAGGAACAATCGGTCAGGAGCAACCGCAATGAATGGTAAGTTTATCACTGCCGCCGCGATGGAGCGAGATCAGTTGGATTGGGGCGTTTTGGGCTGGGTGAGCCGACCTGCTACAACCGCGGCGCGCAACCTGGTCGTCGTCGACGTGACACTGGAACACGGGCAGGGCCATAACTTTCACAAGCATCCCGACCAGGAGGAGGTAATCTACGTCATCGAAGGTTCGATCGTACAGTGGATCGATCAGGAGAAGCAGGTGCTATCCGCTGGCGACTCAGCCTTCATCGGCGCAGACGTGGTCCATGCCTCCTTCAACGAATCTGGCAGCCCAGCTAACCTGCTCGCGATCCTCGGCCCCTGCATCGGCGAGGAGGGCTATGCCCTGATCGACGTTTTTGAGGAGGAGCCGTGGCGTTCGCTGCGCTAAGCCTTGTCGACAGTTTCGCAATGACCGGTCCCCGCTGATAGGAGACTCCCTTGACCACAAGGTACCGCATGATCCAGGTGGGGACGGGAGGGCAGGGCAACGCATGGTGTGCCCGCTTCCTGCCTTCCAACATCGCCGACGGCCGCATCGAAGTTGTGGCGGCGGTCGATGTCAATCCGGATGTTCACATCAACGCGCAGCAGCATCTCGGGCTGCCCCCGGAAAAGTGCTACACCGATATTGAACGAGCCTTCGACGAGAATCCCGCCGATTTCTGTTCGGTTGTTGTCCCGCCGGCCTTCCACGAGGGGGTGGTGGACATTGCGCTGGCCCACGATATGCACGTCATCTCTGAGAAGCCGATCGCCGATACGATGGCGGGTTCGGTACGGATTGCGGCCAAGGTGAAGCGGGCGGGCAGGAAGATGGGCGTGACGATGAGCCACCGCTTCGACCAGGACAAGGAGACGCTGCGCCAGGCCCTGCATTCGGGGCGGCCGGGCGCGATCGACTACCTTGTCTGTCGCTTCACCTGCGGACTACGGAACTTCGGCGATTGGGGCGCGCATTTCCGTCATACGATGGAGGAGGCGCTGATGATCGAAGGCGCGGTGCATCACCTGGACATCGTCGCCGACCTGGCCGGATCCAACTGCGATACGCTCTATGCACAGACATGGAATCCGACGTGGGGCGAGTACGGGTCCGGCTCGCAGGGCCACGTGATGATGACATTCGAAAACGGCGTGCGCGCCATCTACGAGGGGGCCAAGACGAATGCCAGCGGCTTCAACGGCTGGGCGCACGAGTACGTCCGCGCCGAATGCGAGCATGAGACGCTGATCATGGACAACCGGCGCATCGAGCGATTCCCCTATCGGCCGAAGCAGTACAGCCGCGAGGGCCAGGGCGAGGAGATCCCTCTGCTTGAGCAATCCAAATGGAGGAACGAGTGGCTCATCGCTCAGTTCCTCGACTGGCTCGACGGCGGCCCGCCGATGGCGACGAACGTCGAGGAAAACCTGCAGTCGGTTGCCCTGATCTTTGCCGCCATCGAAAGCAACCGCACCGGTCAGCCTGTCAAGGTGCAGGAGTTTCTGCGTATTGCGCGGGAGAAAGAGTAGCGGATCTAGGCGTGAGCCGCTTAGCCTCCTCCATTTGAAGACTTGGCGCCCAGGATGGATCTGCGAAATTGGAATCCTTGCGAAAAGAAGTGTAGGCAGGAGCCGTTTGGCAGTTCGAAGATATCTGCGGCGGTTTGAGGCCTGTTGCCAACAGATTACAGGAGGAATGTCATGTCCGGAACCGTTCTTCTCGTCGGCGCGCTGGACACGAAGGGCATCGAGTACGCGTTTGTCAAGGACCTGATCGAGGCTGCCGGCCTGCGGACCCTGGTGGTCGATTTCGGCGTGATGGGCGAACCGGCATTTGCGCCCGACGTCAGCCGCGACGAGGTGGCTGCGGCCGCAGGCGGCGACCTGGCCTATCTGGCCTCCGGAACACACAAAGACGAGGCGATGCGGACGATGGCCGAGGGACTGGCCTCGGTCGTCGAGCGGCTCTACGGTGAGGGTCGGTTTGACGGCATTCTGGCGATGGGCGGCAGCGGCGGCACATCGCTCGCAACCACGGCGATGCGCACGCTTCCCGTCGGCGTGCCCAAGGTGATGGTCTCGACCGTCGGCGGCGGGGACGTCAGCGCGTACGCGGGCAGCAAGGACATCACTTTCATGCCCTCGGTCGTCGACGTGGCCGGCATTAACCGGCTGAGCCGCGCCATTTATGCCAATGCGGCTGGAGCGATCGCGGGGATGGTGCAGACCGAGGCCGAGGCCGCCGCGCACGAGCGGCCCCTGATCGCGGCCTCGATGTTCGGGAATACGACGGCGGCCGTCGACCACGCACGCGGCCTGCTCGAGGCGGAAGGGTACGAAGTTTTGGTCTTCCACGCAACCGGCAGCGGCGGGCGGACGATGGAGGACCTGATCGGCGCCGATTACATCGCGGGCTGCCTGGATATCACCACGACCGAACTGGCTGACGAGATCTGCGGCGGTGTGTTCAGCGCGGGCCCGGAGCGGGTACAGGCGGCGCCGCGGCAGGACATCCCGACCGTAATCGTGCCCGGCTGTGTCGACATGGCCAACTTCGGCGGCATCGAGACGGTGCCCGAGCATTACCGGGAGCGCACGCTCTACGAGTGGAACCCTGAGGTCACGCTGCTGCGCACGAACGAGGAGGAGAACCGGCAGATGGGCGCGATGCTGGCGGCGGCGGCGAACGCCGGCTCGCCGGGAAAGGTCGCGGTGCTGATCCCGCTGAAAGGCGTCTCGATGCTGGACAGCGAAGGCGACCGCTTCTGGGACCCAGCCGCGGACGGCGCCTGTTTCGACGCGCTCAAAAATGACCTGCGCGCCGACATCCCTCTGATCGAGATGGACGCCAACATCAACGACCCTGAATTTGCCGAGCAGGCGGTGAAGCTGCTGCTGGAGATGTTGCGCGACGAGCAGTAAGGTCTGCGCCGGTCCCGCCCCGATTTGCCCACATACATCAATACAGACAGGAAGGAGCCTTCGATATGTCGATCCCCAGGCGAGAGATTCTGGCGCGGCTTCAGGCCCAACATGCAGCCGGCCGGCCGATCGTCGGCTGCGGCGCGGGCACCGGCATCTCGGCCAAGTTTGCCGAGGCGGGCGGCGCCGATCTGATCATCATCTACAACTCGGGCCGTTTCCGCATGGCGGGGCGCGGATCGCTTTCCGGGATGATGCCTTATGGCGACGCCAATGGCATCGTTGTCGAAATGGCGGCCGAGGTCCTGCCGGTCGTGCAGGACACGCCGGTGTTGGCCGGAGTCTGCGGGACCGATCCGTTCCGTCTGAAGCATGTTTTCCTGAAACAGCTGAGGGAGATCGGATTCAGCGGCGTGCAGAACTTTCCTACGGTCGGCCTGATCGACGGCGTCTTCCGCGACAACCTGGAAGGGACTGGCATGGGCTACGACAAGGAAGTCGAGACGATCGCAATCGCCCACGGGCTGGACCTGTTCACTGCGCCCTATGTCTTTACGCCCGAGGAGGCGGCCGCCATGGCCGAAGCCGGCGCGGACCTGCTGGTGGCGCACGTCGGACTGACGACGGCCGGCAGCATCGGCGCGGCGGTGGCCTACACGCTGGAGGAGGCGGTTGACAAGGTGCAGGCGATGGCTGCGGCCGGGCGGAAGGTGAACGCGGAGCAGATGGTGATCTGCCACGGGGGCCCGTTCGACGAGCCGCAGAACGTGGGGACGGCGCTGCAAATGATGCCGGGGATCGCAGGCTTTTTCGGCGCGTCGAGCATCGAGCGGCTGCCGACGGAGCGGGCGATTCGGGGGCAGGTGGAGGCGTTTAAGGGGTTGGCGCTGGCGTGATCGCCCCTTCTAAACGCGATCTGCTAGAGATGAATAGACCTGATCTTGTAGCATTTCCACAGCAAATGGAGTGAGTAGTGACAAAGGGCACCGACTCGTCCCGTTGCGGACTACGGCGGGAAGCCGCCAAACCTGCTTCTTCGTCCCGACTCATTCAGAGCGCAGCCGCCAAGGTCGAATGGCAGTTGACCCGGGTATCTCCTTTTTCGCCTCGCGTATCTTCTCCAGTACGTCTCAAAAGCCCGGAATATCAGGACGGATATGACAACTTCTATGTCGGGAACTCCAGGAGCAGCCGCTCCTATGGTTCGCCGCAAGGTTCCAAGAGGCCACATGGCGACCGACGCGCCCGCAGCTACGGTACGCGACGCGGCTATAGCTATGGTGGCCCAAAAGTCCGAAGCTACGGTCAACGACGCGTCTTCAGTTACGGTGCGCGGCAAGGCTACAGCTTTGGCGATGGGGACAGGCGTTTGCGCC
>DAOUHX010000255.1:0-3150 GCA_034428395.1 Caldilineaceae bacterium
CTCGCCTCCATCGGCGGCGGGTGCAACGGGTGCGGCGCAGGCCTGCAAGAACGCTGTGCCGGCCACCGCTCCCGAGAGCGTCGCCGTCCTCACCAGAAATTCTCTGCGACTCAATCTGGCTGCCATCGTCTCCTCCTTGTGGAATAGAGCCCTGTTATGGAAGAACCAAGTTCGCTGGCTAGACAAGGACTGGTTCTGTGTCAGAGAACCGTCTGCCGTATCTGCGTTGCGTCATTCCTGCCCCTAGACCGGTCGATGCTGAAACAAAGGGGGCCAGCCTTCAATTGGGTGCAGAAGCGAGAGCCAAGAGTCTTGAAAAAAACGAAATGGAATGGAGGGTGTGGGCAAGTTTAGCTGCAAAATAGCATATTGTACATCGAGTGTCAACCAGCTTTTTTCAAGGGCGCAGCCCAAAATGGGCGTGCAAATTCCTATTCCTCAGGGTACAACGGAGTCATAGCCTTCCCCTGCAGTTCCTGGCCACTGGCCACTGACTACTGGCCACTGACTACTGGCCACTGACTACTGGCCACTGACCACTGACCACTGGCCACTGCCCTTGTACGGTCGGGCCGTTCCGGCCCTCCCTTGTGCGGGGGGACACCCCCCGCAACGCCCCCCCGTAGCTATGCCACCATGCGCGCGCGTCCCCAGCGAGTGTGTCAGCGACCGCGGGTTGATGCCACCGTGTGCGCACGGTTCCAGCTTGTCGCCGACGAGCCAGTCGTGCCTGCGCCACCGTGCGTGCACGGCTCCCGCAGTTCGAACTGCGAATCACGAATCACGAATCACGAATCACGGCCGTTCAGGGCGGTCGGGCCGTTCCGGCCCTCCCTTGTGCGGGGGGACACCCCCCGCAACGCCCCCCTGAAGCTATGCCACCGTGCGTGCTCGTCCCCATCTGGTGTGTTGGCGACCGGGAAGTAATGCCAACGTTCCTGCGCGTCCCCAGCTCGTCGCCAGCCGATCCCCGGTTCGACCAGCTCCCACCGTCCCCACCGTCCCCTCCGGCCACCGGCCACTGGCCACCGGCCACCGGCCACTGGCCACCGGCCACCGGCCACTGGCAACTATCCACTATCCACTGCAGTGCCGCAGTCCCGCTCTTCCCTGCAAGAGTTTCCGAAACGTGCTATACTGCAGGGTCGAGCCCGGACACAACCAGGCTGGGCCCGAACGCAATGCATACACACATATGCCCGACCACCATGCCCAGGCCGCCAACCATGTCGACCTGCTCTGAACTGAACGTCCGAGCCCTGCCCCCAGCGAACATCGCTCCGGGCGCAGCCGCTACCATCCCGAAATGTACCACCCAGCCGTCCGCCGCGCCCCCCACCCGTAGCGGAAAGAAACCCGCCTTACCCCCCATGCCTGCGCCGCCGCCACCCGGCGCGGTATCCTGTCACGAAAATCATGCCGCTGTCACGATTTTGCGCACTTCCTGCACGCAAAAAGACAAATTTTGCGCGTTCTTACGACAAAACGGCCGCGCAATGCCGACATCCGTATCCTGTAACGAGAGTCCATGCCAATATCCTGTCACGAGAAGAGAGAAAAATTTT
Organism: Caldilineaceae bacterium; assembly: GCA_034428395.1. Lineage (GTDB taxonomy): Bacteria > Chloroflexota > Anaerolineae > Caldilineales > Caldilineaceae > Bin5. Next base: position 1,566 of record DAOUHX010000255.1, read on the forward strand.
TCAAAGTTAGGCCAATCAGGCCAAAACGGCGCATTCGATACCCTATCGATACCCTGTCAATACCCGGTTTCCCAAAACCTCGCAGCCGGTTTGCGTCCCATCCGGACGCTCCCGGGCCACAATTGGACAGAATCGGCCCCATTCTTGCGCACCTGCGCGGCTTTACCGACAAGGAGACCGACGCCGCCACTGACTTCAACCCTGACTTCAACCCTGACTTCAACCCTGGCTTCAACCCTGGCTTCGACCCTGATTCCGGCACGCGCAGGCGATGTGGCCCGCGACGGGGCCCTCTACTCGCCCGTAAAGCCGGACGCCTCCATCCTCGCCACCGTCCAATCCCCGGCCGGATCCCGCGCTCAGCAACGAAGGAAACAGGAGGGCATCCGCCGCCTTCCCCACCCTCATCGTTGCCCCTTCTTCTTTCCGTTAAACTCTTGTAAACACTCGCAAACGCTCGCAAACGCTCGCAGACGCTCGCAAACGCTCGCAGACGCTCGCAAACGCTCGCAGACGCTCGCAAACGCTCGCAGACGCTCGCAAACGCTCGCAGACGCTCGCAAACACTCGTAGACACACGCAAACACACGCAAACACACGCAAACGCTCGTAAACGCTCGTAAACACTCGTACAACTCTCTACGAGCGCACTGACGTTGACCTCTCGACCGTAAGCCCGTCGCCAAACCGGTCCGGATCGAAACACCCCTGTTTTTCGACTGCATCCGGCGCCGAAAAGAGGTTGACAAGCCCGACCGGTTCAATATATGCTTGACGACGATCTGCAACGGGAAAGCCGCTGACTCTGCCATGCACAATGCGGTCATTGAACTTTCCCGATCGACTCGCCAGCTCTTGCTGCCGCGCGGCTCCGAAACTTCGCCGGCAGGGCTGGCTACCTCCCTCAGGACGCGCAAAGGAACGAATCATGGCCGTTCATCTTGAGTGGGTGGGAATGGCTTGCTTTCGCCTGTGGCAGGACGGAGGCCCCGTCATCGCCATGGATCCCTATACGCCCTCAGCCATCGGGCTCGTCGACAATGGCAAGCGAATCAGCGCCGACACTGTGATCGTCAGCTCGCTCACCGATGTGGCGCACGCCAATGTCGGGCTGATCGAGGGTGAACCGCAAGTGATCAACGCTCTCGACGTGGCCCGCGGCGAGAAAAGCGCGCAGATCTACGGCGCCCCCCTGCGGGCGGTCGAAGCAGCGGAGGTCGCCGACCATCCCGACGGCGCCGACGACAACGCCTTGTACGCCTTCAATGCCGGCGGGCTCTGGTTCCTGCACATGGGTGACCTGGGCTATGAGCTGAACGAAGACGATCTCGCGCCTTTCGCCGGTTGCTGCGACGTGCTGCTGGCCCTCACCGGCGAAGGGCTGACCCTGAAGCTGGATGAACTCGACCCCATGATCGAGATCCTCAACCCGACTTGGATCGTGCCCATGCACTATAATCTGGCGCCCGTCAGCGGCCAGAAGCGGCGCATGACAAAGGTCGATGTCTTCATCGAACGCCGTCCCTCCGACCCCGTCGTCTTTGCGCGTCAACCGGTCGTGACCTTCCCTCTCCCCGCGTCCGAA
>DAOUHX010000256.1:0-1846 GCA_034428395.1 Caldilineaceae bacterium
CCGGGGCGCGCAGCAGAAAGCAGTTCGTCAGTTTGCAGGCCCAGTCCAAATCGATATGGTCCAGCATATGGTGTGCCATCTGCTTCTGATAGCAGATGGCTACGCCGTCAGGCAGGGGATCCTCTGTCAGACCGCGCGCTACAACGCGCCAGTCAGTTTCGTAGCTAGCGATGATCTCGTCGCGGCCCGGGTGATCGATGCCGGTACTCTGCAGGTAGTGTGCATAGAACGGCTCGTCGATGACGACCGTATCGGTCCGATTCTCCCAAGCGCGCATCAACGCGGTAGAGATGGTGCGCGGCGCGCACCACATGGCAATTCGCGTCATAGCAAGCGTACGTGCGGTTGGCGTACTGAAGGGCTACGAGCCCCTGCTCACCTGTCTCCGCTCACGAAGCACTGACAATCTCTGTATCGATCCCCATCCAGACGGCAATCGTCTCGGCCAAGAGTCGAAACCGCCCCACAAGAGCCAAACTGTAGGTGTCGACGGTAAGAATGGCATGCGGCGACGCAGAACCGGGTACCAAGATGCCAAGCAGAACGTAGCCGTGCCCCAACTGACCGCTTTCGCCGTTTCTGCTCGATTCATCTACGGTCGTACTGTAGGCAAGCTTCGACTCAGCCCGGCGGTGAAATTCGCCATTTTCTTTGCGTTCATTTGCGCTTCCGCCCTGGAGCCCTGATAGCGCAACCGTCTCATGCTCGATCAATCTTTCGGCCTGTTGTCCATTGGGGCCGGTCCGGCCCCGTCCTGATTGCCAGCCGTCGGCGGCAATCAGGGTCGCGGCCAGGGCAGTCTGGCCGGTTGGCTGCAGGTTCAACCGAGGATACAAGGAGCCTGTGGGCGCGTGTCTGAGCTGCAGCTGGCAGTCGGCGCTTGCGTCCCAGGCGATTGCGCCGCTCCGCGTATGGATGCTGGCGATGCGGCTCTGCAGGAAGAATCTCAGGAACAGAATATCTTCTGGCCCGTCCTCAATCGGCGGCAGATCGCGGCGAAGTCGCGTCGGCAGGGTTGACGCAACCTGGGGCATAGAAGAATCCGCCGGGAAAGCATACGATCTTTCGCGCACAATTTCTCTATTGATTATCCGAATCATCGTTCGCTTTCCCGGTGATTGGACAAATCGACGTCAAGGGTGTCAAGAATGAAGGCATATTCGAGCGCAATCTCCTCCAGGTAGTCATAACGACCGGACTTGCTGAAGTGTCCGGCCCCCATTTCAGTCTTGAGCAGGAGTGGGTTGTCATCGGTCTTGCATGCTCTTAGCCTGGCAACCCACTTGGCCGGCTCCCAGTATTGAACTCGCGGATCGTTCAGCCCGGCAGTAGCCAGAATGGCCGGATAAGGCTGGGCTTCAATATTGTCGTAGGGCGAATAACTCTTCATATAACAATAGTACTCCGCATCGGCGGGATTGCCCCATTCTTCCCACTCGATGACAGTTAGAGGAATGGAAGGATCGAGCATTGTGTTGACGACATCGACGAAAGGAACACCGGCTACGACGCCTGCAAAGAGGTCCGGGCGCATGTTGGCTACTGCGCCCATGAGCAGGCCACCGGCGCTGCGACCGCTAATGACAAGGCGCTGCGGCGAAGTAAACTGCCGGGCGATCAGTTCCTCAGCGCAGGCGATGAAGTCGGAAAATGTATTCTTCTTTCTCAGATACTTGCCGTCTTCCTTCCACTGCCGTCCCATCTCACCGCCGCCGCGGATGTGGGCATATGCGACGCTGAATCCGCGCTGCAGGAGGCTAACGTGGTTACTGCTGAAGGACGGATCATAGCTGATACCGTAGGACCCGTAACCGATGAGCAGACAGGGACTGCGGCCATCTCTTTT
>DAOUHX010000257.1:0-37278 GCA_034428395.1 Caldilineaceae bacterium
CAGGTCCTCGACGTAGCAGCGGGACGCGCCCGAAGCAATTGCCTTCTCTTCCAGTCCGTCCAACTCTTCTTCCTGGCCGAGGTTAGCGCAAAAGCAGACGACCTCGCAGCCGTAGTTGTTGATCAGCCACGGGACGATCACGCTGGTATCCAGCCCGCCCGAATAGGCGAGTACCGCCTTTTTCACAGATCCTTTTTCAGCCATACGGACTCCTTGATAGTGAAAGTATCCACTGAAGACTCCTTAAACTGGGCCTGATGCAGCCGCGTCTTCGTTGGAACTGATGGATTGGTTTACAGCGTGAAATCGTATATTTGGCGTTTCATTGAGACTGGGCCTCGCCCGGTACTCGCTCAAAAAACAAAAAAGCCACCTCGGACCATCCGAAGCGGCATACAGGAAACGAGCGAAGAGTGCAAAGCAGTCGTGCAGCTTTCATCTGTCTAGGCTGCGGTCAGACTATGCGCCCGCTTCCTGCGGGCCTCCTCCTGGCAAACGTGCGTAACGGCACTTTGGCTCCTCCCCTTCGGCCATTTCCCGAAGGCAGCTTTTTCCCAACCGCCTGCAAGCCTAACCTTACTCGCTCCGAATGTCAAGAAGCGGGCCTTCGCGTTCTACAATTTGAGTTTCGACAGCGGCGTTCGGCGGCAGTTCAGCTGCCCTTTCCACCTCGACCAACAGCGCCTCGACGCCGCGCAGAACGACCTGCGGTCTGTACTCCGGCTCGGCCGACAGGCGTATCGTGCTGAACCTCTTCAAAATAGCTGCGAATGCGATGCGCGCCTCCAGCAGGGCCAGTGGCGCGCCAAGGCAGAAGTGAATCCCGCGGCCAAAAGAGATATGGCTTTGCTCTTGTCGCCCGATGTCCAATGTTTCCGGACTGGAAAAAACAGCAGGGTCACGATTGGCCGCGCCAACCGCCGCGACGACCTGGTCGCCCGCGCGCAGCTGCTTGCCACCAATCTCCACATCTTCAAGCAGATAGCGGCCGTCAAGCTGGACAGGACTGTCGTAGCGCAAGAGCTCGTCGATCGCCGTGTCCAGCAAAGCCGGGTCCGTCCTGAGACGTTCCATCTCATGCGGATTCCGGAGCAGCGCCAGCATTCCGTTTCCAATCAGGTTTCGGGTCGTTTCGTTGCCTGCAACCAGCAACAGCTCGAGCGTCGCCAGTAACTCCTTGTGGGACAGTTTATCACCCTCTTCTTCAGCGGCAAGCAATGCGCTGATCAGGTCATCCTGCGGCGCTTCCCGCCGGTGCGCAATAATGCCCTCGAAGTACTCGTACAACTCCTCGGAGGCGCGGCGAAACCGCCTGACCTGCTCGTCGCTGCGCGCCGGTTCAAGCGAAAGCACTATCGCGTTCGACCACTCTTTGAACTGCTCCAGGTCCTCGGTGGGAACGCCGATCATTTCGGCAATCACAATGACCGGCAACGGAAATGCGAGCACCTCGATCAGGTCAAGGCAGTCTTGTTCACCAGCCGCCTCCAGGAGCTCGTCCACGATCTGTTGCACGCGCGGCTCTTGTTTGGCTACCGTGCGCGGTGTAAAGGCCTTGGAAACCAGCGACCTCAGCCTTGTGTGGTCAGGAGGATCAAGGTCCAGCATGCTCGCGTCCTGCCCGTAATCAGACCTCCCTTGCATGTTGGAAAAGCGACGGTGGTCGAGCAGGACCGCCTGGGCGTCCTCAAAACGTGTTAACACCCACCCGCCGGCGAGCCTGCTGTAGTGAACGGGATCTTTGCGCCGCAGTCGTTCGTAGGTCGCGTAGGGGTCGGCTCTTACCGCGTCGCTGCTCAGGTCAAAGGTAACACCCGACTCGAGCCATTCCCAGGTCAGGAGCAGCGTCATAGCGATTCTCTTCACCGCCCTTCGAATCAGTCTGTAAGATACCTTCATCATCGTGCTGTTCCGTCAACCGTCCTGCAACGCCGTTAGATTCCGATGGGTCCGTTTGTGATTGCCAGTCCTGCGACTTCCCCGATAGAATACCGTCAGTGGCCGACCAGCGATTCGTACGCTTCCCGCAGCTCTTGCAATCCCGTCGCTGTGCCGGAGCGACCTTCTCTTGAAAAGGGGGCTTGTGGCCTGCGCCGGACTTGCCGCCGGCTCCGCCGTCGTTGAGAAGAGGCTGGGGCCCTCATCGGTTCCCACTCAGGCAGGTAAAGGCGAATAACAATGTTGCTAAGGCAACCGCGCCCGTCATTATATGCGAGATCAATGGCCCGTTCCAGATCATGGTAGGCCGTTGCGCGCCCCCTCCGAGTGCCCCCCTTTGGGGGGCTGGTGGGTGGTTGCCAGATCACTCTTCGCCAGCCTACTCTTGGACTTGAAGTGCACTGGCGTAGCTCCCTGTCCTGACTTCTCCTTTCTACACATGGTTAACTGATGTATGATACCAGCATGTAGCAGGCTGGCGTCTTCGATGCCTGTGGATTCCAGCCTGGCCAGCCGATCAGGAGACTGAGAGAGGCATTGATTCCATGTCAACAGAAAACCGTGGAGCCCTGAACGCCCCCTACATTTTCGCCCATAGCCTGGGCCAACAGTTGGATATGAGCGCGCAGGATTTTCCCTCCGCCAACGCAGACGGTCTGCCGGTTGTTAACCTGACCCAGGAGCAGAAGTATATCTTCGACATGCGCGGCTGGCTGCTTGTCCCAGGAGTTTTGTCCGAGGACGAAGTGCTAGAGATGCGCGACTTTTGTCTCCGCCTCCAAAATGACCCCGACTCGATCCCTGAGCAGGACCGCTCACCGCTTGGCGGCCCCATGCAGCGCCTCGCGGATCACCCTGTTGTGGTCGGCTTCATGCACGAGTTCGTCGCATTCCCCCCGCTCTCCCGCCAGGACTGCTATGGCTTCCGCATGGAGTCCTGCAGCCTCTTCTACCGCCAAGCGGGCGACGGCCAGTTCGCGCCCCACAACGGCAGCGGCTACTTTCGCCTCCCAGGCGACACGCACTTTTACCACTGCATTCCAGGCAAGGCGCACGCAGGACTTACCCGAGTCGTCTGGGAGCTGAATCCCGTCACCGAGGGCGACGGTACCCTTCTCGTAAGCGGCAGCCACAAGGCCGCCTACGCCGCGCCCGACGCAATTCACGACCAGAACTCGCCGATCTGGGAAGGCTACAACTGCCCGGCCGGCTCCGTTCTTTTCTTTACCGAATCGCTGACCCACAGCGCGCGCCCGTGGAAGAGCCGCGATCACGATCGCGTCGCCATCTTCAGCTGCTACAATACTGTCGACAGCAAGTGGCACGACTGGGACCCAGACCCCAGGCTCGTAGAAACCATGCCGCCATTGCGCAGGACCCTGTTTCGCCCCGTTCGCGCTGCACGAAACCTGGCCGACGGTTCGCACTACGAAGTCTGAGCGCAGCGCTTCTTCAAACCAAACTATTCGTGAACAGCGAAGGCCTCGCGAGGAGGGTATTCCAAGCAGCCGGGCGCCGAATCTTTGTTTGAACTGAACGATGCGGCGGCTCAAATTCCATTTAGCCGAATCCAATCCGTAGGAGACGAACGAATGGCAATTCTTCTCTCAGCCAAACAGGCGTCCGCCTTCCAGATGGGCAAGGGCGATTCCCGCAACCTCGTCGGCCCGGCCACCGGTGCGCAGGACATTACTCTGAACTATTCAGTCTTCCAACCCGGTGAAGAGTTCCCGCAGCACTTCCACGATGGCTCGGCGGACATTTTCATCGTGCTAGAAGGTGGCGTATCCGTTCGACAGGGAGACGTTTACACGCCGATCCACGAGGGCCAGTTCGCCTACGTGCCCTCGCCCGAAGTGCACGGCACTGTCAACACCACCGACGCCGAGGCCACTCTAATCAGCTTTCAGGCGCCGCCGGACCAGGCCCTCTACCGCGGTGAAAGGGACCCTTCGCAGACAGGCGAAATGCCGCGCCCGCCCGAAAACCACCAGACACAGGTGCGCATTGACCGTCTCGATTCGGGTAATTCGAGTCCTGTAGGAAGAACCGTTTCGTGGGCGCCGGCATCGCCCGCCACGGGTACCGCGGAGATGAGACTGGACTACTTTGAACTTGGCGAGGGAGGTCAGGTCGAATCGCCAGCGTCAGTGGACAAGGAGGCCGTCTGGTTCGTCTGGAGCGGCGAAGTTTCAATTTCTGCCGGTGGCGAGTCCTTGGAGGCCACTAGACACGAGGGCGCCTTCATTCCCCCCGGGGAAGCGCAGACCGTGCGCAATCTCTCGGATACAAACGCGCGGTTGATCCGCTGCCAGGCCGTATGATCCGCTAAACAGCTAGCCGCTGCGGTCTGTGGCGAGGGCAGCTGCGCCGCGCTGAATTCAGATCGTCACAGCCGTCGAAACCGACGCCGCGCGCACTTCCTCCGCGCTCACCTCGCGGCCCAGTTTGTTGGATAGGTAGATGCCCTCCGAGATGAGCATGCAGTTCAACGCGACCTCTGCGGTCGGCAGCAGTTCGACGCGGCCCTCCACCGCCGCGATCCAGTGCTGCTGCTCGCCGTCGTATTCGTCGCCCTGGCCCTGAACACTGTGCAGCCGGAAGTTGAAACTGTCGAGGTTCACGGTGGAGTTGAGGTCCAGGTCACCGATACTGTGGAAGTAGCCGAACGGCTCCAGTCGCACACCGCCCTCGCTGCCGACGACAAACGCTCCTTCAAATGCGTCCAGTTGGATGGCCCACGCTTCGATGATGTCCAGCGTCATGTTGTCTGACAGCCTCACCAGGCCCATCCCCAGCTCCTCAACATTGTAGCCGCTTTGGGCCTGCCGCGTCGCGTCCATCGGCATCTCCTGGTACGTCTTGCCTGAAATGCGCAGCACTTCCGGGTTACCCAGCAGATACAGCACAACCGATATGTGGTATACGCCCATATCATAGAGGGCCCCGCCGCTGGCCGTCTCCTTTTGTACGAAGAACGGTGTACCGTAGCCGTCGACATAGGGCCGCCCTCGCCGCCTGTGCCCCGTCGAGCGGGCGTGATATAGTCTCCCCAGGTGGCCGCCATCGATCAGGGCCTTCGCCGCCTTCGTCTCGTTGAAGAAGTATTCCCGGTTCTGGATGCAGAGCATCAGCCCACACTCTCTGGCCGTCGTCAACATTCGCTCGGCGTCGACGTACGCGCCGGCCATCGGCTTTTCGCAGAAGACGTGCTTGCCAGCTTCCAGCGCTGCCACCGTAACCGGCATGTGGAAGTTGTTGTGCAGGCAGACGTCCACCGCCACAATGTCGTCGCGCGCCAGTAGCTGTCGAAAATCAGTGTAGACGCTGGCAATCCCGTTCTCCCCTGCCACCCGCCGGGCCTCCGCCTCGTCTATGTCGGCAACCGCCGCGATCTCCACGTGGGGCATCCCGGAATACACCCGGACATGCTTCTTGCCGATCTGGCCGACCCCGATAATCCCAATTCGAGTCTTGTCCTTTGTCATCTCAAATTCTCTTCGTGTGATTTCTTCGCCCGATGCCCATCGACGCGTTACAGAGCCGAGCGGTATCCCCGCGCCATGTGCGCTTCGATCTGGGCCTGAAAGGCCGTGAACACGATGGTAATGATCCAATAAAAGACCGCCGCGATCAGCAGTGCCTCCAGGCTGCGAAAGTTGGCCCGCCCCTGTTTCTGCGCCCGCCACAACAGCTCCCATACAAAACCGGTGACCGAGATCAGCGATGTGTCCTTGAGCATTGCTATGAACTGGTTGCCTATCGGCGGGATTACCAGGCGCAGCGCTTGAGGTAGCACGATGAAACGCATGATCTGGAAATGGTTCAGCCCCATCGCCTGGGCCGCTTCCCGCTGGCCTGCGTCGACCGACTGGATGCCCGCTCGCATAATCTCCGTCATGTATGCGCCGTAGTTCAGCCCCAATGCCAGAACACCCGCCGCCAGCCCCGACAGCCGGATACCCAACTGGGGCAACGCGAGGAAGAAGAATACGACCTGGAGCAACAGGGGCGTGCCCCGAATCAGCGAGATGTAAAATGTCGCCAGCGCGTATGCCGGCGGGAATCTCGATAGGCGCCCCAGCGCACCCATAAGCGAAAGCGCCGTCGCCAGGATGATCGACAGACACGACAACAGGATCGTCAGCCAGACGCCGTTGAAGATGAAGAACCAGTGGCTGCGAATGAAGGACCAGTCAAGCGTTATCGTCGAAAACTGCAGACCAGCAAACGTGAAGTGTGCGCCACTGAAGGCATAAAAGAGCGCCAGGAATAGCAGAGCATAGGAAATGCGCACACCCATGACGAAACGTCGTGCGTCGCGCCTTTGCTCGGCAAGAATCTCTTGTGCACGGTCTTCAAAGCCGCCATCAGGGGACGCTGCTGCCATGCCGCCTCGCTTCTGTCGTCCTGAGCACATTCAGGGTCCGGCAGTGGCCGGCAGCATGTATTCCCGCCCCGCCACCGGCCTCCCTGGTCCTCGGCTACTGTGTCGGGTCCATCGTCAGGTCTTCGCCGAACCATTCCATCGACAGGCTGCTGAGCGTACCGTCCTCGTGCATAGCGGCAATGATCTCGCTTACCTTCGCGACCAGGCGAGCGATATCCTTGGACGCGCTCTTGTCGAATGCCACAGCCAGGTTTTCGGAGAAGACAGGCGTGCCGACCTTGTGGATCGGGACGCCTTCGGCTATGGCCGCCTCGACCACGGTGTTAGAAGTCAGAAACGCCGCGAACTCATGGCGGCCAGCCTGAATCTGCTGCGCACAATCGTTGTCCACGGTCAGCGGAATGAGTGAAGTGTCCGTTGGGGGCGAGTCCACATAGAAACTGGCCGCTGGAAGCCCTAGCCCTTCCATGTCTCCCATTAGCCAGGACTCGTAGGTGGTGGAGACGCCCACGCATATCGTTTGGCCGTTCAAGTCTTCCAAGGAGTCCACACCCGAGCCGTCCACTGCAGCGAACTGGGCCGGCGTGTAGTAGTAGGGCGGCGAGGCGAAATCGAGGATCTTCTGCCTGGCGGTTGTCACGGTCATCGATCCGACACTCATGTCCCACTGGTCGCCCCAGTTGCCCGCCGTGATCAGGTCCCAGTCAGGCGTCACGAACTCCACCTCTACGCCGAGCCTTGCCGCGATCTCCATGGCAACGTCGACGTCAAAACCCTGGAAGTTCCCGCTCTCGTCCAGAAAGCTCTGTGGGGCATAGTTCGGATCTGTAGAGATTCGGATCGAGCCGCGCGACAAGATTTCGGCCAGCAGGTCATCCGGTCCCGCTGACGCCGCGCCGGAGTCTCCGGCAGGAGCGGTCGCCGCGGGGACCACGCACCCACCGGCCAGAAGAACAAACAACAGGAGTACGGGCATGAGATTCTTCATAAGGCAACTCCTTCCCGATTCAGGTACAATTCGTCGCGTGTTTGAATTCTTCGACCTGCCTCATTAATACTATAGCGTGTGGCCGATCGCGCAAAACGAGTTCCCATGACAGGAGCAGACTTCATGTCTTCCAACCTGGCCGCCGTCGTCGCTGAGCATCCCTTTCCCGACTACCAGGAATGGTGGCCCCTTGGCAGTCCCTTTCTGACTATGATGGCCCGGGCCATCACCGAACAGTGGTGTCAGCTTGTAGAGCCTGAAGAAGAACTGGCAGCAGTCCAGTCATCTGCCGCGGAATACATTCGGCTGGTCTATGCCAGGGAAGCGCGGCCCACCCTCGCCAGGTCGCTCCACAGCCTTACTGGTCTCGAAACACTTATGTCTGGCGAATTCGATGCGCTCTCCTACGCATTCTTTCGCTCCGCGTTCAACGCTCTCGCTACGCAGTACTGTGGGGAGAACCTGCGAACGGCGCGCCGCCAACTCACCCAACGGGTCGGCGCGCGATTCTTCGCCCAGCTCGCAGATTCTCGGCCGCTGGACCTTCCCCTAACTCTGTCAACGGCCGATGACTTCTCCTGCCTCGAAGGCGCGGTAGGGCGAGTCGGTCGCTTTCTCCGGGCTGAAGGTTACCTGCGCACCCACTTTGCCTTCCGGTTCGATGTGCACACGGAGCATGCCGGCCGCTGCATTGAACAACCTGCGGACCGTCTTCTCCCGGCCCTGGCAAGCGGCAGGGCCGCCTACGCGCTTTACGAGATGGGACACCCGGTAATCCTGCCTTCTGCGGTCTACTTATACCAGACCGTGGGCGAGGCCCAGCACCACTCATCCCGCACAATCGAGGAGTTGTTCGCCCGCGTCGACTGTGATGCCAGCGAGACTGAAGATTTCGATCCCAGCGGCTTCCCTTCCAACCTCGTCGTCGAGCTGTGGGAGATTCGGCGGCGCACTTGAGCATGGGACTTAGGATCAACTCTTCATCGGTCCGATTCGACTACTTTGCCCCCCGGAAACCCCCGACGCCTGCGCGCCACAATCGATCCAAAATGCTGCCTGATTTGACGTTCTCTTCCTTTGTCTGGTACACTTGCCTCTGCGTTTTCGCCCGGAACGCCCCCATCGTCTAGAGGACTAGGACTCAGGCCTTTCAAGCCTGCAACAGGGGTTCGAATCCCCTTGGGGGTACTTGCGAGCCGTACGACCACAGTTGGATCCAATGCGCGTCGGACTTGCAATGGCAGAGCAATTTATCCCGCTCCAGTGTAGGTCCTGTGTCATCGTGTGGAACACCGCATCTTGACTACGGGGCCTTTTTACTTGGATAGGAATTGTGAAAACCCTGCGCATCGAAGTCGCCCCAATTGTCGCGGATGGCAACCCGGCGATTCCCTCTGCGGCCCAGCGTCTGGGCGTTGACAATGTCCAATCCTGCCACGAGACGCGCATTTATTTCCTCACCAGTCGCGACACGGAAAATCTCAGTACAGAACGGATTGACACGGTCTGCGTCCAGCTGCTGGTAGATCCGGTAACAGAGACGGCCAGGATTACAGAGCTGCCGGCCCAGGCTTCGCCGGACTCGACATCACTTACTCCCCAGAGCGCCGATGCGCATCTCATCGAAGTGGCCCTCCGCCCCGGCGTGACCGACGTCGCCGCTCGCGTGCTGGAGCAAGGCGCGGCAGAACTGGGAATCGCCGGACTTCAGGCTGCCTCGGCAACCAGGTACGAGCTCAAAGGCAAGCTCTCTGTCGCCGACCTCCATTTGCTGGCCCAAGGCCTCTTTTGCAACGACACGATCGAGCGCTACAGCCTCGGTCCCATCTCGCCGCTGTTCGGCGACAACGGCAAGCCCCAGGACCGCGTCGAAAGGCTGCCTTTGTCGAATCTGACTGACGAAGCGCTGCTTTCTTTCAGCCGGGAACGCATGCTCTCCCTGGATGTGAGGGAAATGAAGGAGATTCAGGGCTATTACGATGAAGTCGGGCGCCCTCCCACCGATGTCGAACTGGAGACATTGGCACAAACCTGGAGCGAACACTGCGTCCACAAGACCTTCAAGGCGTCGATCGACTTTACACTGCAGGATGCCGCCGGCCGCGCCGTCAGCGTTGAGCAGATTCAGGGACTGTTGCACAGTTACATTCAGGCGGCAACCGAGGCCGTGGACCGACCCTGGGTCCGTTCCGCCTTTGTCGACGATGCCGGCATCATCGAGTTTGACGAACAGTTTGACTTGGCGTTCAAAGTCGAGACGCACAACCATCCCTCAGCGCTGGAGCCGTTCGGCGGGGCCAACACCGGCATTGGCGGCGTCGTGCGCGATATCATGGGCGTATCGGCCCGGCCCATCGCCTGCACCAACTTTCTCTGCTTCGGCCCGCAGGATCTGCCCCGCGATGAGCTGCCGTCGGGCGTCCTGCACCCTGCGCGCGTGCGGCAAGGCGTCGTCGCCGGAATCGGCGACTATGGCAATAAACTGGGCCTGCCAACCGTCAACGGTGCGGTCATCTACGACCGCGGCTATTTGGGGAATCCCCTCGTTTTTTGCGGTGCGGTAGGCCTGCTCCCGAAGAACGCGCATCCGACCCAGCCGCTGCAGGGCGACCGCGTTGTCGTCCTGGGGGGACGGACGGGACGCGACGGTATCCACGGCGCTACTTTTTCCTCGGCCGAACTGACCGAGTCGACACACTCGGAAGCGGGCAGCGCCGTTCAGATCGGGGACCCGATAACGCAGAAAGGGTTGATAGAACTGGTTGAGGCCGCGAGGGACGAGCGTCTCTACAGTGCCATTACCGATTGCGGCGCGGGCGGACTCTCTTCCGCGGTCGGCGAGATGGCAGAAGAACTGGGTGCAGACGTCGAACTGCAGAGTGTTCCGCTCAAGTATCCCGGCCTGACGCCCTGGGAGATCTGGCTGTCGGAAGCCCAGGAGCGGATGGTCATGGCGGTGCCCTCGCGAAATCTCAAACGACTCTGCGAGCTCGCAGAGCTTTGGGACGTGGAGTTTCGCGACCTGGGCAGCTTCAGCGGCGATGGCTGGCTGCGCGTCCGCTATGGCGGACAGGCAGTAGCCGAGCTGCCAATGGGATTCCTGCATGACGGGCTGCCCCGCCCTCATCGGACTGCCTGCTACCGCGATATCGGGCTGCCCGGTTCGGTTCAACCCACCGTTTCAGAACAGCCGGAGACGACGCCGGACCCGGAGCAAATGCTCTTGCGCATGCTCAGCTTTCCCTCGGTGGCAAGCAAGGAACGGATTGTGCGCACATACGATCACGAAGTGCGCGGCGGCACGCTTGTCCGGCCGTTTACCGGTCCGCAGATGGACGGCCCTGCCGACGCAGCGGTGCTCAAGCCGATGGGAACATGGCACCACCAAAAGGCAATCGCTTTGAGTGCCGGCATTAACCCTCTCCTGAGCAAACGCGACCCCTACGCGATGGCCGTAAGCGTCGTCGACGAGGCCTTTCGCAACGCAGTTGCCGTCGGCGCCGACCCGGACCGCATCGCGCTCCTGGACAACTTCTGCTGGGGAAATCCTACCTTGCCCGATCGGCTGGGCTCGCTTGTTCGCGCCTGCCAGGGCTGCTACGACGCTGCAATCGCCTACAACGCGCCCTTCATCTCCGGCAAGGACAGCCTGTTCAATGAGTTCGACGGCCAGCCCATTCCCGGCACCCTGCTGATTTCAGCGATCGGCATCGTGCCTGACATGCACGCCAGCTGCACCTCCCATTTGAAGAGCCCGGGAAACATCATTTACCTGTTGGGCGAGAGCCGCGCCGAACTCGGCGGCTCACTCCTTCATCATCTGCTTTGCGCAAAAGGGGGGGCACCGCCGTCCATGCCGGAAAGGCCACTAGAGGCGTTGCGATGCCTTCACGCAGCGATTCGCGCCGGGCTCGTGCACAGCTGTCACGATTTGAGCGAGGGCGGGCTGGCGCTGGCCCTGGCCGAGATGTGTATCGGCGGACGTCTGGGCGCCACGGTCGACATCCAGGCCGTTCGGACGCCAAAACGTGCGTTTTGTGCGACTACCGCGCTCTTCGGCGAAAGCAATGGACGCTTCCTGCTTGAGGTCGAGCCGGCCGAAGTCGATGCCTTGGAGCAGCGCTTCGCCGGTCTGCACTTGACCAGGTTGGGTTCTGTTTCTGAGACCCCAGACCTGGTGATGACCGACGGCAGCGAACGTCTAATCGAACTGCAGCTTGATGAGCTCGTCTTCGCCTGGAAGAGAGATTCTGTAGCCTGATCGACCGACTGGGCGAGAGACACCCGACCTGGAGTAAGGCGGTGAAAGAGAGATGAGGTATCCCGTCTTGATCCTGCACGCCTCCGGCACGAACAGGGATGCCGAGACCGCGCGCGCCTGCGAACTGGCGGGCGGCGCGCCGCAGATCGCGCACATTAACCAGTTGCGGAGCGGACAGTTCCGCCTCTCCGAATTCGAAATGCTGGTTCTGCCCGGCGGATTTTCGTATGGCGATGCCTTGGGCGCCGGGGTTCGCCAGGCGCTTGACCTGCGCGTCTTCCTCAACCAGCAACTGCAGGAGTATGTCGCCGCCGGCAGGCGTGTGCTGGGCATATGCAATGGATTCCAGACGCTGGTGAAAGCCGGTCTGCTGCCGGGCAGGACTGCCGGTTGCGGCCCTTCTCCAGCGCGAAATGAAACGTCGGCCGCAGAACGCGAAGTGACGCTGACGCACAACCGTAACGGGATGTTTGAGTGTCGCTGGGTGCATCTGAAAGTGGAGCCTGGAGCGCGGGCCCAGTATCTCGAAGGCATCGCTGAGCCGATTTTCTGCCCAGTAGCCCATGCCGAAGGCAACGTGCAGGTGGCGCACAGCAAGGCCCTCGAACGTCTGGAGCGAGAAGGACTCATCGCCTTCCGCTATGTGGATGCCGACGGCAGTCCTGCCGCCGGCCGTTATCCGCTAAACCCAAACGGCTCGGTCGCAGACATCGCCGGCATCTGTAATTCCGCCGGCAATGTCGTTGGACTCATGCCCCATCCCGAGGACCATATCGTACCGCTCCAAAACCCCCTTGGCGGAAAAGGCAGTTTGGGGCTTTCGCTTTTTCGATCCATGATTGGCAACGAAAGAGGCTAAGTGGCGACTGCAGCGGGCGCAATAGGAGCTGGATCTACGAAGGAGGGCACCCTATGGATGCAACAGCATTGGAGTACACCTTCGACGGCATCGATCTGGATTTCCTCGGAGAGAAGCGCAGCGGCAAAGTGCGCGATATCTTTGAATGCGGCGATCGGCTGATTCTTGTCGCCACCGACCGCCTGTCCGCCTTTGATCACATCCTTGGCCTGGTGCCTTTCAAGGGGCAGGTACTGAACCAACTGTCCGCCTTCTGGTTCGAGCAGACACAAGACATTGTCGGCAATCATTTCGTCGAGTCGCCAGATCCGAATGTGACGTTGGGCCGAGTCTGCCGGCCGCTGCCGGTGGAAGTCGTCGTGCGCGGCTACATCTCTGGTGTGACAAAGACGAGCCTATGGTACCGCTACAGCCTGGGTGAGCGCGAAATATACGGTCTCGACTTCCCTAACGGAATGGCCAAAAACGACCCATTGCCTCACCCGGTCATTACCCCGACAACCAAAGCGCAAAATGGAGGCCATGACGAACGCATTACCGGCGCCGAAATTATTGAGAGCGGTCTTGTTGAAGAGTCACTGTGGGAATCGGTTTGCGAAGCCTCGTTGGCGCTCTTTCGCCGTGGACAGGAGATCGCAGCCGAAGGCGGGCTGCTGCTTGTCGACACAAAATACGAGTTCGGTCTTACTGAAGACGGCGAGTTGCTGCTGATCGACGAGGTTCACACGCCCGATTCGAGCCGATTTTGGACGGCGGCGAGTTATGAGGAGGTGAAGGCAGTTCGTTCGCAAAGCAGGGAAGAAGGGACTGATTGCAAGGAACCTGAGAACTTTGACAAGGAGTTCGTCCGCTTGGCGTATGCTACGCAGGGATACAGAGGTGACGGGCCCCCGTCGCCGCTGCCGGATAAGCTGGCGCTCGACGCCGCTGCGAGATACATCCGCTCCTATGAGATGCTCACAGGGCAGACCTTCACGCCGGGAGAGCTGCCGGTGGCGAGCAGAGTAGCGAGCAACCTCGGCAAGATCTTTGCAACTGCCTGAGCAGCGAAGCAATGGGGAGTGACCACAATTGACGACTCCAAAAGCATCGCCCCTGGTCGGCGTCATAATGGGCAGTGAATCCGACTGGGACCGCTGCATGAAGTATGCGGCCGAAACGCTGACCGAGTTCGGCTTGCCCCACGAATGTCGCGTCGTTTCGGCGCACCGCACGCCGGACTGGATGACGGAGTATGCCGGCGGCGCGGCAGGGCGGGGCCTGGAGGTGATCATCGCCGGAGCGGGCGGGGCAGCCCATCTCCCAGGCATGGTCGCGGGCCATACATTGCTGCCCGTCATCGGCGTTCCCGTGCAAAGCCAAGCTCTGAACGGCATGGATTCACTCCTGTCGATCGTGCAGATGCCCGCGGGCGTTCCGGTCGCGACGATGGCCATCGGAAGAGCGGGCGCGATCAATGCGGCGTTGTTCGCCATCTCTATTCTGGGCGCATCGCGTTCATCGCTGCGTAGCCAATTGCAGGAATTTCGCCAAAATCGCGCCGAGCAAGTGCTTTCAATCCGGCTTGAGACTGGAGAGTAAGGCCTTGTCGCGTTCGCAGTTGCGTTCTATTCCCCCGGGTTCCACGATAGGTGTATTTGGCAGCGGCCAGTTGGGCAGAATGCTGGCTCTGGAAGCCCGCAGAATGGGCTATTTACTGCATACATTTTCGCCGGAACGCAATAGTCCTACCGGACAGATCGCCGACCGCGAGCTCGTCGCGGCCTACGATGACCGCGATGCAGTGCAAGACTTTGCGGACGGCGTCGACGTCGTAACATTTGAATTCGAAAACGTCCCGGCCCTGGTTTCCGAAATTGTCGAATCCCGGGGTGTACCAGTTCGTCCGGCCGGCCGGATCCTCCATGCCGCCCAAGACCGCCTGCGCGAGAAATCAGTTCTCAGCCAAGCCGGACTGCCCGTCACCCCTTATCGAATGCTTGAAAACGCTTCCGAACTGCAAGACGCTGTCGATGAGCTCGGTTTTCCCGCCATTCTCAAGACGTCCGTTTTCGGGTATGATGGCAAAGGGCAGTTACTACTCGAGTCCGAGAAGCAGTTGGATGCGGCGAAGCAGATTGCCGATGGTCAACCGTGTGTGCTCGAGGCGTTTGTTGAGTTTTCGTCAGAACTTTCGCTGGTTGCGGCTCGCGGAATTGACGGGTCGTTTGCTGCCTATCCACTCGTTGAAAACCGGCACGAAAATCATATCTTGGACATTACGATAGCACCCGCGCAAGTCGATTCAGATCTCGTTCAGGGCGCCAGGAAGCTGGCCCAGCGGCTGTTTGAATTGCTTGACGTAGTTGGTGTTCTTTGCGTTGAGTACTTTCTCCTGCCTGACAGTCAAGAGACCCTGCAAGCGTCCAATGTCGTGAACAGTTCAGTCGATCGATTCCTGATAAATGAGATTGCCCCCCGGCCCCACAACTCCGGCCATTGGACGATCGAGGGCGCGGCTACAAGCCAGTTTGAGCAGCAGTTACGTGCGGTATGCGGGCTTAAACTTGGCTCAACGGAGCAGTTGTGTCCGGCGGTCATGCTGAATCTGCTTGGGGATCTCTGGGATGAGGGTGAACCGAATTGGTCGGCACTCTTCAACTACCCCGCGGTCAGTCTGCACTTGTACGGCAAGCGGGAACCGCGTCGAGGCCGCAAGATGGGCCATTTGACCGTAACGGGCAATTCAACTGAAGCCGCGCTGGAAACAGGGCTCGCTGCACGCGCTGCACTGCTGAGGAGTTGAATGAACGGTGCCGCTACGTTTTGCCATCGCAATGAAGGTTGCCGCCCAGCGCCTGCGGTAGGCGCGAACGCTCTATGGCCAGTTTGGAGGTGCAAACATGGCACCGTTTGACTCGCCCCGAGAAGCCTGCGGCGTTTTCGGCATCAGCGCCCCGGGAATGGACATCGCCCGGTTGACTTACTTCGCCATCTACGCCTTGCAACACCGAGGCCAGGAGGCTGCAGGAATCGCCACCTGCGACGGCAAAACTGCCCACGTTCACAAGGGCCTTGGACTCGTATCCCAGGTGTTCAACGAGGACAATCTGAGCCATCTGCGAGGCCACTTGGGCATAGGGCACACGCGCTACTCGACGACAGGTTCGCCGCGGTTGGGCAACACCCAGCCATACATTTTGGAGACACTTGATGGTCCGCTCGCCATAGGCCACAATGGCAATCTGGTCAACGCTCCCCAATTGCGCCGCCAACTATTGGAGCGGGGTGTGGGCCTCTCGACGTCAACCGACAGCGAACTAATTATCCACCTGTTGGCGGGTGCGCGCGGCACCTGGCTGCAACGGATTCGACAGGTAATGACCATCGCCGAGGGCGCCTACTCCTTGACGATTCTCACCCGGGAGGCTGTCTACGGGGTGCGGGACCCCTGGGGCCTGCGTCCGCTCGTGTTGGGCGAACTGGAAAACGGACTAGCCTTAGCCTCGGAGAGTTGCGCCTTTGCTACCATTGGTGCGCGGGCCGTGCGTGAAATTGAACCCGGTGAAATAGCCATTATCGACAAAGAAGGATACGAGATCGTCCAGGGCGTGCCGGCGGAGAAGGCAGCATTCTGTACTTTCGAACAGATCTATTTTGCTCGACCGGATAGCAGACTGGGCGGACGCCTTGTTCACCGTGTTCGGCAGGCGCTGGGCCGTCAACTCGCCCGTGAAGCGCCGGTCGACGCCGATATCGTCGTTCCCGTGCCCGACAGCGGCACACCGCACGCCATCGGCTACGCCCAGGAAAGCGGCATCGACTACAGCGAAGGGCTGATCAAGAGTCGTTACATCGGACGGACCTTCATCCAACCGACCGACCAGCTTCGAAAGGACGGTGTGGCGATGAAGTTCAACCCTTTGTCGGACAATTTGCGCGGCCAGCGGGTCGTGTTGGTTGACGACTCGATCGTGCGCGGCAATACCAGCGGGCCGCTCGTCAAGCTCCTGCGCGACGCGGGTGCGTCCGAGATTCATATGCGCGTCGCCTGTCCTCCCATCAGGTATCCCTGCTTTATGGGCGTCGATATGGCGAGCCAAACGGAACTGATTGCCGCGCACAAGAGCCAGGAGGAAATCAAGACCTATATTGGCGTAGATTCTCTTGCCTACCTCAGCGTTGAAGGAATGATGAATACCCTGCAGGCCGAGGATGGCTATTGCAACGCCTGCTTCACCGGGATTTACCCATTTGAAACGCCGCTCCTGGAGCTGGAGGGAAAAGAGAAGTTCGCCACAGTCCTGGGGAGCTGACTGGAAGTCCATAACTCCTACTTCGCACCTGCACTGGTAGCCGACACCGCTTGCACAGTACGTCTTCCGCAAGAAGAGATTCGCAGACAGCTGGCAACACAATGAGAATTCTCCTAATAGGCTCAGGCGGCAGAGAGCACGCGCTGGCGTGGAAACTGGCGCAATCCCCCCACTCATGCCGCATATTCGTTGCCCCAGGCAATGGAGGCACGGCAGCGCTTCCGGCCTGCTGCAACGTCGCGATTGATGCAGATGATCTCCCCGAATTGCTCCGCTTTGCACGGGAGAAGGCCATTGATTTGACCGTAGTTGGACCGGAGATACCCTTGGTCTCAGGCCTTGTCGATCAGTTTGCCGCCGAAGGGCTGCATGTATTCGGCCCGAGCGCGGCTGCAGCCCAACTGGAGGGTTCGAAGGCATTCTCCAAGGCCTTTATGAGTCGTCACGCGATCCCAACCGGTTGGGCGCGCGTCTTCACTGATTTCGAGACTGCGGCCGACTTTGCTTTTGGACTGGACTCACTCCCGGTAATCAAGGCCAGCGGGCTGGCCGCAGGCAAAGGCGTACTGCTGCCCGAAAGCGCCGATGAGGCGGTCACTCAACTGCGCACCGTCATGGTTGAGCGGCGCTTTGGAGATGCCGGCAATACTGTGCTGATTGAGGAAAGGCTGTTCGGCGCGGAACTGTCCGTACTGGCCTTCTGCGACGGCAACGAGTTCCGGCTGATGCCGGCCGCGCAAGACCACAAGCGGCTTCTCGATGGCGACATGGGGCCGAATACAGGCGGAATGGGCGCGTTTGCCCCGTCGCCCCTTGCGACTCAGGAGTTGATGGCTGAGGTGGAGAAAACTGTCATTCGCCCCGCGTTGGCTGCGATGAACGCCGAAGGCGCCCCCTACCAGGGCGTTCTGTACGCGGGCCTGATTCTAACTGAGACCGGGCCGAAAGTTCTGGAGTTTAACTGCCGCTTCGGCGACCCGGAAGCCCAGGTAATCCTGCCGTTACTGGACTGCGACCTCTTGGAGGTGATGACTGCGTGCGTGCATGGCCGCCTCGCCGAGCAGGCTCCTCTTAACTGGTCTGCTGGGTCTGCAGTGACGGTTGTTATGGCTTCGGGCGGCTATCCAGAAGCCTACAGGACCGGAAGGCAGATCACCGGTCTGCCGCGGGGCGAACTGGGAGAGGATGGAGCATTCGCATTTCATGCCGGCACTCGACTTTGCACTGAGTCCGGACGCGACGACGAGTTTGTCACAGACGGCGGCCGCGTGTTTTCGGTCACGGCCACAGGAGAGACGCTTGCTGAAGCCGCCGCCGGCGCCTACCGCACTGTCGAGCGTATCCGCTTCGACGGCGCGGTCTGGCGCACGGACATTGGACAGAATTTCGCGTAGACCCGAAGGGTGATCACGCCGGGTTGACCAACTGTGTTGCCTGGGATCTTCTCAGCAAATCTTTGTTCCTTACTGTTGTATTCCAGACAGATTTCATGACAACTCATACAAGGACAGTTTTCGGAGGGCACGATGGCTCTGATTCCTTCAATGTTGCTCAAACGCCTCTATACGTACGCAAGCCTCGAAAACACAGAGGACGGTGTGCGGTTCTCGATCAAGAATCGGCTTAGCGACGCCAAACTGACTGCCTTCCACGGCATCAGCATAGACAAAGAGGAGGTCGCTGCCGACGCGTTGACACTAGATTTCGGCGACGGCCAGGTCTTAAGTCCCGACCAGATAAACAGCGGCTCACCTATCGACTTTCCCTTGCGCAAGGAGGTATACGTAAGTGCGCAGATTCCTCCGCTTGAGGCAGGTCATCATACCATCCGGATTGGAGTCCAGACCTCTCCGTTCGGTCGCATTCAGTTCACAGTCGATGACGCGATTTCCGAAATGGTCGACGCCGTCCGAATCCCCCGGGACAGGGATGACGACTACAGCGAAAGCGCGATCCTAGCGCGCCAGACATTCGTCAGCGAATACACTGGGCATTCGCTCGAACACGTCTCGCAATACTCATTCGATCCTCACATCGCGCAAGGGAACATCGAGAACTTCACGGGCGCCGCGCAAGTTCCTATCGGTTTTGCCGGGCCCCTGAATGTCTGCGGCGAGCATGCCCAGGGAGAATTCATTATTCCACTCGCCACCACCGAAGGCACGCTTGTCGCCTCCTACAACAGAGGCATGAAGCTGCTCAATCTGTCAGGCGGTGTCAAGTGCACGGTGGTAGCCGACGCGATGCAGCGCGCGCCGGTCTTCGTCTTCGACGATGCGCGCGGCGCGCGCGATTTTATCGAGTGGGTTGACGAGAATCTCATTCCAATTCGGGAGGAGGCTGAGGCGACGTCCAGTGTGGCCAAGCTCGACAACATTGACCCCTATCAATCCAACAAATTCGCCTTTTTGCGTTTCAATTACCAAACAGGCGACGCAGGGGGTCAGAACATGGTGGGCCGCGCCACCTTTGCGGCATGTTCCTGGATACTGGACAACTACGACGGGCAGGAGATCAAGCGATTTTACCTGGAGTCGAACTTTGCCACCGACAAGAAGGCTTCCCAGGTGAATATTATGAGGACGCGCGGCAAACGGGTGACCGCTGAGGCGATCATCCCCCGCGATGTCTTGATACAGAACATGCGCGTGATGCCCGAACAGCTCTTTTACCACTACGGGGTAGCCAACATCGGCTCAATTCTGGCAGGTGTGAACAACAACGGTCTGCACTCAGCCAACGCCATTACAGCGATATTCATCGCTACAGGCCAGGACGTGGCGAATGTGTCAGAGTCATCCGCGGGACTGATCTACGTCGAGCTGACCGAGGAAAAGGATCTCTATATTTCGATCACAATACCATCTCTGATCGTCGCCACATATGGCGGGGGAACCGGGCTGGCAACGCAGAGGGAGTGCCTTGAATTGCTGGGATGTTGGGGAAAAGGGAAGGTTTACAAGTTCGCCGAGATCGTAGCCGGCACTGTCCTGGCCGGCGAGCTTTCGCTGGCGGCGGCGATCAGCTCGCTAGACTGGGTCAGCAGTCACGAAGAGTACGGGCGAAATCGTTGATTTGCGGGCCTGCGATCCGCGCGGGCAGGCTTGAGTCCTTGCTTGGCGGGTCCAAGTCGGACCAGAATGGAAATGAAAGACGCTGCTACCAGTCCTGGTCAGGGAGAATCCGGAAGCAGCGTCTTCGATGGGCGACGTGGAGTCGTCGCCTCGTTAGGCTGGGGGACAGGGATTCGAACCCCGAACGCCTGATCCAGAGTCAGGTGTTTTGCCGATTAAACTATCCCCCATTGGCAAGCTCAGCCAAGCCCAATCCTAGCATAGGCGACGAGTGAAGACAAGAATCAGCTCGAGCAAAACGTCAAGCGGAGCCAGCGCGCCTTCTTGTTTGGTTGGGCGGCACTAGCTGCCCAACTGACCCTTTTCTAGCCTTCCTCCGCTTCTAGTCCTTCCAGTGCCAGCTTCGCCCGCCCGATGCGGCGAAGCGTCTCCTCTCTACCGAGCGCTTCGATACTTTCGAATAGAGGCGGCGACACCTTCTTGCCACTGATCGCCCCGCGAATCGGTCCAAAGAAACTGCCCGCCTTCACCTTCAGCTCATCGGCCCTCTCTCGAAACGCTCGCTGGATGGGCTCTGCCGCGAACGGCTCAACTGACTTCAGCAGCGAGGCGCCAGCCTGCAACATCTCGATGCTTCCGCCAGCATCCATTTTGCGCCCAATCAGGAGTTTGGGCTCGTTATATTCGATCTCCTCGGCGTCTTGAAATGCCCAATCAAGCCAGGCCGCGGCTTCGTCGAGGCGCTTGATTCGCTCCTGGATGACAGGCACCAAGACATCCAATCTGCAGTCACATGCCAAGTCGGCTTCAGGCAGACCCAGCTGCCGGCTGAGGAAGGGAATCAGTGCCGACTTGAGTGCGTCCGGCGTCAACGCGCGGATGTACAAGCTATTGAGCCAGTCCAGTTTCTCATAGGGCAGAGCCGCCGCAGACGGGTTGATCTCCTCAAGCTGAAACCGCTCAATCGCCTCATCGCGGCTAAAGACTTCCTCAACCGGATCGAAATTCCAACCTACATTGGTCAGAAAGTTAAACATGGCGTCGGGCAGGTAACCGGCATCCTCGAACTCATGCACGAGGGCCAGGTACTCCTTGCCTGCTACCGTCTTCTTGCGCTTGCTCATCTTGCCCTTGCCGCTGGGGTCAAGGATGACGGGAAGATGCACGAGCACGGGCATGCCCCAACCGAAGGCGTCAACAACTAATTTGTGCAGTGGCGCTGTCGCCAGCCATTCTTCGCCGCGTAATACGTGCGTAATCTGCATCAGGTGATCGTCCACCATCGCCGCCAGGTGATAGGTCGGGAGCCCGTCGGCCTTCAGAATGACCTCATCCTGCAACTGTCGATTGTCTACCCGGACCTCCCCGCGCAAGAGGTCGGTGAAGACGGTGACGCCATCCTCCGGCACTGTAAAGCGCACGACCCAAGGTTGCCCTTCGGCCTCGCGTTCAGCTCTCTCAGCAGCGGTAAGCCGGCGGCATCGCCGGTCGTAACCGGTCGGCTTGCGCTGGCGCCGCTGCTCCTCCCGCATCGTCTCAAGGCGTTCGGGCGTGCAGTAGCAGCGGTAAGCCCGCCCACGATCGATAAGATCCTGTGCGTGGCTTTTGTAAACGTCTTGCCTTTCCGATTGGACGTAAGGCGCGTGAGGCCCGCCAACATCGGGGCCTTCGTCCCAATTCAATCCCAGCCAGGTCAAGCCACGAATCAGGCTTGCGACACTTTCCGGTTCGAAACGCCTTCGATCCGTGTCTTCGATGCGCAGGATAAACTTGCCGCCGGTCTTGCGCGCCCAGAGCCAGTCGAAAAGTGCTGTCCGCAGTCCCCCGAGGTGAAGATGCCCGGTCGGGCTGGGTGCAAAGCGCACCCTGGCTGCGTTTTTGCCTAGAGTTGTCATAACTTTGCCTCTGATGGTTTCCTTTTGCCACCAACACACGGCAAACGCCCGCAGAAGCCTATCACAGGCGCTACGAACCGTCAACGCGTTGCCTGTCAAGAGTGCAACCCATTATTAGGGAGGGAATCATCTGGCGGGACATCTTGGCGGCGGTGGCTGGAATTGCCGAAACTCGGAACACGAAACGTCGAAACTCGAACGGCGGTGCGGGCGACGCGCACTGACGGCCGCATTGTCCACGTTGGCTTTGGCGGCAGGTTGGAATCGCGCACTCACGGTGGCGTCGCGATGGGTCGCCGCTGAACTGGGCTACAACAGATCCAACATGCTGCGCGAGGAGAGGCGTCAGGGGAGCGTTGCGGGGGGAGTCCCCCCGCACAAGGGAGGGCCGAAGGCCCGACCGTACAAAAGGCAGTTGCCAGTTGGCAGTTGGCAGTTGCCGGTGGCCAGGGACTGCAGGGGCCGTGTACGGCTCCGTTTCTGCGCGAGGTTTGGAGTCTTTGGCCCAAGTCCTGGACTACCCGCCCTGTCAAGGCGAGGCGAAGCGGCCGACGAGGTATTTGCCTATTGATAGGATAAGGGCTGTTGGGTGGGATTTGGACAGGTCGCTGTCTCAATCATTCTTTGCAGTGCCGCCTGGTAGGCGACAAAACGGAATTGCGAAGCCTCTACACCTCGGCTATACTTGTCACACTATATTTCACTTGCAATCCAACGGGTGTGACATCCACGTAGCAATCGAACGGGAATCGTCTCGCACGTGAACTATCAACCTATCGGTTTCGAAATCGCTACGGGTGCGGTTGCCGCGGTGGCGTCTGCCCTCGACAATCGCTTTCACCACCCTGTGGTCAATTCGAGACTGGGACGGCAGACTGCACTCTTGAAACTGTCGTCAAGCATGCCCCGCAGCTGGAGCGCTGGTTTGGCGGCGCGGGCAATGGAAGGTCGACCCCATAGCCGTTCGCTCACTTTCAGCCTGACGACTGCGGACCTGGCACAGTGGAACGTAAGTCAATACGAAAGGTTGGATCCGGACAGGCGGTTCGACACGATTGTCATTGGCGTGCCATCAGGTGCCACGGCCCATCTCTGTGCCTGCCTGGGAGCACCATTGTTGGCTGACAGCCTCCCGATCAGCTTTGCCTCTCGCGGCAGGGCGGATGACGTTGCCGGATATCAGCAACGCAGCGTTGACCTTCTGACGCCCGTCCTGAACCACAATCCTGACCTACTCGCCGTCAGCCTGTTCGATCCCATCCACGCCAGGCGGCAGATCAGGCGGTCCGTCCAAGTCTATCTGAAGTTGGCCGTCTTGCCCGACCAATACCGTCGTTTCATTCGCGAACGGCTGATGCCCGGCGGCTCAATCTTATTGCTGTCCTGCTCGTCGAGGTGGAGCCAATATGAGCTCGGCGCCCGGCACAGACTTCAGATTGGCAGCCACGGTGGCTTCACAGACCAGGAGTTTATTCGCGGGACGCCCTGGCTCGACGATTGGCTTCATGAAGTCGGCGGTGCGCAGCGCAGCGGCTGGCGGTTGTCTCGGCACTGGACCTATCAGCCCGAGGCACAGTGGGGATCCATCACCGGATTCGCAACCAGCGTTCGCACATTCGCTGCAGATGTCAACATATCGCTCCATGCGCTGGACTTTGCCTCCGTTGACGAAATCAGCCGCCTGGGCTTCTACGCCTGGCAATGGCTGTATTACCTACTACAAATTCAGCCAGGAGCAGTTCTCATCGAGAGCGGTCCGCAGATGAATCCAGTAATCGGGCGGCGCAGCCCTGTGCTCCCACTCTGGATGCCGTCCACTTGCAGTCGGAGTCATTTGCTCTTGCAGACCATATTACCGGATTTTCCACCTGACATTCCTGTTCTCTTTCAGGCCTGGCCTGCCGGCCATTCTTCGCCGGACGTGATTCCCGCCAAGATCTGGAACACCACGCTTTCGGGCCGCCATGGGCGATGGCTGGGCGGGAATCCGCTCCGCTTCCCCAACGATTTTTCCACTATCATGAAAATGACACCTGCCATCGAAGAGTGGGGCCAGCGCCATCCTATCAAGTTGCACCGCTCACTTCGCTGCGACGAACTAGGTGAATTGAGATCGATACTAGCCCAGTCATCAGAGCAACCCGATGCCGGGAGATATTCGTCCCCGGAACAAGCAGGGGGATAGCGCGATGTATTTGTCCTGTTGCGTGTGGGCCCTGAGCGCGCCGGAAGAAAGTGTGCTTTCTGACATGAAGGCCCTGGGATTCCGCTGGATCGACATCAGGCCGGAATTCCAGAAGAGTTCGGCCGCCCGGACAGCGGCCAGATCTCTTTCGTTGCAGGTCTCCTCTGTCGCCGCCTCGTACGGATTGCCGGAGGGGGCGTCCCTGGATAGCCCGGATGACCTGTCGCGAATGGAGGCCTTGTCACACCTGCAAGGGGTTGCGCACCAATGCAAAGATCTAGGTGGTAGCGCGGTCTATCTTGTGCCCGGCGCAGACGGTAGCAAAGCGGCTCTTGCGCGCTACGCCGAATCGCTGGCGACAGCCGCCGATAGGGCAGCGGACCTTGGCATCAGCATCGGTGTCGAGCACTTTCCCGGGACGGCGCTTCCTTCCGCGGCGGCGACTCTGGAATTCATCGAAGCGATTGACCACCCGAATCTGGGCCTGTTATTTGATATAGGCCATGTGCAGATCAGCGACGAAGACCCGGCGGGCGTCATACGACGGGCAGGGAAACGGCTTGCCTACGTTCATCTCGACGATAACGACGGCAAGGGCGATCTGCATTGGGCGCTTCTCGATGGGATACTTACGGTCGAGACGCTGCGCGAGACGTTTCTCGCTTTGAAGGATATCGACTATAACGGCGCGATCAGTCTCGAATTGAGTCCTCAGTTGGACAATCCTTATGAGGCGCTGCAGCGAAGCAGGCAAATCGTACTCGATTGCGGATCTGACTATCTCAGCGGATAGGCGAAGGAGCAAAGGATGGCGTGGCATTTCGAAGTCCTGCTTGAACCAATCGGCTTGACCGAAGGCCCCGTCTGGGACGGACGTTTTCTTTTCTTTACAAACATCGTAAACAGCCGCATCTTTCGCTACGATCCGGAAGGCGGCGAGTTCACCGTGTGGCGAGAGGCAACAAACGAAGCCAACGGTCTTATGCTGGACGCCAACGGTGTGATCAACGCCTGCGAAGGCGGCGGTCGACGCATGGTCCAGTATCCCGAGGGCGGCGAAACGATTGTCTTGTGCGGCGAGTTCGGAGGGAACAGGCTCAACAGCCCCAATGACCTGGCGATTGACGGCCGCGGGCGTGTCTGGTTTACCGACCCGCGCTACGGCGACTACCGCGACGACATGGAGTTGGACCACGAATCCGTCTACAGGTTGGACCCACAGCCGGACGGAAGTTGGAAGCCTCTGCGCGTGACCTACGACACAACCGCGCCCAACGGCCTGCTTCTTTCGCCTGACGAAGAAACATTGTATGTCGCCCAAAGCAAGAACGGGGAAGGCCAGAAACGGGAACTGTGGGCGTACCCCATAGTCGAAGGTAGCTCCGGCGAAACAGGCCGCATTGTGGGCGACCATCAAGTGCTGCACAACTTTTATCCCCATCGGGGCGTAGACGGCATGTGTTTGGATGTTGACGGCAATATCATTGCAACAGCTGGCTGGGGTGAGAGCGGCCCGGGTGGGATGATATACGTTTTCGCGCCGGATGGCCGAGTGCTTGAGACACATCCGGTGCCCTGCGACAGTCCGACCAATTGCGCGTTCGCCGGCCCCGATCTCCGTGATCTCTACGTAACCAGTACAGAGGGACATCTTCTAAAGGCGCGCACCGACCGCCAGGGACTTGTATCAAGGTAAGAACCGCGGATTCACGTCGGTGCGTCCGATAGAATGCAAGAGAATAACGGCCACAAAGACCGGGCCTTCGGCTCCGGTCTTTTCGCGCGACCATGGTCAGTTTTGCACTCGCAGGCCGCCGTACGATGATGCACCCCAAGGATTTCAGTTCGATGGGTCCGGAATCGAGGTGGTCTTCTTCGCTCCAAATTGCTGGTTGTGATATACTATCGTGTCGGTTTCTGTTTGGTACTCGTGGGCAGGGATAGGAGACGAGGCGAGTGACGATTACGCGTACTCGAGTGGCAGACGACACGTGGGTATTTACCAGTGCCCTCTATGCGGAGGTGAACGCCGGACTCGTCGTTTCGCAGGACGGCGGAATACTGATAGATACGCTTCCTTTCCCTTCAGAGACAAAGCAGATTATCGACTTCGCTGAACAGCATTGCCCGGCAGGAATCCGCTTTCTCATCAACACGATAAGCCATGCCGACCATGTCTACGGCTCTTGTCTCTTCCCAGAAGCCGAACTGATCGCCCACGAAAGGGCCCGGGACTTGCTGGTCCGATACGGTCGCAGGGCGTTGGAGGAAGCGAGAGAGCACACGAATGAACTGCTGAAAGTCGAGATTCGCCTGCCCAAAATCGTCTTCAACGAAGGCTCGGTCATCCGGCTTGGTGACAAAACCGTTCACGTTATGCACGCGCCGGGGCCGGGCCCCGACGTTTGTGTCGTGCACGTGCGTGAGGAAAAGGTGCTTTTCGCCAGCGATCTGATGATGCCGGTCCCGGTGATTGCCTCGCCTTTCGCCGATATCGAGAAGTTCAAACAGTCCTTGCACAGCCTACACGAATTCAACCTCGAAACGATTGTTCAGGGGCACGGCGATATTCTTCTGCGGGGAGAGGTCACGCCAAGCATTGAGGAGAGCATCAAATATCTCAACGACATCCAATCTTTGGTCGAGCGACTGATTTCGGAAGGCGCGTCAAAGAAAGAGCTTCTGAGCAACGACATAGAGAAGTTTGGCCGCAACCGGATTCCCCTTGGCGGCCTTGTGCAAAACTTCCATCAGGCCAACCTGCTGTTTCTTTGGGAAAAGGCTATTGCCGCCGGCGGATGAAGTTTGGCGTGGACAACGCCGGGGTCATCGCCTGATTTCAGGTTGTGCTACGATTGGATGCTCTTTGTAGCGACAATATCTCTACAAAGGATGCAAGCAAAACTGGATTTCGAAAGACGACAGGGAACGACATGGACCGCGAGTTACATGAGATTGTCAGCAGGATCGAATTTCTGTTGCCCCGGAAAAGGCGATTACTCTTCCGTCACCTTAAGGCCATGGGACTGCTTGAATCAGATGAACTGCTGTCTGACCGCAACCCTCTCAAAGTCGCGCCAGCCCTGCAGTCCGTGCTGACCGACTCGACCACAGGGCCGGTGGCGCGATCTGACAGCCCGGCCGCGCCACCCCGCCCAGGAGACCGGCCCCAACTCGGTTCCAACCAGTCGCCAGTGAACAGGCCTGGCACTACCGCAGCCCCAGCGGCGGAAACTGCCGTGCCTGCCGAAGTTCCGCCTTTGTCGCGACTCGCGCCGGCAGAACCAGTCCGTATTGTCTTCGACGGCGGTAGTCGTGGGAACCCGGGCGAGGGGTACGGTAGCTATGCCTTGGACTGGCCGGGTCAGCCAAGGCAAATCGTCCGCTTAAGCTTCGGAGATAACGCTACAAGCAATGAGGCAGAATACGATACGCTCATCGCGGCGCTGGAGGCCGTTCAGCGACAGTTGCTCGAACAAGGGATGGAGCCTGAATCGACTCGTGTGGACATTTGGGGCGATTCGCAGCTTGTTTGCAAGCAGGTGCGCGGCGACTGGCGATGTAAGGAACCGCGTCTACAGAGGCGTTTGAAAGAGGCGCGTGCATTGCTCGGCAAGTTTGGCGGCGCGACTCTGGACCATCACCCCAGAGAGAAGAGTGTCGAAATCCTGGGGCACTAGAGCTTCAATTGCTCACCTTTCTGGAGTACGCCTTCAAAAGATTCTCCATCAGCAATACGTTCGTCATAGGGCCTGTTCCCCCCGGGACCGGGGTCAACAAGCCCGCTACGGTCTCCACGCTTTCCCGTTCGCAATCTCCTTTAAGGCCATCATCCGTATAGGTCGTTCCGAAGTCAACGACTACAGCCCCGGGCTTCACCCACTCCCCGGTTACCAGCTCCGGTCGGCCGACCGCAACACAAAGAATGTCGGCTTCCCTTGCGACCGCCGGCAAAGACTCTGTGCGACTATGGGCGATGGTCACCGTGCAGTGCCGGTGCAGCAGCAACAGGGCCATCGGTTTGCCAACAATGTCGCTGCGCCCGACAACTACCGCCCTCTTTCCTTTGAAGGAGACGCCCGCCTCTTCCAGCAGTCTGATTCCTCCTGCAGGAGTGGCAGGCACGTAGAACGGCTCCTTTTGGGCAGCCAACCTCCCGGCGTTGAGCGGATGGACGCCGTCAACATCTTTGGCAGGATTCAGCCCGTCGATTAACAACCCATCTTCGATGTGATCCGGCAAGGGCTCCAGGACCATGATGCCATGCACTGCATTGTCGTCGCTCAGGGCGGAGAGTGCGGCCTCTACATCCACTTGCGCGCTGTCTTGCGCGATCTCGACAGGGCGGAACGTAACCCCAACACCCTGGCAGGCACGGCGAATTGCTCTCAGGTAGCCGGATGCCGCCTCGTCAGTTCCGACTTGCAACGCGGCCAGTGTTGGAGGCGCACCGGTCTCGGCCGCGACATGCGCGAATCGTTCCCTCAGTTCTGCCTGCAACTGTTTGGCACGCTGTCGGCCGTCCAAGAGTTGAGCGTTCATGTGGTTATGCCCAGTGCTTGTGTGCAAGAAGCGCGAGCAGCAGCGTAAGAGCTTTCAGCTGCGGCTACCAAAGACTCAACTCTTGCCTGTCCTCTGTCAACGTAAGCCGGGTCCTTCAGGAACTTGAGATTGATTCTTACATTGACGAGCGCGCATTGTATTGCGGCGAAGGCAAGATGGGCGGCAGTCGCGGCATCACTCACCACATTCGCATTGCCCTTTTCCGCTATTGGTGGCGTGAGCTTCAAGATTTCGAGGCACAACTCGGCCATCTCGAGTGGAACTTCAGCCGCGCCTTTCAAAGCAGTCTGCATGGCGTTTGTTCTCTCCGACTTCTCAGCGTCCGTCGAGCGAGGCATCGCGTAGCAGGCTGCCACCGCCCCGAACGCCTCGGCATCCTTGTCGGCCAAAGCAAGAAGCTCAGTTCGCAGTTTTTCCGTTCGTTGCAAGTGGCCTTGCATTTCTTCTTCAACGTCTGTGTACTTTTTGCGGCCAACAGTGAAGTTTAAGACCATACTCAGCAAGGCGGCCGCCTGACTTCCAGTCAACGCGGCAGCCGCGCCGCCACCAGGCGTCGACTCGCCGCCGGCCAGTGCGTCCAGAAACTCTTCAATGGAAGTCTGCGCTGTCTTCATTTCTGTCACGTTCGGTCCTCATTCTACGGTGGCGGCGGCCTCCTGCGGCACGCTTTCTTGGCAGAACCGATTATACCATTCACCGAGTGCGAAAACTACACAGTCCCGCCATTGAACTCGCGGATAGCCGACTCATTGACAGATCGGGTCACGTTTAGTACGCTGCCCAGACGCGACATCGTGCGCAATGCTCAGCCATTTGTCCGCTTTCCAAGCGCCGCAAGCGTACCGCGTCTCGTGTCACCTCTGCAATTTTCAGCACAGAAGCAAGGGCCGCGTCCCCAATGAAAAGTCAAGCCCTCATCTGCAATGAACAGCAGGAATTCTCCCTGGAAGAGTTCGAGATTCCTCCGCTATCTCCTGCCCAGCTTCTCGTGCGCTGTACTTATTCGGGTGTCAGCGTGGGCACGGAATTTGCCGTATTCCGCCGCAAGCTTGACTACGGGCCGTTTCCCGTTTGCACGGGGTATCAGGCGGTCGGCATCGTCGAGGACGTCGGTTCCGATGTAACCAGGTTTGCGGTCGGCGACAAGGTCTATTACAGGCGCAACTTCATTCCCATGCAGGTCAATGGTCGGCCCGTTACGATCGTTTCCGGCGTCCATGCCTCCTACACTGTTTTGCCGCAGGATGCGGAGGTCGAGAGACTGCCTAAAGGCGTTGACGACGCGACCGGCTCGCTCTTTGTGATGCCATCTGTGGGTTACAACGCCGTCGATATGGCCGGTATTCAGATGGGGGATGTCGTGGCATTCCACGCTGTCGGCATGATCGGGTTGGGCGCGTTGGCGGCTGCGCGGCTGAGGGGTGCAGTGACCATTGCAATCGATCTCAACCCCATGCGTCTGGAAATGGCGAAGGAATTGGGGGCCTCGCACGTAATCAACGCTTGTGGCCTCACAGCCAACGAAGTAAAGGCGGGCGTTGAGGCGATCAAGCCGGGCGGGGCTGATGTCGTCTTTGAAGGGAGCGGGATTCCCCAGTGTCTGGACTTGGCGTTTCCTTTGGCGCGGCTGCGGGGGAAATTCGTCTTTCTGGGCCACTACGGCAAGGCGCCTGTCTCCTTTAACTACCTTGTTCCCCATGCCAAACAACTGACCGCATTCTTCCCCTGCAACGATGGACTAGAACCTTGCAGGGAGGCGGTGCTGCGCAACCTCGCCTCGGGAGCCATTCCATGGCACAAGACCATTACGCACCGGGTAAAGGGGGCAGAAGCGCCTGATCTTTACGACAGGATCAATCGGGATGAGATTCCTGAGCTTCTCGGAGCAGTGATCAACTGGAGTTGACAAATGCCCTCGCGCGGCAGCCCTCTTTATCGCGGGGATCTTCTCTACTGCCGGAAAGCTGAGAACTCGACATGAGCAGAATCCTTATCACGGGTGCGAGCGGATTCATCGGAAGCGCGCTGGCCAGAACTCTTTCTTCTTCCCAAGTCCACGAGCCGATCTGCCTTTCCCGCCAACCAACTGAACAGCTGGGCGCAATCTCGGTAAGCGGCGATTTCTCTGTCCCTGAGGAACTCAATAAACTTGACCGCTTCGGAAGGATAGACGTTCTGATTCATCTGGCTGCAGTCACTGGTGGCTCGACAGAAGAGGAAGGACTGCGCGTCAATGTTTTGGGAACCCATCACCTGCTCCGCTATCTCATTGACCGAGGATGCAGAAAGTTTGTCCTCGCCAGCTCCATCGCCGCGGTAGGAATGCAGTCGGTCGAATTTCGCCCGCTCCAGTTGCCCATGCCCGACGAGCACCCATGCTTGGACCGCGACGGCTACGGCTTTTCCAAGTACATGATGGAGGAGGTTACACGCTACCTCGCCCGTCAGAGTGATGAGATGGACTTCATCAATTTGCGGCTGGCCAGCATTGCCCCGGATGACCGTCAGTTGACACCGCAGCAGCCGGGTCCGACGCCTGCCTGGGCGATGGGCAGAGTTTCGATTATGTTTCTGAGCGATACGATCCGCTGTCTGATCGCGGCGGCCGAAGCCCCCTGCAAACCGGGTGTGCGTATTCTCAACGCGGTCGGCGGTCAGGCCTGTGTTGCTGTCCCAGTACCGGATCTTCTGCGGTCCTGGTACGGACGCGAAGCAGATGAACTGGACTTCTCCCACTATGAGCGGCCCGGCCACGAAAGGGATCCGGTGTACGATATCACCCGGATCAAAGAAGAGCTCGGCTTCGAGCCACAAGTGCCAATTTTGCAAGAATAGGAAAAGATGAAGATTACGCATGTTTACACGGACCACTATCGCATTCCCCTTCCGGTCCTGCTTTCCGACTCAACGCACGGGGAAATCTCCCATTTCGGGCTGATAACAGCGCGCGTTCAGAGTTCCGAAGGTGTCGAAGGGCTGGGCTATACGTATTGCGTGGGCGATGTCGGGGGCACGGCGATCTATGCCTTGTTGCGCGACGATCTGGGTCCGCTGTTGATTGGAGAAGATTCAGATTGCATCGAGCGAATTTGGGAACGGATGTGGTGGCATGTTCACTTCGTGGGTCGAGGCGGCGCGGCCTCGTTTGCCCTGGCTGCGCTCGACATCGCGCTGTGGGATCTACGCGGAAAGGCTCACAGCATGCCCTGGTGGCGGCTGCTTGGCGGGCACGACCCTCGTGTAGCTGTCTACGCCGGCGGTATCGATTTGCAGTTTGCGCTCGATGCCCTGCTGGCCCAGGCCGACGAGTTTCAGGCACAAGGCTTTCGCGCCATCAAGATGAAAGTAGGGCGAGACCGGCTTTCGGAAGACCTGGAGCGGGTCGGGGCGATGCGGGAGCACCTGGGACCGGACTTTCCGCTGATGGCCGACGCCAATATGCGCTGGCGAGTTGACGAAGCGATCCGCGCGTCCCGCGGCCTGGCACCTTTTGACCTGTTTTGGCTGGAGGAGCCGACAATCCCTGACGACGTGTCCGGCCATGCCCGCATCGCACGTGAAGGCGGACTACCCATCGCCACGGGCGAGAACTTCCACACCGTGTACGAATTTCAGCAAATGATCGCCCACGGCGGAATCTCTTTTCCTGAACCGGACGTGGCAACGCTCGGCGGTGTGACGCCGTGGCTCAAAGTGGCTCATCTGGCTGAGACATGCAATCTGCCCGTTACAACGCACGGCGTGCACGATTTGCAAGTGCACCTGTTGGCCGCCATTCCCAACAGTTCCTACTTGGAGGCTCATGGCTTTGGACTGGACCGGTTCATTCGCAATCCATTGAGAATTGAAAACGGTTTGGCCGTCGCGCCTGACCGGGCCGGCCATGGTGTGGTGTTTGATTGGGAAGCCCTCGAAGAGTTCAGATGCTGAAAGGAGACAACACAGCCATGGGAGGCGCATTGAAAGGCAAGAGGATCGCGATTCTTACGGCGCACGAGTTCGAAGACATTGAGGTCATGTATACATTGCTGCAACTGAGTCAGGCCGGCGCCGCGGTTGTCGTCGGTACACTACCCCAGTCGGCCCTTGGCCATTTTCATGGGCGACCCGCGTGGCCACTAAAGCCGATAACCGGCCGATTCGGTCATACGATTCCCTTCGACGTGCTTGGGGAAGGCAACAGGTATACCGTGGAGAGCATCTGGGAGATGGAAGCGGAAGCTTTCGACGCTGTGGTCTTCCCTGGCGGTTTGGCGCCCGACTTTCTGCGCATCGATGACAAGACCTTGGATTTCGCAGCGGCAATCCACAGAGCGGGAAAGGTCGTGGCGGCGATCTGCCACGGGCCGCATGTGCTCATTTCACTGGATCGGCAAAAGGACACCGACACCGTCGCAGGCCGTAACGTTACCGCATACTGCGCCGTCACCGACGACCTGCTGAATGCCGGCGCGGTCTATCATGACGTGCCCGCCTTGATCGACGGCAATGTGGTTACCGGACGGGTCCCGGACGATCTGCCGGAGTTCTGCGATGCCATCGTCGAGGCGCTGGCCGCCCAGAAGGCGGACTCATGACGCGTCCGCCTGTTGCAACAAGCCTCGTATGGCCAGGGGAGAAGCTGCTATGAAGTTTCCAGAAGTAAAGGCACTTACCTTCGATATATTCGGAACAGTCGTCGACTGGCGCGGCTCAATCATTCGCGAAGGACGGCAGGTTTGGTCCGAGAGAGGAGTTGATGTCGACTGGGAGGCGTTTGCCGATAGCTGGCGGGGCGGCTATGAACCGGCCATGCGGCGCGTGCGGAATGGCGATCTTCCCTGGATGAACATCGATTCCCTGCACCGCCTTATTCTAGACGATCTCTTGGCTCGCTACGGTGTGAGAGGACCGGCAGAAGGGGAAAAGGACCAACTCAATCGAGTCTGGCACCGGCTCGACCCCTGGCCTGATGTCGCCGATAGCCTCAAACGAATGCGACGTCGCGCAATCGTTGCTGCGCTGTCCAACGGGAACGTGGCGCTCTTGGTCAACATGGCGAGACACGGCGGTCTCTGTTGGGACTGCGTGCTCTCGGCGGAACTTGCAAAGCATTACAAGCCGGATCCAGAGGTCTATCAGACGGCCGCAGCGCTCCTTGGGTTGGAGCCTCATCAAGTAATGATGGTCGCCGCTCACAACGGCGATCTGAAGGGTGCGCAGGCCGTCGGCTTCAGGACGGCATTTGTCCACCGTCCCCGCGAATATGGGCCTAACCAGACCACTGATCTGGTTCCCGATTCCTCTGTTGACGTGGTTGCAGAAGATTTCATCGAATTGGCCGATCTACTTGGGTGCCAGTGACGGAACCACCAATTTGTCGATTCGCAAAGAAGAGCCGGCAGCCGGGATTACTGGCAGCCTCTCAGCATGAAGGGCATTCGGGCAAGGAGGAGCCGCCCAGGCAGGCCGGATTGAAGAGTGTTTACGAGACGGCAGTTTGGTGGCGATTCCGGCACACGGGCTGGGACGCCAAGTTGGACCTTGGGTAGTTCCCCGTTCCCCGGCACGACCGCAAGCTACCTACATTCCGCAATCCTGGACGGACGTTGGCGCTCCACCCGCCTTTTCTCCGCAGTGAATCTTTGACTTTCGCATGCATTTGGGAACTGCCCTACTGCAGGGAGGCATGAAATGTCTGAATCGAACTACCAGGTTCTTTTCGTCGAACAGGGCGTCGCCGAGGTGCAGGAGTGCGAGGTGCCTGAGGCCAGTGCGGGGGAGCTGCTGGTCCGGGGACGTCTGTCGTTGATCAGTCCCGGTACGGAACGGGCGTTTCTCCTGGGCCTTGCCAACACCTCGCCACACTATCCTCAGGCGACTGGCTACAGTCACATCGGTGAGGTCGTTGCGGTCGGCGCGGGCGTTGAAGGGTGGGAGGTTGGGGACCGGGTGGCCTCCCAGGCAAACCATTGCATGTACGCTACGGCTCGAGCGGAGCTCTGCAGCCATGTGCCGGCCGGACTGCCGGACGAACGGGCCGCATTCTTCCGACTCATCTCGATCGCGATGCAGGCGGTGCGTAAGGCCCGCATCGAACTGGGGGAGCCGGTCGCGGTCATCGGCTGCGGTCTCATCGGGCTGTTGGCAATGCAGCTGGCGCGTCTCAACGGCGGTCTGCCCGTTGCGTCAATTGACAAAGATGCTCGCCGTCTTGCCTTTGCCGAACTACTCAATGCCGATGCCGTGCTTCGAGCCGATGAAGAGCTCAAACCTGCCTTGCGCGAACAGTTCCAGGGCGAGGAGCCTGCCGTTGTTTTCGAAGGGACGGGCCATCCTGAAGCTATTCCAACTGCGTTTGACCTTGCGCGCTTCGGCGGTCGGGTGGTCCTGCTGGGCAGCACGCGCGGTGAAACGGAGGCGGTCAATTTCTATCGCGACGTGCACAAGAAAGGGCTGACGGTCCTGGGGGCGCACGAGAGCGCACGGCCCAGCAAAGATTCGGCGCCCGGCTGGTGGACGCATCTGGCCGATCAGGCGACTGCGCTCAAGCTGCTTGCTGCAGACAGGCTGGTCGTCGACCCGCTCACGACGCATCGTTTCTCGTGGCGGGATGCGGCGCCGGCATACGGGATGCTGGCCCGGTGGGAGCCAGGAATGTTGGGAACGATCCTGGACTGGCAAGCCGAGTAGAACGAAGACCAGCGCTCGAGTGACCTCTTCACCCTCGCTCTCCACCCAAAGTATCTTTAAGACGTGGTGGCCGCTGGCGCTGAGCTGGTTCATGCTGACCGTGGAGCAGCCGGTCCTGGCGGCAGTGGTTGCACGCAGCGTCGACCCAAAAGTCCAGCTGGCGGCGTGGGGGCTGACTTTCTCCCTTGTCCTGGTTCTGGCCGCGCCTTCAGTCTCGATGCTGGCCGCTTCAACCGCCTTGAGCCGAGACAGGGCGTCGTACCGAAGGGGCGGCGCCTACATGCTCTGGCTGAGCGCAGGTCTGACGGCGGCCCACTTCGTTCTTGCCTTTACTCCTGTTTTCGACTTTGTCGTTCTGCGGTTGATCGCGCCGCCACCGGAGGTGGTTGAACCGGTGCGGACCGGCGCACGCATTCTGTTGCCTTTCATCCCCAGCATTGCCATCCGCCGCTTTCAATATGGTGTCCTGATTCGGTGCGACCAGACCCGGGCGGTGACGACCGGAACTCTGGTGCGTCTCATGATCGAGGTCGGGATTGCTCTCTATCTGTTCTGGCTGCCGGGCTGGGACGGCCTTGTAATTGCGACTACGGCACTTACGGTGGGGGCGATGTTCGAGGCCGCTTACGCGACCATACGCGTGCGGCCTGTAGTGCGCGACAGCCTGCCGAGCGTCTTGCCGAACGCCAGGCCTCTGACGGCCCACCGGTTTATACGTTTCTACTTTCCGCTGGTGCTGACGACGTTCATGCAGATTCTGATGCAGCCGCTTGTAAGCGCCAGCCTCAGCCGGATGCCGGACTCGCTCGGCTCGCTGGCGCTGTGGCCGGTTCTCTACGGTGTTCTGATCATGACGAACAGCGCCGCCCTTGCCTATGTCGAGGCGGTGATCGTTCTGCTTGATCGCCCCGGCTCGATCGAAGCGCTGCAGCGGTTTACCTGGAAGTTGGGATTGACGCTTGCTACCATCCCGTTGGTGCTGGCGGTCACACCGATTGGCGACTACCTGTTCGGGCAAATTGCTGCGCTGCCTGCAGAACTGTTGCAACAGGCGCGGCTCGCGCTGTGGATGATGGTTCCTTTGCCGGCGCTGACCACGCTTTCCAGCTGGTTTCAGGGTGTTTTGATCAGCGGCCAGCGCACGCGCAGCATCACAGAAGCCGTCTCGCTATCGGTGACGACTGTCACTGT
Source organism: Caldilineaceae bacterium (assembly GCA_034428395.1). GTDB lineage: Bacteria > Chloroflexota > Anaerolineae > Caldilineales > Caldilineaceae > Bin5. The sequence goes on from DAOUHX010000257.1 coordinate 36,312, forward strand.
GCTGTTAACGCTGGGGAGCATCTGGGGCGGGCAGCCCTGTGTCGGGGCGACCGGACCCGGCCGCTTGTTCTGCGGTGTGCCGGGGTCTTACCTGGCAATGATTGCTTTCGCGGCGGGTTCAACCTTGCGAAACATCTGGCTTTGGCGTCGGACGCAGCGGATCTATCTGTCGATTCGCCTGCGGCATGCCCGGGCGTAGGTGCCGGTGACAGGAAAAACTGCTAATCTGGGCCGTCTGACGGTCGGGAGGCGTAACCAGCCTGCGTCTCAACCGCCCGAGATTCGACCCGTCAGCCGCAGGAGCGTCTCCTGGACGAGGAGCTCGTGCTCCGGTGAGCGGTCGGGTGGCTGCTCGCCGCGCAGGGTGGCAACGAAGGCAACGAGCTCCTGCTCGTAGGTCTGTTGACGGCTCTGCGTGGTTACCTGCACATTCTGGGCGCCGGCCTGGAAGCCGTCGGAGGCTTCTTCGAGGCAGAGGCGTATGGTGTGCGGCGGCTCGAAGGGCTCCAGCAGGATTGCACTGCCGCGCGTGCCGTAGACCTCGAAGCGGCGGGCCACCGGCCTTGGCTCCATCCCCGCGATATCGACGATGGCAAGCCCCTTCTCGAATTCCAGAACGCCGACCGTGTTGTCGGAACCGCTTGTCGCGTCGCCGGCATCAGTACGGAAAAACCCGGTTGTACGCGTCGGCCGGCCCATCAGCCAAACGATCTGGTCGAGCATGTGGCCTGCCAGATCGAAAAACAAGCCCCCCTGATGCCTGGCGAGTTTCCAGCGGCTGGAATCGTCGAGCGTAGTCGACATGTGGGCGCGCGTACTGTAGACGTCGCCAAGGAGGCCGCTGTGGACCCAATCGGCGATCTGGCAGAAGCCGTGCTGGTAGCGGAACATGTAGCCCATTTGGATGAGCAGCCCCTGGGCCTGGGCCTTGCTCATCACGCGCTGCCAGCCGGGCCAGTCCTCTCCG
>DAOUHX010000258.1:0-3277 GCA_034428395.1 Caldilineaceae bacterium
GCGGCGAAGTCCCCTGGCACCAGGACGCCGGCTACACCCTCGCCCACTGCGACCGCCACCTCATCGTCACCTGCTGGCTCCCCCTCGTCGACGCCACCCTCGAAAACGGCTGCCTCCACGTCATCCCCACCGTCCACAAAGATGGCATCCTCCGCCACTTCACCGGCGGCCACGCCGGCTTCCTCGAAGTCCCCGCCAATGAGCTGCCCACCGTCGGACCGGTCCCACAGCCCATGAACGCCGGCGACGTCCTCCTCCTCACAAACCTCACCCCCCACGCCTCCTTCGCCAACACCTCCGACGTGGTCCGCTGGAGCGTCGACCTCCGCTACCAGGGCGCCGACGTCCCCAACAACACCACCGAAGACCCCGCCGCCTACACCCCCGAACGAGACCCGGTCACCATGGCCTGCTACCCCCCAGAAGCCGACTTCGTCATCCGCGACCCCAACAACCCCGCCCGCGAAGTCCGCTCCACCGACCACTTCCGCCAAATCCGCGCCCGCTACGAAGAAAACCGCCCCGCCATGCCCGGCCGCGGCTGGACCCCCCTCCACAACCGCTGACCCCTCGCCCCCCGCGCCGCGCCTCGCTCTCGACCGGCAGCCACCAGCTCCCGCAGTCCGATTCACGAATCACGAGTCACGAGTCACGAATCACGGCCGTTCAGGGCGGTCGGGCCGTTCCGGCCCTCCCTTGTGCGGGGGGACACCCCCCGCAACGCCCCCCTGTAGCGATGCCACCGTGCGTGCGCGTTGCCGACTCGTGTGTCAGCGACCGGGAGGCAATGCCACCGTGCCCGCGCGAAACCACCCAATCGCGCGTTCGACCAGCGCCCACCGTCCCCTCCAGTCCCTGGCCACCGACCACTATCCACTATTCAGGGTTGCATAAGACCCCAAAATGTAGTACACTAGTTCGAATAACTGTGCCAAATCAATCGCGGCCCAGCCGCAGAGCAATACATGCCAGGATCAATTGGAGCCTCACGCCTCCCGTTGCACACAGATCAACACGGCCAAACGCAGGGAACCGCCGCCCTACCGCGATCGCAGTTGCCGCAGCCCTATACCGCCGGGCGTGCCCCCAATTCGAGCCTTGCCCTGCCCAAACCCGCGTTCAATAGCCGGTATTCGCCGGCACGCGACCGGCCTACACCGCACGCCCCCGCAACCAGACGATCTCGCACAAGAAGCCATTTTCGATCGTCTGAGATCGTCTGAGATCGTCTGAGATCGTCTGAGATCGTCCGAATGCGTCGAGTCTCATCAAAGAAATGCCGCGATATCCTGCCCCCCCCACCCCCAACCCACATTCGCCCGGCCCGACCGAACCAAAAGCATCTCAGACTAGAAGCTCTCTCAATCTACCAAAGTAGGTCCCTTATGGAACACCGACCTATTTGCAAAATTGCACATACGAAACACGGACAAATCGCCGCACCCACGTCGGGAAGAAAACTTTGGTCTATTGGGGAAATACTAAATGTCCGGATACTGAAAGCCAATCAACGAAAACTCGAGACGAACAATGCATCACCACTCCCGAAAAAAATATATGGCGACATTGGGCGACATTAGGGGACATTGGGGGACATATGTCCCCCTTTAGCGGCACAACGAGAGGCTCCCGGTCCCGACAGGCTAACGCCCCGGAAATCCGCTATGTCAGGTTCACGCACTCGCAGAAGACGGGACCAACGGCCGGAAAAACTCAGGACAGATCTGACAGGTCTCGAAAAACGAAACTCTTGCTTTCATTGGGGAAATAGTTAAGGAACGAAACACAAGAAACGCCAGACTCACATTCATGTCCATCAGAAAAATCAGACAAATCCTGGTTCAGACAACTGTCAACTCAATCAAAAAGGCACCCATGAGCAACCCTTCGTACCCCTTCGTGCCCCTTCGTGGATAGCATAGATGTTGCCGGCTCAACCACTCAATGCGCTCGACACCAAAAGAGCACAACGAAGACGAGAGCATCCCGCAGTGAACTAAAAACTAGAAACCAAAAACAAGAAACTGAAAGCTAAACCGTCTCCCGTTCACACAAATGCAAAATCTACCGTTTTCGACTACAATAGGACAACCGCACACACGATTTCGCGCAAGCCTATACCCTTTCCGCCCGCAAAGACTTTCCGAAACGAATCGCCCGTTCCCGAAAGGAGACCACCCATGGCTGTGCAGACCTTTACCAGAGATTACAGCCTCTCCGGCGGCCACAGCGACGCCGTAGAGCTCGACGGCGACCGCATCGAACAGCGCATGGAAGAAACCTGGTGGCGCCCGCAACTCACGCGCCAGCAGATGCGCGAAATCATGCAGCGCCGCGACGGACCCGCATTCTTGCACTTCGGCCTCTGGTTCCTCGTCCTCGCCGCCAGCGGCTACCTCGCCTTCCTCTCCTGGGGCACATGGTGGGCCATCCCCGCCTTCCTTATCTACGGTACCATCTACACCTCCTCCGACGCCGCCTGGCACGAATGCGGCCACGGCACTCCCTTCAAGACCCACTGGCTAAACGAAGCCCTCTACCATTTCAACTCCTTCCTCACCCTGCGCGAAGCAATCATGTGGCGCTGGAGCCACTCCCGCCACCATACCCATACCTACATCGTCGGCCGCGACCCCGAAATCCAGGTCACGCGCCCAGCCGACCTGCTCAAAATCCTGATGGACTTCTTCTACCTCCGCAGCGGCCCACCCGAAGTCTGGCGCGTCATTCGCAACGCCGCCGGCCGCCCCAGCGACCACGTCCGCGATTTCATGCCCGAACGCGAGCTGCCCAAGATGTACTTGTCCAGCCGCATCTACGTCGCCATTCTTTTGGCGGTCGCCGCCTGGTCCATCGCCATCGGCAGCTTCCTGCCCATGATGTTCGTCCTCCTGCCCCGCTTCTACGGCGGCTGGCTGCACCAGCTCCTCGGCCTCACCCAGCACGCCGGCCTCGGCGAAGATACCTACGACCACCGCGAAAACACCCGCACCGTCTTCATAAACCCGGTCTTCGCCTTTCTCTACATGAACATGCAGTACCATATCGAGCATCACTCGATGCCCATGACCCCCTTCCACGCCCTGCCCAAGCTGCACGCGACCGTAAAGGACCAGATGCCGCCGGCCTATACAAGCCTCTGGCAATGCTACAAGGAGATGATCCCCGCCCTCATCAAGCAGGCCACCGGCCAACCCGACTACGTCATCCCGCGGCCCATTCCAAAGGACCCCGAGACCGAGGATGCCGAAGTCGCCAGCGCCCCCGAGGCCGCCGG
>DAOUHX010000259.1:0-1679 GCA_034428395.1 Caldilineaceae bacterium
GGGCATCCCCTTCGCCGACCTGGACAGCAGCGAGTATGGCGTCCGCAACCCCGTTGGTTCCGGCCCCTTCACGATGGGCGAATTCGAGCCGGACCAGTTCTATATCCTGAATGCCAACGAGGACTACTACGGCGGCCGCCCCTACCTCGATCGCATCATCTTCCGCATCGGCCTGAGTGGCGCAACAGCCTTCGCCGCGCTTGAGAACGGCGAAGTTCACATGGCCGGCCGCGTCACCGCCGTCGAATACGAACGCTACAAGGACGACCCCAACATCGTTCTTCTCGGCGGTCAGCTCGGCGGTGGCATGACCGTCTGGGCCAACCACAACCGGCCTTTGTGGCAGGATGCTCGCGTGCGCCAGGCGCTGCTCTACGCGCTCGACCGCGAGTCGATGGCCGAAGCCTATTACGGCGAGCTGGCCGAAGTACTCCATCTGCGGCTTACAAATCCCGAATTCGTAAGCCCCGACATCACAAAGTATGAGTACAACCCCGACAAGGCGCGTGAGCTTCTTGCCGAGGCCGGCTGGGATTCCGAGCAGGAGGTCAGCTTCGTTACCTACTACCAGGATGACCAGAACAAGCGCATCCACGCCGCCATGCAGCAGTTCTGGGCCGATGTCGGCATCGCCGTCGAGTTGGTCTACCTCGACGGCCCTGCTTGGGTCGCCCGCGTCTATGATAACGACGAATTCGACCTCTCCTACGGCTGCTGCGGCTGGTTCAACCCCGACCAGTTGCGCCTTTCGCTCGGCTGCGACCGCAGCTGGCCGGCAGGCCGCAACGTAGGCCACTACTGCAACGAGGAGTTCGACGCGCTGTCCGAAGCCGCTATGTCCGAGCCCGACCCGGCAAAGCGCAAGGAGATGCTGCACCAGGCCACCGAGATTATCACCGCAGAAGCGGGTGAAATCCCCGTCTTCTGGCCGACTCGATTCTCGGCCTTCAGCGCCGACGTCTGCAACAACGTCTACCGCCAGCTGGACGAGCCGTTTGCCGAACGCTACCCGGCCACTTGGTACCTCGCCGGAGAGTAGGAACAGCTGAACAAAAGGGACATTGGACGACGGGCAGCAATCCTGCCGTCCAATGTCCCACGTCTGCCGTCCGCGATCCACAAGGCCGCGCGGAACCTGGCATTGCCGCGTTGTACGCACCGGCTGCTGGACATCCGAGTTCTGAAGAAGTCCTGCACCTACCAGAGTGTCCGGGCTTTCGAGAAGGTCGATTGGTCGAGGCCGCAGTGGAGGCGTTGCGCCACCGATCACATCTTCTTGTCGATTCTAGCATTGAGCTTCAACCTTGTTGCACTGATTCGCGTTTCGGTCCTCTCAGGCCAGCGGGGACCGGGAGCAGTTCCATGAATGCAACCGTTCTTCACTTTCGAACGCGACAGCAAACTTTGCTACAACGTTCGCCGACGGCGTGTTTGGATTTATGCATCTGGCTCGCGCCCGCATGACCGGGCGCACTGCAACAATGACAAGGAGGGTTTGAATGATGTCGATCACGAGAAAGCAGGTTGGATTCGCCATCTTCCTCGTCCTGCTGGTCGGGCTGCTCGCAGCCTGCGCCGCGCCGGCCGCCACAGCGCCGGCGGAGATGGATGAGGAGGAGATGGGGGAAGAAATGGCGGAAGAGCCTGCCGAGCTCTGGTACGATCCGGAGGATATCGGT
>DAOUHX010000260.1:0-25218 GCA_034428395.1 Caldilineaceae bacterium
CCTGCTCAACCATCCGCTCGACTGCCCGATCTGCGACAAGGGGGGCGAGTGCCCGCTGCAGGACCAGACGATGCGCTTCGGGCCGGGCATCAGCCAGCTGATCGAGCCGAAGCGGCTGGCGAAGAAGCACTACGACATTTCCGACACGATCGTGCTGGACCAGGAGAGGTGCGTGCTGTGCTGGCGCTGCATCCGCTACCTGGAGGAGTGGGAGGACAAGGCGCAGCTGGGCCTGTTCGAGCGCGGCAACGACACGATCGTCGACATCCAGGACGGCCGCCCGGTCGACGCCAAGACGGGCGGGAATATCATCGACCTCTGTCCAGTCGGTGCGCTGACCAATCGCGTTTCGCGTTTCGCCTACCGTCCGTGGGAGATCGAGCGCACGCCGAGCGTCTGCATGCACTGTTCGATGGGCTGCAACGTGCGCCTGGACAGCCGCACGCACGAGCTGCGCAGAATTGTCGGGCGCGAGAACATGCAGGTCAACGACCAGTGGATCTGCGATAAAGGCCGCTTTGCGCACGGCTGGGTCAACGACGAGAAGCGGTTGACCGCTCCCCTGCTGCGCAAGAACGGCGAGCTGGCGCCGGTGCAGTGGAGCGAAGCGCTGGCGTTTGTCGGCGACAGGCTCAAGGAGATCAGCGACCGGCGGGGGCCCGACAGCATCGGCGCCATCGGCAGCGGCAAGGTCAGCAACGAGGCCAACTATGCGCTGCAGCGGTTTATGCGGGCGGTCATCGGCAGCAACAATGTCGACCACCGCGACGGCGGCGAAGTCGCGGCCCTTCCCACGGGGCTGCCGGCCCTGGCCGAGCTGATGAAGCCGCAGTACGGTCCCGACCCCAAGGTCGATACAGTCCTTTTGTTCGGCATCGATCCCAGCGAAGAGCTGCCGGTGCTGGACCTTCATCTGAAGCGGGCTCTCCTGCGCGGCGGCGCCAAGCTGATCATCGCCCACCCGCGCAAGATCGAGCTGACAAAGTACGGCGGCCCCTATCTGGCCTGCCTGCCCGGAGAGGAGGCAGCGCTCATATCCAGGTTGGCGCGGGCCGTACAGGATGACGACAGCGCCGGCGGCAGCGGTCCTGTGGACGAAGCCGCCAAGCTGCTGGCCGCGAGCGACAGTGCGCTGATCATCTACGGACCGATGGCCGCGCGCGGTCAGGGCGGCGCGGCGGTGCGCGACGGCCTCGCGCGGCTGGCCAAGGCAACGGGGCAAGGGGCGCGGCTCGCCTACGCCGGGCTGGACGGCAATGCCCAGGGCTGCCGCGATATGGGCGTTCTTCCAGACAAGTTGCCCGGCCACGCGTCGCTCGACGATAGCGACCTCAGGGCCCGGCTGGAGACGCTGTGGTCCTGCTCGCTTTCCACTCTTCCCGGCTATACCTACAAACAGATGCTGGACAGCCAGGAGATGAGGGCGCTGGTTGTGATGGGCGCAGACCCGGCCGATGAGTCTCCCGACTGGGCTGCCGGCCTGGAAGACCTCGATCTGCTCGTTGTGTGCGACCTTTTCCTTACCGAGACGGCACAGAAGGCGGACGTCGTGTTGCCGGCTGCAGGTTGGGCCGAAGGCGACGGCACCTTTACCAACCTGGAGCGCCGCGTGCAGCGTGCGCCCAAGGCCGTATCAGATCCCAAGTCGCGCGCCGCGCCCGACTGGATGATATTGACGCACCTTGCCCGGCAGATGGGCGCGGCGTGGCCATTTTCCGATGCCCGCAGCGTGACGTCGGAAATTGCCGGAGTCGTAGCCGGCTACGCAGGGCTGACCTGGGAGGCACTGGGCGACCAGGGCATCCAGTGGGATGCCGAAGCAGCGGCGGCGGACGTTGCGACCGTTCAAGTTGGCGACGACGAAGCGGCAGAATCTGCCGCGGGCGGTGAATACCCCTTGGCACTCGTCTCCGGAACAGTGCTTTACGACGGGGGAACTCTGTTCCGGCTGACCGAGCAGATGCGGGGAATGGCGCGCGGCGCGACGGTCGGCCTCAACCCTGCTGACGCGGCCGACATCGGCGTCGAGGCGGGCGCGCCGGTGCGCGTGCAGAGCGAAGCGGGCAGCCTCGAGCTCACCGTCGCGGTCGATGAACAGGTGCAGCTGGGGACGGCCTGGATTCCGGAAAGTCTGCCCGGCGCGCCGGTCGGTGCTTTGCTGAACGGCGGCTACCGGCAGAACGTCAGATTGGAAAGGCGATAGATGGACTGGTTACAGGTGTTGGTGTTTCCCGCCATTCGCGCGTTGATTCTGATCTTCGTGCTGCTGACCGGTTTCGCCTACCTGACGTGGTATGAGCGGAAGCTTCTGGCGCGCTTCCAAATCCGCTACGGGCCCAACCGGGCGGGGAAGTTCGGTCTCCTGCAGCCGGCCGCGGATGCGGTCAAGGCGTTTTTCAAAGAGGAGATCATCCCCAACCACGTGGACAAGCCGGTCTACCTGCTGGCGCCGGCGCTGGCGCTGGTCCCGGCGCTGATCATCTGGGCGGTGATTCCGATCGCCAAGGGGACGCCGGCGATCGCCGACGTGAACATCGGCTTTCTGTGGATTCTGGCGGTGGCGGGTATCGAGAGCTACGGGATTATCCTGGCCGGCTGGAGCAGCAACAACAACTATTCGCTGCTGGGTGCGCTGCGCTCGTCGGCGCAGATGGTCTCCTACGAGTTGCCGCTGGGCCTGTTTCTTGTCAGTATCCTGATCCTGGCCGGCAGCTTCAGCCTGGTCGACCTGGTCGAGTCGTCGCGTCACTGGTGGGAGTGGATCTGGCTGTGGCTGGCGTTTCCGTTCTTCTTCATCTGCATCCTGGCTGAGACGAATCGCAGCCCGTTTGACCTGCCTGAAACGGAAAACGAGCTGGTTGCCGGCTTCCAGACCGAGTACGGCGGCATGAAGTTCGCCCTGTTCTTCATCGCCGAGTACGTCAACATGATCTCGACGAGTGCGATCATGGCGACATTGTTCTTTGGAGGATGGCGGGGGCCGTTTGCGGAGCAGTACATTTGGCTGGGGCCGATCTACCTTTTGATCAAGGTTTTGGTCCTGCTTTTCCTCTTCATCTGGGTACGCGCCAGCATCGGCCGACCGCGCTACGACCAGCTGATGAAGTTCTGCTGGCAGTTCATGCTGCCGCTGGGGCTGGTCTACGTGAGCGTTACTGCGGTCCTGGCCGTGTTCCTGAAGTAAGGAGACGTGATGGAACTGGGTGACTTCCTGAAAGGCGCGACCGAGATTGGCAAGGCGATGGGCGTGACGCTCAAGCACCTGCGCCAGAAGCCGGTCACGGTCGAGTTTCCGTACGAGGAGATCCCGATCTACCCCCGCTTTCGCGGTCGCCACGAGCTGCGGCGCTATGCCAACGGCCTTGAGCGCTGCATCGGCTGCTGTCTGTGCGAGGCGGCCTGCCCGACCGAGGCGATCTACGTGGAGGCGGCTGAGAACGATCCCGATGCCCCTCTCTCACCGGGCGAACGCCATGCCAAGGTCTACGAAGTCAACCTTTTGCGCTGCGTTTTCTGCGGCGACTGCGAGGAGGCCTGTCCGACCGAGGCGATTGTGCTGGGGCACGACTTTGCGATGGCGAACTATGAGCGCAAGGATTTCGTGCTGACCAAAGAGCAGCTGCTGAATCCCGGCCTGCCCAACGTCATTATTCGCCCGGAGTAACGGTCCATGGCGCTACTTTTTTTCCTGCTTGTCGGCGCGGTCAGCCTGGCCGCGGCGCTGGGTGTGGTGATGAGCCGTCAGCCGGTGCACAGCGCGCTCTTCCTGCTGACGAACTTTGCTTCGCTGGCAGTGCTCTACGTAACGTTGGACGCCCAGTTTCTGGCGGCGGCGCAGGTGATCGTGTACGCCGGCGGCATCGTGATCCTGATTCTGTTCGTCATCATGCTGATCGGCGGGGACACCAACGATTTCAGCGCGGCGCAACGCGTGTGGAGCCGGGTGGTGGGCATCGGCCTGGGGGCGATCCTGCTGCTGACGGTCTCGTATAGCGTTCTGACGCGCATGCTCAAGGCGCCGGACGACGCTACGGCGCTGTTGCAGGGCGGCACGCCGGCGGCTGTCGGCACCGCGCTGTTCACGGAGTACGTGCTTCCATTTGAACTGATCGCGATCCTGTTGCTTGTTGCGCTGATCGGCGCGTTGGTGCTTGGCCGCCAGTCTGAAGGCACAGGCGAAGGCGTTCCGTCAATCGAGGCGTCGGACTAACAGAGAAATGCCTGAGACGAGCTATTACCTGGTACTTGCGGCGTTGATTTTCACGGTGGGCGCGACCGGCGTCCTGCTGCGGCGAAACGCGCTCATCATATTCATGTGCATCGAGATGATGCTGAACAGCGTGAATCTGACCCTGATAGCGCTTGCCCGCCAGTGGGGCAATCTCGAAGGGCAGATCTTTGTTTTCATGATCATGGCTGTGGCTGCGGCTGAGGTTGCGGTCGGTTTGGCGATCCTGATCGCGAACGTGCGCCACCAGAAGAGCATCAACATCGACGAGATCAATTTGCTCAAATGGTAACCGGTCTATTTCTTGCTGGTTTGGCGGCGCAGTCAGGTGGACCGCATGAGACCAGGCAGGAAATACCGGAAATCTGACACCCGTTATTGGAAGTCGCAGTTATGGATTTTGCCTGGCTCGTATTTCTCTTTCCCGCTTTGGGCGCGCTGATCAACCTGTTTGCCGGCGGCAGACTGGGTGAACGCGGCATTCATGCCGTGGCTTCGGGCGCGGTGGTGCTGTCGTTTCTCGTGAGCGCTGGCATGTTCTTCGGCCTGTCCGGGCTGGACGAGCATCATCGCTCGGTTACGGTCCACCTGTGGGACTGGATTTCGGTGGGCAGTTTCCATGCCCCGGCCGCGATGCTGATCGACCCTCTCAGCGTGACAATGGCGCTGGTTGTAACGGGCGTGGGCGCGTTGATCCACATTTACGCCGGCGGCTATATGCACGGCGAGCAGAACTACCAGCGCTTCTTCGTCTATCTCAACTTCTTCATCCTGGCGATGCTGGTGCTGGTCCTCAGCGACAATTTCGTTGGGATGTTTGTAGGCTGGGAGGGCGTGGGTCTCGCCTCCTATCTGCTGATCGGCTTCTACTTCGACCGCTACGACGACTCCTACGGCCACTATGCCGACGCGGGCAAGAAGGCGTTTTTGGTCAACCGGATCGGCGATTTCGGCATGATGGTGGCGGTCTTTCTGATCTGGACGGGCGTCGGGTCGGTGGTCTTTGAGGAGGTCTTCGCCGCGGCCGGAGCGCTGTCGACCGGGGCGGCGCTGGCGGTGTGCCTGCTGCTGCTGCTGGCGGCGACCGGAAAGAGCGCGCAGCTGCCCCTTTTCGTCTGGCTGCCGGACGCGATGGCGGGCCCGACGCCGGTATCGGCGTTGATTCACGCGGCGACGATGGTGACGGCCGGCATCTACATGATCGCGCGCACGCACGTCCTGTGGGGGTTGGCTCCCCTGGCCGGGGACGTCGCGGCCTGGGTCGGGGCGCTGACGGCGCTGCTGGCGGCGTCGATCGCGCTGACGCAGGTTGACCTGAAGAAGATTCTGGCCTATTCGACGATTTCCCAGCTGGGCTTCATGATGCTCGGCGTCGGCGTGGGGGCGTACGCCTTCGCCATCTTCCATCTTGTTACGCATGCCTTTTTCAAGGCGCTGCTCTTTCTCGCGGCCGGCAACGTCATGCACGGGCTCCCGGGTGGGGAGCTGGACATTCGCAAGATGGGCAACCTGCGGGCCAAGATGCCCACGACGCACAACCTCTTTCTGATCGGTGCGGCTGCGCTCGCCGGTCTGCCGCTGCTGTCGGGGTTCTTCTCGAAGGACGGGATCCTGCTGCATGCCTCCAATCACAACATTCTCCTCTACCTGCTCGGTCTGTTCACCGCGCTGCTGACTGCGTTCTATAGCTTCCGCGCGGTATTCATGGCGTTCTGGGGCGAAGCGCGCGACGAGCATATTCACGAGCACGCGCACGAAAGCCCTGCGGTAATGACGGTGCCGCTATGGGTCTTGGCGGTCCTGGCGCTGGTCGGCGGAGCGCTCAACCTGCCGTTCCTGCTGACGATGGAACATTACCTGGAAGCGGCGGTCGGGAAGCCGGCGTTCCATGCTGCAGTTCGGCTGGAGCTTGTCCTGCTCGTGGTGAGCGCGGTTGTTGCGGTGGTCGGTGCGGCGCTGGCGTACGGGCGCTACGTGCAGGGCGCGAAGGATGCGGAAGGCGCGCCGCGTGGGGCCGGGTGGGCGGCGGGCATCACCGGCGTGTTCAAGCCGCTGGAGCAGGCTGCCTCCAACAAATGGTATGTGGACGAGATCTACGCCGTCCTGTTCGTGAGCCCGCTGCTGGGGCTTGCGCGGTGGTTTGACAGCGTGGTGGACGCGGGCGTGGTTGACGGTGCAGTCAATCTCGTCGGGCAGGTGAGCCTGGCGATGGGGGGTGCGCTGCGCAAGGTCCACAACGGACTGGTGCCGACCTACGCGCTGAGTCTCTTCGTCGGCGTGGCGGCGCTGCTGCTGTTCCTGGTATTCAGTTCCTAGGCGCGGCGGCTCAGTTGCCGCGGCGGGGGCTTGAAATCGTACAACGAGAATCCGGTGTTTTATGCTCTCAGTCTTGACTTTTTTGCCGCTTGCCGGCGCCATAATCGTCCTGATTGCGCCGAACGACAGTCTTAAGAAGGCGGTGGCATTCGGCGCGGCGATCGCCACCTTTGTGGTCAGTCTGCTGCTGCTGCCCGGCTGGCAGGATATCCCCGACATGCAGTTCGTCGAGCGGTACGCCTGGATGCCGGGTCTGAACATCCATTATCACCTGGGGGTGGACGGGATCAGCCTGTGGCTGGTCGTACTGACGACCTTTCTAATGCCGATCGCGGTGGCGTTCAGCAATCAGCACGTCAAGCAGAACGTCGGCGGCTATCTGGCGCTGATGCTTCTGATGGAGACGGCAGTGCTGGGAGTTTTCCTCGCGCTCGACCTCGTCCTGTTCTACGTTTTCTGGGAGTTCAGCCTGATTCCGATGGCGCTGCTGATCGGCAAGTGGGGCAGCGACAACCGGGTATACGCCGCGGTCAAGTTCTTCCTCTACACGCTGGCGGGTTCGGCGCTGATGCTGGTGGCGATCCTGACGCTCTATTTCCAGACCGGCACGTTTGATCTGCTGGAGCTGCAGCGCCTGGGCGTGCCGGCGGGGTTGCAGCAGCTGGGGTTCCTTGCATTCGCGCTGGCGTTCGCCATCAAAGTGCCGCTTTTCCCTTTCCATACGTGGCTGCCCGATGCGCACGTCGAGGCCCCGACCGCGGGTTCGGTCATACTGGCGGGCGTGCTCCTGAAGCTGGGAACGTACGGCTTTGTGCGCTTTGCGTTGCCGCTTTTCCCAGCCGCGGTTGCCGATTATTCGTCGTTGATTTCGATCCTGGCGATCGTGGGGATTCTCTACGGCGCGCTGGTGGCGCTGGCGCAGCGCGATCTGAAGTCGCTGGTGGCGTATTCTTCGGTGGCGCACATGGGCTTTGTGGTGCTGGGTATCTTCGCCTTGAACGAGCAGGCGATCAGCGGGGCGGTGCTGCAGATGGTTAGTCATGGCCTGAGCACGGGCGCGCTGTTTCTGATGGTGGGGATGCTCTACGAGCGGCGGCACACGCGGCTGTTGAGCGATTTCGGCGGCCTGTGGGCGAGCGTGCCTATCTTCTGCTATTTCTTCCTGGTGGTGGCGTTGAGCAGCGCGGGCCTTCCCGGCCTCAACGGCTTTGTGAGCGAGTTTCTGATCCTGCTGGGCACCTATAAGAGCACGCCGTTGTTCGCGGTCCTGGGCACCGTCGGCATCATTCTGGCGGCCTGGTATCTGCTCCACGCGTTCCGCAAGGTGGCGCAGGGCGCGCTCGAGAACCCGGCCAATTTCAGGGAGAATCTGCCCGACCTGAACTGGAAGGAGATCTGGCAGCTGGTGCCGATTGTCGTTCTGTTTTTCGTTATCGGCCTGGCGCCCAATCTGTTTCTCAGCAAGATCAACCCGTCGGCGAGCGCGCTGGCAAATCTGCAGATGCCGGTGGAACGGGACGCTCTCATCGTCGATTCACAAGACCATTCGCCTCTGATCGCCGAAGACGGTTTGTTGACGGCCAGGCGCTAACGACTGACAGCTATGGATACCGCTCTCCTTTTCAAAGACGTAACCGTACTCCTGCCAGAGATCGTGCTTGCAGTCGGGGTCATGGTCCTGATGATGGTCGACATCGGCCGGCGCAAGCAGGACGGGAGCGGGCCTTTGGCGGCGTTGTCGATCGCGATTCTGGTACTGGGCATGGGCGCGTCGCTGCTGATCTGGAGCCGGCCTCCGGCCGAGTATCTGGGCGGCGCGGTCTCGGATGGATTTGCATTGAGCGTACGGCTGATTGTCCTGATAGCCGGAATCTTCGGCGTACTGCTGAGCCGGAACTATTTGCCGGCGATCGAGCGCCAAGGGGGCGCGTTCTATTCGCTGTTTATTCTGGCAGTGATCGGCATGATGTTGATGGGCACGGCTACGAATCTGATCGTGCTCTTCATCGCGCTGGAGATATTTTCGCTGGCGCTCTACATTTTGAGCGGCTTTCAGCGCGAGAATCCGCGCAGCATTGAGGCCGCGATGAAGTATTTTCTATTGGGGGCATTTGCCAGCACATTCTTCGTATACGGGTCGGCGCTGCTGTACGGGGCCGGCGGCAGTACGAGCTATCAGCAGATTCACGAGACGCTTTCTTCCGGGGGCGGCAACCGGTCGCTGGTGTGGCCGGGCATTGCGCTGCTGCTGGTCGGGTTTGGCTTCAAAGTGAGCCTTGTGCCCTTTCACATGTGGACGCCCGACGTCTACCAGGGTGCGCCGACGCCGGTTACGGCCTTTATGAGCGTAGGCACGAAGGCAGCAGCATTTGCCGGGTTCCTGCGGGTGATGATGGTTGCACTGCCGTCGCTCTACGAGCAGTGGGCGGCCCCCCTGGCTGTTCTGGCCGTTCTGACGATGACAGTCGGCAACCTGACGGCGCTGCGGCAGAGCAGTGTCAAGCGCATGCTGGCCTATTCGAGCGTAGCCCACGCGGGCACGATCCTGATTGCGCTCGTGGCCGGCACACCGGCCGCGACCTCTGCTGCGGCGTTCTATCTCTTTGCCTACGCCTTCATGAATATTGGCGCGTTCGGGGTCGTGATCGTGCTGGAGGGCAGGGGTGAAGGGGATGTTGGGCAAGACCGGTTCGACGGCCTGGGCACGAGGTACCCCTCTCTGGCGGTCGCGATGGCGGTCTTCATGCTCAGCCTGAGCGGCATTCCACCGCTGGCCGGATTTTTCGGCAAGTTTTTGATATTCAAGGCGGCGGTCGAGGCCGACCTGGCCTGGCTGGCGGTGATCGGCGTGCTCAACAGCGCCATCAGCGCATACTACTACCTGCGAGTGGTTGCGGCGATGTTCTTCAGAGAGGCGGAAGGTGAGATCTCGTGCAATTGCGGCCCGGCGATCAACTTCAGCCTGGCCGTTACGACAATCGCCGTGGTTGTTATCGGCCTGCAGCCGGGGTTGTGGGCCGAACTGTTGAGAGGGTTATAGCGGTAGAGCCGTCGGCGCAAGCTGTCCCGATTCGGGTGAGTCGGAAGCCGGTAGCCACATCTACGAGAAGTCCACTTTTCGATGGCGCATGACGACGCTCTGCGCCAGCCCCACTGCCACCATCATCGAAACGAGACTGCTGCCTCCATAGCTGAGGAAGGGCAGCGTCATGCCCGTAACCGGCATGATGGCCAGATTCATGCCGACGTTGACGAAGGTCTGGAAGAAGATCAGCGCGGCAACGCCGAGCGTGATGAGCCTGCCGAACTGGTCCTGGGCGAGGTCGGCGATGCGGACGAGGCGCCAGATGACGAAGAAGAGCAGCCCCATGATGAGCACGGCGCCCAGATAGCCCAGCTCCTCGGCGATGACGCTGAAGATAAAGTCGGTGTGGCGGACGCGCAAAAAGCGTAGCTGATTCTGTGTTCCTTCGCCCCATCCCATCCCGATCCAGCCGCCGTTGCCGATACTAATGAGGGCCTGCTGGACGTTGAAGGCGGCATCCGGGTTCGAGGCAGGGTCGAGAAAGATGGCGATGCGCTCCACCATGTAGTCCTGAAAATAGTTTTGGAGCGTTCCTTGAATGGCAAGCCATATGGGCACGGCACCGGCAGCTACAGTAACGAGGAGGAGATGGACGACCCGGACGCCGTTGATGAGAATCAAGGTGCCGCTGATAAAGGCCAACGTAACGGTCATGCCTAGATCGGGTTGAACGTACACGAGGGCCAGGGGAAGGAGAAGGAGAACAACTGCTCCCAGCAGGTACGGTAACGAGCGAATGCGCTCCTGAAAGCGGCTGAGATACCAGGCCAGGAATACGATTAACAGGAACTTGCCGAACTCGGTCGGCTGGACGTCCGTGCGGCCCAGGTCCAGCCAGCGCTGCGCGCCGCCCTTGACCTCGCCGAAGAGATAAACCGCCACCAGCGAGCCGATCAGAAAGAAGTAGCTGGGCTGGGCCAGCAGCTCCAGGTGCCGGTAGTCGAAGAGTGCGGTCGTCGCAAGGGCGATTACGCCCAGGATCGTAAAGACAAGCTGCCGCTGCCAGTAGTTTTCCAGGACCACGTCGGTATTGGTGGCGCTGTAGGTCATGGCGATGCCGATGCCGCAGAGGAGAAGCACGGCAAAGAAGAGCGGTTTGTCGAAGTGACGGAACATTCAGAGACCCATGAGGCGCCGCAGTCGCTCGGCCCAGCTGATCTCCTTGAAGGGGATCAGGGGCACATTGTAACCGAGCAGTCTTTGGGCGATGTTGTGGTAGGCGCGGCTGACCTTTCTTTTGCGTTCGAGCGCAACGGGCCATCCTTTGTTGGCGGAAACGATGATTTCGTCATCCTCAGGAACGATACCGAGCAGGTCGATGCTGAGGATGCTGAGAATGTCATTGCGTGTGAACATCTCCTTGCGGCGCACGAGGCGGGGATTGTAGCGGTTGATGACGAGCCGCGCCTGGATATCGGTGTCGCGTTCAAGGAGGAAGATTACTTTGTCGGCGTCGCGCAGGGCGCTGACCTCCGGCGTCGTCACGATGATGACTTCGGCGGCGGCGGCGATGGCGTTCTGGAAGCCCAGTTCAATGCCGGCGGGGGAGTCGATGAGTACGAAGTCGGCGATCGCGCTCAGTTCTTCGCATAACGTCATCATCTGGTCGGGTGCAATGGCGGTCTTGTCGCGGGTCTGCGAACTGGGCAAGAGGTAGAGTTCGTCGACGCGCCTGTCGCGCACCAGGGCTTCGTGCACAGGGCAACGGCCTTCGATGGCGTCGACCAGATTGTAGACGACGCGGCTCTCCAGGCCCATGACAATGTCGAGATTGCGCAGGCCGATGTCGGCATCCACGACCACGACGCGTTGACCGGCCATGGCCAGAGCAATACCCAGGTTTGCGGTGGTTGTGGTCTTGCCCACGCCGCCTTTGCCGGAGGTCAGGGTGAGGACAACGCCCATAGTCGTGAGTCTTGAATCTTTCGAGGTCTGAGGTTTCGGTATGCCGGCGCAGACGCATGGGCATTCATCCTGGTGGCAAGCGCATACGCCGGGCGCGGTTCGTGCGCCACGCTAGGTACCGGCGCCTGCATCCCAAGGGTCCACGTAAATCTGTTCGTCGATAACTTTGGCAACTTCGGGTCTGCCGCTGCTGTCGCGTTTCCAGAACCAGTAGCCGGGGTTGTTGGAAGCGCCCTTGGGTGTCATGGCAATGTGGCCGGCGATGCGCAGCTGCACCGGTTCGAAGTCGAGTGCGGCCACGATGGCGCGGTCGTCGCCCATTGCGCCGGCGTGCACGAAGCCGCGTAAGCGCCCCCATACGAGCACGTCGCCACCGCTGATGACCTGCGCGCCCGGGTTGACATCGCCTAAGATCACGACGGTGCCGGCGTGTCTGCAGGACTGGCCCGAGCGCAAGGTACCGCGATGGACGAAGGGCGGCGGATCGGCGTCTTCGGGCGCAGCCTCGCCCCAGGGTGTCAGGTTAGCGGCATCATCGTTGTGGGGTGTGTCCTCGATAGCCGGGGCTAGGTTGTCGCGACTGTTTTCGCTTTGGGAGGGACCGTCTTGCTTTTGTGCCGGCGGATACTCCCGCTCCTGGTCGGCCGCTTTCGACTGCTGATATCGAGCGGCGATTTGCGACCAGCGACCCAGCGTCTGAGGAGGCTCGCCGGAAGCGGGCGCCGGACCGGAATCGATGGGGCCAGAACCAAAGGGTGCAGAACCGGGGCGAGGGAAACCAGAGGGGCGAAACGAAAAGGAGGGCTGCGGCGTTTCAGCGCTTTTCGGGCCCGTCTCATTGGGCAAAGGGGGGGGCGATGGCCCTTCCCAAACCGTTTCCAGGCCCAAGTCCCTGGCGAGCAGGTAGGAGGAGGGGTTGCTGGTGTGGAGGGCGACGACGCGGATATTCTGACCGCGCAGGGCATTGTGAATCAGTTGAAGATCGGCGGAGGTGATTTTGCGGTCGCCGACGGAGAGCGCAAGCCGTTCGTCTCGGAAGAAGTCCTGCGCCTTCGAAATGTGCCCGGCAACGTAATTTACGATATCGCTCCAGGCTCCCTTTTCGCCGGTTACGTCGACGACGGTCAGGCCGCCGCGGCCTATGATGCGGACACTCATCGTTAAGGACCAAGCCTCGCTAAAACCAACCGATGCGCCATTCAGCCGGTCTCATTTTCCCAAGGGCTGCGGCGCGGGATGCGGGCATGCAAGCGGTTCTAACGGATTCCCCGGCCTCAGCAAATTGTCGCGACTTTTACTATAAACCAAAAGCCCGGAACCTGAAACCAAAAGCCCGGTACACGGAACCGGGCCGATTGGCGGCGGATGGCCTGACATTGCGGCGTTTCAGAAGGGCGGGCCGGGACTGTGACCGCGGGAATGTCGTCATGCCGTGTGGGAGCGGCGGCCCGGCGGCAAGGGCCTAGCGGGCGACGCCGGGGCTAGGGTTCGGCATCGCCGCTTCCATGAAAGTAGGCGTTGAGCGTCTCCTGGGCGACAGGAATGGCGGCGGTCGACCCTTCACCTCCGCGGTAGACGAAAACGGTTACGGCAATTTCCGGGCTGTGGTATGGCGCGTAGGCGGCGTACCAGGCATGGAAGGGCAGATTTCCTTCGTGGTCCCGGTCTTTGCAGTCCTGGATTTCAACATCCCAGGCGCAGTACTCGGCTGTTCCGGTCTTGCCGGCCACGATAACTCCTTCGACGCGGCTGTTGCCAGAGGTTCCTGCCGGTCCGTTGACGGCGTGCCACATCCCCCTCTGGACGACGCGGAGCAGACCCGGTTCGACGGGGAGCCGCTCCTGCAGGACCGGTTCGTATTGCCACTGTAGGTTGCCCTGGGTATCGACCACTTCGCGCACGAATTGCGGCTTGACCACGTAACCGCCATTGGCAACTGCAGCGGTACTGACAAGGACTTGCAGGGGTGTGCCCAAGACATCTCCCTGCCCGATCGCCATATTGTAGCTGTCGCCCGTGGTCCACCTTTCGGCCTTGGTCAGTCTTTTCCACTGTTCATCGGGTACGATTGCCTTGACCTCACCAGGTAGGTCGATTCCGGTCAATTCGCCGTAGCCGAACAGTCGCATCCACTTGGCGAGGCGTTCGCTGCCCAATCCGGTCATGCGGTTGGGGTAGCCGCCGCCAAGGTAGTAGAAGAAGATGTCATTGGAGAGGCCGATCCCCTCCACGATGGTCATGGGGCCGTGCAGGATGTTCAGTTTGTGGTTCCAGCTGACGAATTCCTGTGCCTGTTCGGGGTCGTCGGGGAAGAAGAAATTAGGTAGATAGATGGGCCCTCGGTCGACAAAGACCGTGTAGGGGTCAACGACGCGCTCGGCCAGGGCGGCGGTGGCTGTGACGAGTTTGAATGTGGAGCCGGGTGGGTATAGCCCGCCGATGGCGTAGTTGTAGAGGGGGCGTCGGGTGTCGTCCTCGACTTCGAGCGCCCTATACTCTTCGCCCAATCCTTCGGAGAAGAT
This sequence comes from Caldilineaceae bacterium, assembly GCA_034428395.1. Classification (GTDB taxonomy): domain Bacteria; phylum Chloroflexota; class Anaerolineae; order Caldilineales; family Caldilineaceae; genus Bin5. The sequence goes on from DAOUHX010000260.1 coordinate 14,057, forward strand.
GTTGTTGTCGTAGCTGGGCAGGCTGACCAGGCCCAGCATTGTGCCGTCGCGCGGGTCCATTGCCAATGCGACACCGTGGGGGGCGCCCGTTTCTTCCAGCATGCGGGCGAGAGCGTCGTGCATCACCTGTTGCAGGTGAATGTCGAGGCTCAGGTGGAGATTGAGACCGGGCTCCGACTCTCTTTCGGTACTGACCGTGCGGCTTTCCCGGCCGAGAATGTCTACTTCGATGATTTTGCGCCCCGGCTGTCCCCTTAAGGCGTCCTGGTAGGTGTATTCCAGTCCGTTCAAGCCTACGGACTCGTTTGGGTTGTCGTATCCTTCGGCCTTATAGTCGTCGGCCGCGAGTTTGGGGATCGGTCCCAGAAAGCCGAGTACATGCCCTGCCAGTTCGCGGAAAGGATACTCTCTAACCGGCTTCTGCAGCACGTGGATGCCTGGCAGCCGGTAGGTCTGTTCGGCGACGCGGAAGGCCTGCTCGCGGTCGACCAGGTCGAGGATAGCGATCGGCTTGTAGGAGCTGCCCTGCGAACCGAGGGCGATGGCCCTTTCCAACAGCGCAAGCAAACCTGCGGCCGAGAGTGGTTCTGAAAGGTCGGGGATCAGTGTGGGCTCTTCGACCAGGATTTCGCGACCTTCATCGTCGATCTGCAATGTTTCCAGATTGACGAGGCGGAAGGAGAGCGTGATTCCCGCGGTTCCGACGGTGGCCTTGAAGTCTTCTCGGCCGAGGTGCAGGAACATAACTTCGGCGATGCGAATGGCCATTTCGGGATCTGTATCCGCTCCCAGAGCGGCGAGCAGTCTTTCGATGGCGATGCGCTGTTCGTTGACAGCTGTAGTAACGTCGTTTGGCGGCAGGTCTGCCGGGATGACGGAGATGACGAAGCTGGGGCGATTGCGGGCCAGAATCTCTCCGTTGCGGTCGTAGATCACGCCGCGCGGCGCATAGAGGTCGATGGTGCGCAATCGGTTGACCGCGGCCTGTTCCTGGTAGTTGGCGCCGCGCACGATCTGGAGGCCATAAAGTCGTACGCAAAATACGAGAAAGGTTGCCAGCAGAGTCAGACGGACGACTATGGAGGTTGAGGTTGCCGTGCGCGTTGCACGTTCATTCATGGCAGTATGTTAGGGGCTGTCGAGCCTTCAAGCGCCGAACGCGGCCTGTTCAGCGGACCGGCATCGTTCTCGGAGACGGCGGTTGCCGCTCAGGGGTACTCTGCCTTTTCGGGCAAGCGATTCAGGAGCGGTGTTGCCAGGAGCATAACCGCGCCATTGTACAGGCAAACCGGGACGACGATTTCGGTGACAAGCAGGTAGGGCTGGAAGCGGAATCCGACGATGTTGAGAATCGCCACGTAAACGAGAGAGAAGACGAGAGTGCCTGACAGCGCGGCGATTGAAGGGACGAAGAGATGGCGGCGGAAGATTGCATTGTGGCCGATTCCGGTCAACAGGGCGGTGGTCATGAGCGCCAGGCTGGAGGCGCCGATGGCGCCGCCGCTAAGGATGTCCATCCACAGGCCGCCTGTGAACCCCCAGACGACGGCATCATGTCTGCCTGCGAGGAGCGACTTGGCGATAACGAGCAGCAAGATCAGGTCGGGGTAGACGCCGTTCAGGGCGAGTCTGGGCACGACGACAACCTGAAAGATTGCGGCCGCGCCCAGGGCTGGCACGAAGACCCATGAAATGCCCCAATCGCGAGGCGAGAGCGGTGAAGGGCGGGCAGAAAGAGTGTTTCTCTCTGCGGCGGATTCTCTGGGCCGTCGCCTGCCTATCTCACTCCTCACTCGTCTCCTCTGAAGGTTCTATTGGCTGGGCGGGCAGAGTATCGAGAAAGGGCACGGATTCGAATGGGTCAAAGTTGGTGACGACCATAACGAATTCCAGTCGGCCAAAGTTGACAGTCGGCCGCACGACGGCCTCCTGGAAGACGTCGACGTCCTTCTGGCGCACGTCGATCACTTGTCCTACCGGGATTCCTTTGGGGAAGTTGCCCCCCATGCCAGAAGTCAGCACGACTTCCCCAACGCCCACCTCCGTTCCCTGCGGAATGAATCCCATGACCGGATCGGCGCCCGGGGCGCCGTTAACGATTCCGGTAAGTCTGCTGGCCTGCAGGATGGTATTGACGGTGCTCGACGTGTCTGTTATGAGCAGCACTTTCGAGGTTGTTGCGGTTACGGTATAGATGCGGCCGACAAGTCCCTGTTCGTTGACGACCGGCATACCAACGTGGATGCCATGGCGCGAGCCGAGATCGATCATGGCAACATCGAGGAAGTTGGTTGCGTTCTTGCCGATGACACGGGCGATAATCTGACCGCCCCGCAACTCGAAGGAGGGCCTTGTTTCGGCGAAGGCCAGAAGTTCGCGCAGGCGCTGGTTTTCCCGCTCCACTTCCTTCAGGCGCAGGTTTTCAACGATAAGGCCTTGGGTGATCAGTTCCAGTTCGGTGACTCGCTGCTGGAGGTTGCGATAGTTGCGAAGATTCGTCAGCGAGTTGGAGAGGCGGTCGGTCAGGGAGGATAGCCCTGACTGGCCCGGTGCGGTCACCAGCGTAACCAGGCCTTCGAGGGTTCCCAGGCGGCCGGTCTGTTGCAGGGCCAGCAGCAGGATTGCAGTCAGCGCGAGGATGGTAAGTTTGAGAGCGAGGTTGCCTCCACTCCAGCCGCGATGTTCTCGCATAGTTTTCAGTAATCAGCATTCAATGTACGCTGCGACATGGCAACCGATAACCGAAAACGGGAGCCTCGGACCTACCTGATCGTGGTTTTTCGCTGCATAGTCGTCAGCGTTTCTGCGTAGTGTTCCGGCTTTTCCAGGATCATGCCTGTCCCCAGCACGACGGAGGAGAGTGGATTGTCGGCCACATAGACGTGCATACGGTTTTCGTCCTGGATGCGCTGGGCCATTCCCTGCAGCAGGGCGCCTCCGCCGGCCAGTACAATACCGTGCTCCATCAGATCGGCTACGAGCTCGGGAGGCGTTTCATCCAAGGTGTCCTTGACGGCGTCGACGATGACGTCAACTGAGCCGATCAGGGCTTCTCTGATTTCGACCGAGCTGACTTCAATTGCCTCTGGCAGACCTGTAATCAGGTTGCGTCCGCGGATGATCATGGTCCGCTCTTGTTCGAGGGGGTAGGCGGAGCCGATTTCGATTTTGACGCGTTCGGCCATGCGTTCGCCGATCAGCAGATTGTACTTCTGGCGGCTGTAGGTGATTATGTCCTCGTTCATTTCATCGCCGGCCACGCGAATTGAGCGGGAGACGACGATGCCGCCCATTGAGATGACGGCTACTTCGGTGGTGCCGCCGCCGATGTCGACGATCATCGAGCCGATCGATTCGGTTACAGGCAGGCCGGAGCCGATTGCGGCTGCCATCGGTTCTTCGACCAGTCCTGCTTCGCGGGCGCCTGCGCTGACGGTGGCATCGCGGACAGCCCGTTTTTCGACTTCGGTCGCGCCGGACGGGATGCCGATCACAACGCGCGGGCGGGCCGTACCGAAAGCCCGCTTGCCGTGGACTTTGCCGATAAAGGCGTGAATCATCTCCTCAGTCTCTTCGAAGTCGGAAATCACGCCGTCCTGCAGGGGGCGTTTGGCGATGATATGGCTCGGCGTCCGACCCACCATCTCCTTGGCCTCCTGGCCGATTGCCTTGACCTTGTTACGCCGCTTCGACGAGTTGTCAATTGCAACCACGGAGGGTTCGTCAATGATGACCCCCCGGCCCTTCACGTGAACCAGGGTATTGGCTGTGCCTAAGTCGATACCAATATCGAGTGAAAAAAGCCCCAACAGCCAATCTAACGGGTTTGACACTCTGGGGAGATCTCCATTCCAGTTTTCAATGGATGAGCAGCAATAGACCGGTCCTCGATACCACCCGCGCGAGGCCGTTCGCCATCCTAGTATACCATAGCGGCAAACGACACAAAACCGCGATGCTGGAATGTCCGATCCAATTTGATCGTTTATCTTGCAAAAGGTGTCGCCCGTCCGCTATGCTATTGGAAGGCTTTTTTGCGGCTGCAAGGCCATAGCGCGTCGAGTTGAGTTCCACGGGATGGGCCTCCGAATCAAGGCACGCGCGAGCTGCGTTCGTGGGGCAGTGTGGGCGCACCGGTGCGTGCGCGAAGGCTGCCTGTCAACGAGTGTTCCATGTCCGAAAAAGGAAGAGATAGACCTGATCGCAGGCCTCCGGGAGGCTGTGGGCGGGGCCAAGGAAGGCGGGGAGAGCGGGTCGGTTCGCGCCCCGATCAGGAGTCGGATACGGCGATTGACCGGCGCTTGACGGCGCTGCTCCTGCGCGCGCGGGCTTGCCATGGTATTCTTACGGCTGCCGCGCGTGAGGAGGGGATGGGGGGTACGGTCGTCGTCGGCGTCAGCGGCGGCGCAGACAGCGTTACGCTTCTGCACCTGCTCTCGCGTCTGCGCGCGGGCTGGTCGATCGACGTGGTAGCTGCGCATCTCGATCACGGTTTGCGAGCGGAATCCGGGGACGATGCCGCCTTTGTCGCGGAGATCTCGGAGCGCTGGGAGGTGCCGTTGGAATCGTCGACTCTGCCGCGGGAGGCGCTGGCTCGCGGCGGCAATCTGGAGGCGGCGGCCAGGCGGGCGCGCTACCGATTCCTGGCCGAGGTTGCGACGCAACACCAGTCAGGTGGAAGAGTTGTGGAGGTCGCGGTGGCCCACACGGCAAATGATCAGGCTGAGACGGTGCTGATGAACCTGGTTCGCGGCAGCGGCCTGGACGGGCTGGCAGGCATGCGACCGGCGCGCCCTCTGTTCGTGGACGACCGGCCTGTGCCGGGCGTGCGGCTTGTGCGTCCCCTGCTCGGCGCGACCCGTGATGAAATCTTACAGTATCTTGCGCAGCACGGGCTCCCATGGCGCGAGGATCCCAGCAATCAGGACCGGTCGCTGGTGCGCAATCGGCTGCGACATGAGGTCCTGCCGCAATTGGAGGCGATCAACCCGAAGGTCGTTGCGACTCTCTGCCGAACGGCGTCGCTGCTCGCGGCGGAGGCTGAGCGGTCCGCTCGGCATGTCCGCAAGGCGATGTTGTCTGCCCGCCGGGGGGCCGATGGCGCGCCGGAGCAGGAGGGGCGGGGGCGTGCAACGGGCAGCTTTCCGGCCGGGCCTTCTGCCAATTCCGAACGTCAGGTATTCGACCTGGCAGCATTTCGAAGTCTGAATGTGGCGGACCAGCGGGCGACCCTGCGCGCTGGCGGACTTTGCCTGGGGCTGTCTTCTGCCCGTATCAACTTTGACGCAGTCGAACGTCTGCGGCAGACGCTTCTGGAGGAGGAGCGCGCCGGCGGACCGTACACATGGGTCGCCGACGCGGTGATGACGCGGACGGCCGGTTCCTTCAGCCTGCACCGGGCCGGCGCGGCGCCCTTTGTCGCCGACCATCCCTATCTCGATTGCGATTGGCGTTCCCGTCACAGGTGCAGAAGACTGTATATTCCCGGCGAGATCGCGCTGCCCGACTGGACGTTGCACTGTGAATTGCTGGAAGTTGGGGACCTGCCGCAGGGCTGGTCTGCGCGGCTCTCGCCGTGGGAGGCCTACATGAGTGCGGACCGGGTGGGGCAACTCGCGCTGGCCGCGCCCCAGCCGGGCATGCGATTTGCGCAGTTGGGTCTGGGCGGGCATGGCAAGAGCCTGTCCGACTATCTGACCGATCGTAAGGTCCCGCGCTGGCTTCGTTCGGGCTGGCCCGTTCTTCTGGATGGCGCGGAGGTCGTCTGGGTGGCGGGTCACCAGATTGCCGACCGTGTGCGAATCACCGAGAGCAGCCAGGGCGTAGTCCACCTCTCCTGGCGGGAGTCGTCCTGATGAGTCTGCGGCCAATTGTCCTGTGGGCGAGCCGGCAGCCGTTGACAAAGTTGCGTTTTGCTCGTCGCGATGCGGCGGCGGCCACGGGTCTCTTGACCGGCCCGGAGGGAGCAGTAGAGTTTCGTTTTGAACGCGAGGCGCGGCGGCTCACGCTGCCTGACCGGACGATATACCTGGATGAATATGGCTGGGAAGTCGATGAGCAGGGCAGGACCGTTTTCAGGTCCCTGCGAGGCCAGAGCTGATGGGCGCTGAACAGATGCGAAGCAGGCGGAACTCGCTGGGGCTCGGGAGAACAGGCGGGTCCGCTGCGCTGGACCGGTTTTGGGTATGTCTGCAAATGAGGTTGGCGGGCCCGCTCCCCGGCCGCCCGGCACAGGCCTTGATGGCGCCGCTTCCGCGGCCCGGCTGGCATCCTGACGACAGGCCGGCGGAGCCTGCTCGTGAGAGCGGCGTTCTGGTCCTCCTCTATCCACATCGCGGCGGTCTGCATCTTCCTCTTATCGTTCGTCCGAGATATGACGGCGCGCACAGCGGTCAAGTCGCGTTTGCGGGAGGCGGCAGGGAGGAGAGGGACGCGAATCTGACAGAAACGGCGCTTCGGGAAGCGCAGGAGGAGCTGGGTATCGCGCCGGGCGACGTGGAGGTGATCGGCCGGCTGACACAGCTCTATATCCGGCCCAGCAACTACGAGGTCACGCCCACGGTGGGGAGGGTTGCAGGCCGGCCCGTGTTTCGGCCGAACAGGCGCGAGGTAGCTGAACTGATGGAAGTCTCGATCGAGGACTTTCTTAACCCGACTCATTATCGGCGCGAGCGCTGGCAATTGGAGGACCGCACAGCGTTGGTGCCCTTTTACGCGATACGGGGTCAGAAGATTTGGGGTGCTACGGCAATGATCCTCAGCGAGCTGCTGGCGGTTGTGAGGATCTGCTTGGCGGAAGGGGCGGAATTTGGGGCGCGTCGAGAGTGAATGATAGGATTCGAACGCATCCCCACCACAACCGAGGCTCCGTCAGTTCAGGGAATGGATGTGAGCCGTCTATCATCGCAGGCCGAACGCGATTCCAGGAGAAGCTGCAAATGGTAGAGCGTGCATCGGAAGCTGCCGTCGTGACAGATGACGAGCCGCCTGTCGTGGGGCAGGCCTATTGGAGCCGTGATGTCGAGCGGGTGCTGGTCTCTGCGGAGGCTATCCAGGCGCGTGTGCGCGAGTTGGGTCGGCGGATTGACGAGCACTACGCGGACAAGGACCTATTGCTGATAGCGGTCTTGAAAGGCAGCGTTCTCTTTCTTGCCGACTTGATGCGGGCGATATCGATTCCGCACGAGATCGACTTTCTGGCGACCAGCAGCTACGGCGCTTCGACGTCAAGCTCGGGCATTGTGCGGATCATGAAGGACCTGAATGAACCGATCGAAGGCCGTCATGTTCTCCTGGTTGAGGACATCATCGACAGCGGGCATACGCTCGCCTATTTGACGCAGCTCTTCAGTGCCCGCAATCCGGCCAGCCTGGAGGTTGTGACGCTACTGGACAAGCCGTCGCGTCGCGAGGTGGGCATCGACGTTCTGTGGACCGGATTTTCGGTCCCCGACGAGTTTGTCATCGGATACGGCCTCGATTTCAATCAGAGGTATCGCAATTTGCCCTATATCGGCGTATTGAAGCCGGAAGTGTACCAGTCGGCCGATGGGGCATGAGTGGATGACAGCTCGACTGGGGCCGGTATGGCAGGCATTTCACCGCCTGGCGTTCATTTGCGTGTTGTCTGTGGCATTTCTGGCGTATTCGCCAGCCAAAGTGCTTTACGCGCAGTTGCCGGAGGAAACATATACTGTCCAGTCAGGCGATACGTTGGGTTCGATAGCCGCTCAGTTTGACATTTCGGTCGAGGAACTGGCAGCTGCCAACGATATCGCCGACGTGGATGTCCTCTACGTGGGCAAGGTACTCAACCTCCCTCTGGAGAACGCGTCGCCAGGCACGGTTCTCGCCCGGCCGGGCGACACCGTCCAATCGATCGCCATCCGCGAAGGGCTTTCGGCAGCCCGGCTTTCCATTCTCAATCGTGTTACGCCCGAGGCCCGACTTTTTCCAGGCCAGCAGATACTGCTTGCGCGAGATTCGCCTCGCCCGGCGGTGAGGCTGCGTTTCGGCGCTGTGCGGATCGTGAGCGTTCCCGCTGCAGTTGGGCAGGGCGAGGCCGCCTGGCTTCAGGTCGAGGCAATCCGTCCGCTTGCTTTGAAGGCGCAGTGGAATGGTGCGCCTGTGGTCGTCTGGCCGCTGGCTATTCGAGAGGACGAAGGGGCGGGGGCTGCAGCGGACGGTGAAGTTACGATCTGGGGGGCCTATGTGCCGGCGCCGGCCTCGATGGAGCCGGGTGAACATCAGTTGCAGCTGGGCTACGAAGCGCGCAGCGGCGTTACGGTATCCCGTTCCTTCTTGGTGGAGGTACGGGAGCGTCACTTCCCGAGTCAGCAGATCACGCTGCCAGCGGAACAGAGCGCCTTGCTGGACCAGGCTGTTTTGCAGTCGGAACTGGACTATCTCGCGCCCATTTGGTCGCAGACGGCTACACCGGTCCAATGGAGGCAGACATTCAGACTGCCGCTGTCATCGTCGTTCCCAACGACCAGCCCTTACGGGACCGAGCGGAGCTACAACGGGGGCGTGTTTCAGTCTTTCCATACAGGGCAGGACTTTGCCGCGCCCGGCGGCAGTCCCGTTGTCGCCGCGGGGGATGGTATTGTCGTTCTGGCCGAGCGGTTGAAAGTGCGCGGGGTGAGCGTGATTCTCGACCATGGCGCCGGTCTGTTCACAGGCTACTGGCATTTGCGTGAGGCGGTGGTTGAGCAGGGGGCGAAGGTGCAGGCGGGAGAGGCGATCGGTTTTGTGGGAACGACCGGGCGCAGCACGGGCGAGCACCTTCATTGGGAACTGCGCATCTACGGGGCGGCGGTCGACCCGATGCCGTTCCTGGAAAACCCTCTGCTCTCGCTGTTAACCGCGGACGGACCGGAACAAAGGAACGACCAAGGCGAAGCTGACCCGGAAGAGGGGAACTGACCTCGCCGCTCAAAAAGAAAGAGCGCCGACACGGGTGCCGGCGCCCTGCGCAATCGTCGTTGCGAAGCTACTCTTCTTCCTCTTCTTCATCCTCGCGGCCGCGACCAATGACCTCCGGTTCGGCATCGGGGTCGATCAGTTCGGCTTCGGCCTCCTCTTCTTCCTCGCTGACGGCCGCACGCGAGAGGATCAGGCTGCAGATCGGATCATCGGGGTCGGAGATATAGGTGACTCCGGCGATGCTCGGGAGGTCTGCGACCGTAATCGGAGGACTCTCAGGGCCCTCAAGCGACGAGACATCGACTTTGATTTGGGCGGGAATGTCAGCCGGCAGCGCTTCGATCTCGACGCTTTCCATTGCCTGCACCATGACCAGGTCTGTACCGATCACCGACTCTCCGATGGTGACTAACGGCACGTTGACCTGCTGGGTCTCAGACATATTGACGGCGTAGAAGTCTGCGTGCAGCAGGTTGTGGCGCACCGGATGACGCTGAATTTCGCGCACGAGGATGTTGTACTCTTCTCCTTCGAGATCGACTCTGACGAGTTGGGAACTGCCGCCTTCGCTCAGAACGCGTTCGAACTCGGTCACCTCGACTTGCGCGTTCTGCGACGACCGCTCTCCTCCGTAAATTACGACGGGGATAATTCCTTGCGGGCGCAGGCGTCTTACTTTGCGGCCCGTCACGCTACGGGCGCTGGCAGTCAGTGTTAGTGTTGACATCTATCTCTGCTCTCCTTCAGACTTTCGCGACATTTCCTGGTGGTCAGCGGCAGGTTTGGCTGCGGTCAACTGTGTTTGGCGTGTTTTCGACCGATCAGTTTCCGCAAAAGCAGGAGGACCGCGCCGAATCCCGCGCCCAGTGCCAGCGCCGAGAGCGGTGACAAAACGGTCTTGACGTTTCCCTCGACCTTACCGGCACATAGCATTCCGGTCCATACCTCTTCCGCCTTGATCTGACCGGTAGCCAGCAGACCGATGCCGCTGTTTTGGACGGTAGTTTCCTGGCTGGCGGCGCAGCCGATGGCGGCGTCGCGCATGTCCAGCGACTTTGTACTCACGAATCCGGCCGCCGAATCTGTCATGTTGAGGGCCTGGGCGTTGACGGACCGGGTGGCGGAATTCGACATCGACACGTGGCCGCCGCGAACAGAACCGACAGAGGACTCTTTCACTTCGACGCGTTCGCCTTCCAACTCGGAGCTCAAATCGGCGGCGGCATCTTCCAATGGGTTGGCGTCCGGTCTCTCTTCAGACATGGCTGTCTCCAATGCTGGCGAATTGCCAGGGGAAGGGCGCACAGAGCCACCATTATAGCGAGCGCTGTCCGGCCTGTCAAAAAATATGGTATGGGTGGCCCATGCAAGGCGGGCTATATGCCTACCAGAGTTCGGATTTAGATTAGGGTCGGCAAGGAGGCTACATCTTTGTCAGGGAGATGGCGAGTTGGCTTCTTGGCTTGCCAAGTGTAGGCAAACAGCTCGGCGAAAAGGTTGACGATGAAGTTGGTCGTGCTGCGATGACGTCTGTGTTCTATCATTGAGATGTTTTTGAGCTGGCCAACGATGGTCTCAATCACGAGCCGCTTACGCGTGACCAGCTTGTCTCCGAGAACGACGAGTCGATTTTGCATGTTTTGGCGGATGGGCGACATTATTTTCTGTCGCCGTGCGAAGAGTTGCCCCCCTGACTTTAGGACTTGCTTCATTTCGACCTCTTGCCAACAAGCGGCGCAGCTTTTCTGCAAGCCGAAAGCATGACTATGCCAAGTAGAGCGTATTTCGATGATTCAGGGTTGAAAGCTATATCGATGTGATTGAAGAACCAGAATATGGAAGTGTGGGTCCAAGTAAAGGGATATGAGTACCAGAATGCGAGAATAACAGCAAGAGAGATAAAGAGTATGAATGCCAGAATACCAAAGGCAGTTTTTTGTCTTGTTCTTATATCTCTAGTCCTCATTTTGCGACTCGAATTGTTGGATTTATGGTATGGGTATATGAGCTTGGCCCCAAAAACTGGATCACAAGCTAAGGTGTATGATGGAGCAATTCACCGCGCCTGTGGAGGGGCAGAACGATGGTCAAGAAACGGCGGCGACACACGGCGGCCTACAAGTTTCGGATTGCGCTGGAAGCGCTTGAAGGCAGCAAGACGATTAGCCAGTTATCGAGTGAACACGAGATTCATCCCAACATGATACGGGCCTGGAAACGGCAGCTGCTGGAAGACG
>DAOUHX010000261.1:0-10310 GCA_034428395.1 Caldilineaceae bacterium
GGCGTCTCTCTGTCGTGTGCGGGCGCGGGTACTCCTCCGGTGCGCTGCCTTTCGAATTGAATTGTGCTTAGTGTATAGCGTGGGATAGGCCTTGTCAATTCTGTCGGCGCGGCGCGTATGCTTGCGCACCCCTGGTCTCATACGAGTGTTTGCGAGCGTTTACGGGCGTATACGAGCGATTGCGAGCTTTTTCCTTTGAGCGGCTGTAAACGTTGAACGTTTCCAATGATAAATCATTTATTTGAAAATGGACTGTAAGGGCTGGTGCTCCGAGTCCATAAGAAATGCAAAGCTGGAACGGCATATATCTCCTTTTGTTGCTTGATGGAGCAGGTAGCTTGCTGCCTTGGCAGATTGTCATGTTTTGCGGTCGGTTGAAGGACTTTTTTTTGCGCTCGTTTCGAAAGCAAATGAGAATTGATGCGGGCAGACCATCTACCCAGGGGTCTGCCGAGCCCTGTGGCATTGCTGAAATCGTTGCCAAGACATTGTAAGGTGGCTGGACGATGGGCAGGATGGTCCGCCCAAGGCTAAAGACGGCATCGCGAAAGGGAATCCCTTATTTTTTGCGGGAAAGGAAGGGGCAGTAGGCGAGGCTTACCTTGCCAACAGTTCTTAGCGCATTTATCGCTGTGCGAGAGAGGCACCCTTTGCGGCCACCCGCAACGGAGGAGAAGATACGTGCGGCAGAGGAGAAGATTGGCAGGAGACTTCCTCCTCAGCTGCGCGAATTAAACGCCTTTACCAGCGGCGGCTGGTCACAAGATCTGGGCTTTTTCCCACCGAAAAGAGAGCCAGATGGGATTTCGCGGGAAGGATTGACCAGGGGTATTGAAGAGTTCGTCGAAGAGGATTACTGCATACCTGAAGAGGTGCGAATGTGCGCCAGCGAAGGGGGAAGCTACTACTACGGGATGTGGCCGCCCGGCTCGACGAGCCCTGCATATAACAGTCCAATAGTCGAACTGGCAAAGGAACTGGGCCGTAAAGACGGCTGAATGACAATCGAGGGAACGAATCTCACGTCGTTCCTGTTAGGAAGGTGCGCTTACTACATCGACGAAGGTAGCAGCAACATGCCTGACCAGAATAGGATAGAGCAAGATGTCCTGGACGTTCTTGATGTGCCCAGAGTTCTGAGGAGCAATAGATTCTTGGCAAGCTACAGAAAGCCGCTGGCAGAAAGGTTTACAGATGGCGAAGCCCGCATGGATGCGCTGCGAGCGTGGGCCGATCCGCTCTTGCCAGTTCCCCGCGGCGATGCTTTCGACCACCTCTTCAGCATCGCAGATTTGAGAAGAGTATTGGGGTAAATGGCAACGTGAAGTGACCTAAGCATCTTGGCGATACGGGCGACGGAAAGTCAGCCGACGAAGTTGGTGCGGGTCGTTTTACGTATGTTCACTATTCCTTCCATAGAGTAGAGAAGGAGGGCTGCCCAGATGAAGGCGTAGCCGACGAGGTCTGCGGTGGTGAAGGGTTCTTTGTAGAGGAAGACGCCGAGGAGGAACTGGGTGGATGGGGCGAGGTACTGCATGAGGCCGAGAGTCGAGAGGGGGATCAGGCGGGCGGCGGCGCCGAAGCTGACGAGGGGAATGGCAGAGACGACACCGGTTCCAAGCAGAAGGGCGATGCGGACCCAGCCGCCGCTTGGCATTGCTCCGCCGCCCTGTTGCCCGGTGACGAGCAGAAAGAGTAGGGCCGGTCCCAGCATGAGGGTCATCTCCGAACCGAAGCCCTGGGCGCCGCTGAGATCCATCTTTTTTCTGATCACGCCATAGATGCCGAAGGTAGAGGCAAGCGAGAGCGCGATCCAAGGCAACTCGCCTCGGCTGAGCGTCAGGTAGAGGACGCCGGCTGCGGCAACGAGGACAGCGATCTTTTGGCCGCCGCGCAGGCGCTCGCCAAGAAAGATGCCGGCGAGGAGCACACTGAGCAGCGGGTTAATGAAGTAGCCGAGGCTGATCCTGGCGACGTAGCCGGTGTTGACGGCCCACATGTAGGTGAGCCAGTTGACGAAGGTGAGTAGGGCGGCGGCGCACAAGAGCAGGATCGTGCGGGGGGAGCGCCTGAGCTTGTGCAGCCAGGTACGATCTTTGAGGATGGCGAGCAGGAGAAGCATGGTGACCGCCGACCAGACCAGGCGGTGTGCCAGGGTCTCCAGCACGGGGAGATCCTGGAGTTGCTTCCAGTAGATTGGCAGGAAGCCCCAGGTCGCGTAGGCAAGAAGGGCGTAGAGGTAACCGCGGTAGGAGGACAGCTTCATTTCCTGGGAGCGGGCCGGTGGGCCCATGCCGGTCTGCGCGGCAGGTGTGTCAAGATTTTCTGCTCGTCAGGACGAGACAATGCCGTGCCACGGCTTCAACGGCGGACCGGCTCCAGGGCATCTTGTGATAGGCGCCTTCGAGCCACATGGGGATCTGGTCGGCGTAGTTGCGGCTGACGGGATGGCCGGACTGGCCGCTGGCGGTGACGCCGAGGGCGGCGTCCCAATTGCCGACGTCGAGAATCTGCCGGTAGCCGGCATGCACCTGCACGAGACCGGGCGGCAGTGCGGGCATCGAGCCGGTCTGGTTAGGCGTTGTGCCGTCGCCGCCGATGGGGTAGGGGCCGCGATTGAAGAGCCAGCCGAGAATGGGGGCGCTGCCGAGCGTATGGCTGTAGCGGACCTGGTGCATTTTGCCGTAGGCCCATTTGCGCGGGGTCGGGTTCACCTCGCGGCGCAGACGGTGCACGGTCAGTTTGAGCGCGTCTTCGATCAACTCCTCTCTTGAGCGGCGGCGTCCGGTGACGGCGTCGGTGTACCAGGGCGACTCTTCGTGGTCTCGCAGTAGCTCGAGGAGGCGCGTCTCGGCGCGCAGCATGAAGCCGTTGATGAGAAAGATGGGGCTGTTGCTTTTGCCCAAATAGGCCTCGGCGGTAGAGCCCAGCTTCTGCCCAAAGACTATGTCCAGAAGGTGGAGGAGCGTATAGCGAAAGACGAGGGCGGCCCCGCTCTCCTGGTCCATACGAAAGCCCCAGTCCTGGAGCATATTGACAGCGACGCGCACGTAAGGGTCGTCGCTGAGGTGGCGGGTCAGCAGCGGAGTCAACGCCTCGGCGTAGAGACTGGTCACATCGAGCTGAATCTGCTCCATGTCGCGCAGCGAAAGCCGCTTTTTCTGCCCAAGCATCTCCTCAATGCGCCGGGCGCGCCAGCCGGGCATCGTCTCGAAGGTAAGAACGTACGGGTAGTCGTCGCCGGTGATCTTGTTGTTTGCGGTCGCGACGAAGCCGCTGGACGGGTTCAACAGCCGGGGCAGTTCATCTTCCGGGATCAGACCGGCCCACTCGTAGTCCTTGCACCAGCCGGGCACGGGAACCAGGCCGTTGCCGTTGCGGCGGACTGGAACGGCGCCGGCGAGGCGGGTAGCGACGTTGCCTTCGCGGTCGGCGTAGACGAAAACCTGGGAGGGCGCGCTCCAGTCGGCCAGGGACGCGTCGAACTCTTGCCAGTTCCGGGCGCGGTTGACTTTCAGGACGGCCCGGATCACCTTGCCCGGGTCGTGGCCAATCCAGCGGAGTGCAAGGGGAGCGATGTTCAAAGCGGGGTCGTCGGGAAAGCCGTCAGGAGCGGTCTGCGGATTGAGGAGACCGCTCAGCAGAGGGCCGTGGCGGGTAATCGCGACCTCTTCGACGTGGGGACGGGTGCGGTTGCGGAGGTAGATTTCCTCACGGATGACGGTTGCCTCCTCCCATTCGCCCTCGTATTCGAAGCGGGGGATCTCGCCGGGCCCGTTGTGGGGATGCGGGCGCTCGATGTAGAGGTCCTGGACGTCAGGGAAGGCGTTTGTCATGCCCCAGGCGATCTGTTCATTGTGGCCGATGATGATGCCGGGGGCGCCGGCGAAGGAGGCCCCGCTGACATGGAGTTCGGGTTCGGGCGAACCGTCCGGCGGCGTGCAGGAGAGGTGCATTTCGTACCAGGCGCCGGGCATGGTCATTACGAGGTGAGGGTCGTTGCAGAGAATGGGCCGGCCGCTGGTGGTCTTCTCGGCGGAGACGGCCCAGGCATTGCTGCCCTGCCCCATGCCCTCGCCGCCGAACGGCAACCAGCTTTTGAGCTGCTCGTATTCGTTCAGCATGAGGCCGGCGGTATGCAGCATGCGCATCGACTCTTCGCTGCCGGCTCCTTCGGACACGGCCGGGTTGGTGGCGGGATAGTCCGGCTCCAGATCGGCGGCGAGTGTAGCATCCAGCCGGGCCGCGAGCTGCACGCGGATCAGTTCGCTCTCCCAGTTGATGCAGAGACTCCAGGCCACCATTTTGCCAAACGCGAGGATGTCGAGCGGCGACCAGGGCTCAGGTTGGCGGCGGAGAAGGTTGAATTCTGCGGCCAATTTGCCACGGCGACTGCGGATGTAGGCGTTGACACCTTCGCAGTAGTGGCTGAGGGTCTTCGTTGTCGCTTCGTCGAGCGCGGCCAGCTCCGCTGCGGCGGCGCGGCGAAAGCCGACGATGCGGCTGAAACGATCGGCGTCGAGCGCGACCTCGCCAAACAGTTCGGACAGGCGCCCGTGGGCAACCCTTCGGTTTTGCTCCATCTGCCAGAGACGGTCTTGGGCGTGGACGAACCCCTGCGCCCGCCACAGATCGGCCTCGGTCTGTGCGTAAACATGGGGGATTCCGTGTTTGTCGCGCATGACTTCAACCGCCGCGTCCAGTTCCGGCAGGTCGAGCTCGCCTTCGTGATGTGGCGCGGGCCGTTGGACCAGCCACCAGTAGATGTAGATGATCAGCCCACCGCTGAGGAGTACGACAACGAAGAGGAGGGCGAGGGCGAGGATGACGGTTGTCAGGCTCATGGGCTTCCGTCTGAAACGCTTCACTGGACTTCCATTCCGGGGTGGTTTGAGGTCCACAGCTCCAGTCAAGCAGGGCACGCTGGTGGGAGACGGCCGTCGGGCCCGGACTGCAGCACGCTTCCCCGATTTTATCACCTGTGATAAAACCAGGTGAAATCCAGGAGCTATCCATCTGATTCGGTTGCTCTGGCGCCGACTCTGGCGGCTGGAGGAACGGCGCGACTCGGGCATGATACAGTTATCCCATGCTCACAGACCTATTTGATTACGACCTGCCCAGGCGCTTCATCGCCCAGGAGCCGGCTGAGCCGCGCGACAGCAGCCGTCTGCTCGTACTTGAACGGGCCACAGGGCGCGTCGAGCACCGCAGGTTTAGTGAAATTGGCGCGTTTCTGCGGGCGGGCGACCTTCTCGTCGCCAATGACAGCCGCGTGATCGCGGCGCGGCTGCGGGGCCATAAGCCAACGGGCGGCGCGGTGGAGGTCTTTCTGCTACACAAGGCGGACGACGAGGGCCGGGAGTGGAGCTGCCTGGTGCGGGGGCGGGGGCTGCGCGCGGGCGCAGAGGTCGAACTGGATGCGCGCCCGATCAGGGCGCAGATTGCATCGAAGCACGGCGCAGGGCTGCGGACGGTGCGGTTTTCGGAGCCGATTGGCGAGGAGCTGGCGGCCCTGGGAGAGATCCCGCTGCCGCCATATATCCGCGACTACAGGGGAGACCGGGGGCGGTATCAGACGGTGTATAGCCGGGTCGAGGGCAGCGCGGCGGCGCCGACCGCCGGTCTGCATTTCACGCCTGGGCTGCTGAAGGCCCTTGCCGAGGACGGCGTCGGCTGGGAGACGATAACCCTTCATGTGGGGCTGGACACGTTTGGTCCGGTCACGGCTGAGCGGGTAGCGGAGCACCGGATTCACCGGGAGTGGGCGGAGCTGCCGGCGCAGGCGGCACAGGCGATCAATGCTGCCAAGGCGGGGAAGGGGCGGGTCGTCGCGGTCGGCACGACCTCGACGCGGACGCTGGAGTTCGCTGCCACGAGCGCGCAGGGAATCGATCCATACGGGCCTGATTTCGGAAGGGAGACGGCCGCTCCGTTTGCGGCAGAGGCCGACCTGTTCATCTATCCGGGGTACCGATTTCGCGCGGTTGACGCGCTGCTGACGAACTTCCACCTGCCGCGCTCGTCGCTGCTGATGCTCGTGAGCGCATTTATCGGGCAGGCCCATGCGGGGGACGTGGACAGGGGACGGAAGAAGCTCCTGGAAACGTACGAGGAGGCGAAGGAGGAGGGCTATCGCTTCTACAGTTTCGGCGATGCGATGCTGATCCTATGAGGAGTGTATGCCGCTGCTTCGTGCCGCTGGGCGGTCAGACCGCGACCGGGACAGGGGGCGCGGATGGGGCTGTCGCGTAGAGGGGTTCGCGGTGGGCGCGGTCTTGCAGTTCGGCGATCGAGGTGGCGTCCAGCTCCGCCATCCATTCCTGGAGCTCTGCGAGGATCATCCGGATGGCGTCTTCGCCGCGCATTTGGATGGCGCTGCCGACGCCGACGACGGTTGCGCCGGCCTTGAGCATCTCAACTGCGTCCTGGCCTGTGCTGACCCCGCCGGTGCCGATGATGGGTGTGTTGGGACAGGCTTTGCGGGCGTCGTAGACGGCTTTGAGCGCGATCGGTTTGAGTGCGGGGCCGCTGATGCCGCCGCTGCGGTTGGCGAGAACGGGCTGACCGCTATAGGGGTCGATAATCATTCCCGGCATGGTATTGATGGCGCAGAGCGCGTCGGCTCCGGCCTGCACGACGGCCTCGGCGATGCGGCCCAAGCTAGGTACATTGGGCGCCAATTTGACGATCACCGGAATCCGCGTTTCGGCGACGGCTTCCTTCACGAATTGGGTAACGGCGGCGGCCGCGTCGGCGTTGGCGGCGAAGGGTTCACCGAAGCTGTCCTCAACGTTGGGGCAGGAGATGTTCACTTCGATTGCGTCAGGCCGGGCCCGGGCGACGCGACGGGCGACCTCGCCGAACTCGGCGGCTGTGCCGGCAAAGATACTGGCCAGAACGAGGACGCTGCGCGGCTGCAACCGCGCTTTGGCCTCGCGCAGGAGGCCGACCTCTTCGTCCACGCCTGGGTTTGCGAGGCCGATGGCGTTGAGAAGCCCTACGCCCCAGTCAATGCATGAGGGGTTGACGTGACCGCTGCGCGGGGCCGGGCCGCAACTCTTGGCCGTGACTGCGCCGCAGCCGGCATCTGCGGCCCGTTCGAGCAGGCTGACCGTCGTGCCCCAGATGCCGCTGGCGAGCACCAAGGGCGAGGAAAGCTCGCGGTCGAGAAATGTGACTGACAGACTGGGCATTTGCTCGCTCACAATGCTCACCTTTGCCCGTTCACTTCATTGAAGGTCGCGCCACCCTCCTTTGAGCCTGTCCCCAGCAGTTCTTCCTGAATTTCAGCAGGGATGTGTCCTGTCGAGGCCAGGAGCTGCAGGACCTCGCCGAGCGCGAGGACACTGTGGACGCGGATGCCGGCTTTCGCCAGGTTGTCGACGCCTCCCTGTTGCCTGTCGAGGAGGACAATGGCGTCTTCGACGACGAGCCCGGCGCTGCGAAAGAGCTCGACCGAGCTCATGATGCTTCCGCCGGTAGTAATCACGTCCTCGATGACGACAACACGCTCACCGGGCTGCCAGATGCCCTCGATATCTTTGCCGAGACCGTGACTCTTGGTCTCTTTGCGATTATAGATCAAGGGGATGCCGCTGGCGAGCGAGACGGCGGCGCCGATAGGGAGGGCAGCGTAAGGGATGCCGGCGATGCGGTCGCAGTGGAGTTGTGTAAGCAGTCTGGAGTAGGCGCGAGCCGCGGTCTGCATGAGGCTGGGCTGGCTGACGAGCAGGCGCAGGTCGACGTAGAAGGATGAGCGCTGGCCGCTGGCGAGCGTAAAGTCGCCGAATTGGAGCGCGCCCAACTCGGCCAGGCCGATGATCAGATCCCTGTGAAGGGAATCCGGGAGAGGGGAAGCACAGTCCATTCCTCTCTTCGATTGGAGTGCCGTACGCCTGGCCCGGTTGATGCGACTCCTAAGCTCGTTCGCGGCACCGCGGGGGTCCTCGGCCTGGGTAATGCTGCGGGTGGCGGCAACGAGGGCGCCCATCCCGTCGCTGCGAAGTCCGGCGGACAGGGCCGCCTCCAGGTCCCCTCCTTGTGCGCCAACACCGGGTACGAGCAGCCAGGCCTTCGGAGCAACGGCGCGCACTTCAGCCAGTGCGCCGGGATAGGTGGCGCCGACGACGAGGCCAACGTTTGAGGACCAAGCGACCGCTTCCCTGGCGACCTGGAGGAAAAGAGGCAGATCGCCGCCGCAGACTGGCAGCTTCTGCAGGGCTCCGGCGCTAGGATTGGAGGTGTGGCAGAGGACGAAGAGGCCCTTGCCTTCGTAGGCGGCGAAAGGCGCGATGCTGTCCTGCCCCAGATAGGGGCTGAGCGTGACCGCATCCACGCCAAGCTCATCGAAGCAGGCGCGCGCGTAGGCGGCCGCGGTAGAGCCGATGTCGCCCCGCTTGGCATCGAGTAGTACGGGAATGTCGTCGGGAAAGGCGGCGATGGTAGCTCGCAGGAGGGCCATGCCCGGCTGGCCGAGGGCTTCGTAGAAGGCGATGTTGGGCTTGTAGCAGCAGACCAGGTCGGAGGTGGCTTCAATTACGGCGAGATTCCAGCGCAGGAGCGAGTCACAGATGGCTTCAGATGCGCCGGATGATCTTTTGCGGGCAGGCTGATTGACGGCGTTGAACTGCTGGGGGCAGGCTTCCGGGGTCGGGTCGAGGCCGACGCATAGTAAGGTGTCGTTGCAGAGTGCGGCAGCTTCGAGTTTGGCATAGAAGGACATCGGGCCTCCTCGCATTGGCGTGGCCGACCTGCTTATCGCCCCACGGGATGCAGCTGCGCCCATGCTACGCTACGGGAATAGATCGGTCAAATGAAAGAGGGAAGCAAGAAAGTGAACTGGCCCGGTCTTGGGAAGAGGGGCACGTTACATGGCGGCCAGCGCGTCCAGGCCGGCGTTTGTAAGCTCGGACGCCATTTTCTCTTCTTTGGCGGGAGATATCGGTTCCTGGGGAAGGCGAGGATCGCCGCAGTCGAAGCCGATGAGTTTCAGGGCTACGCGCATGGCTGCGGCGACCCCATGTTCGATCATCACCGCGGTCAAGCGATTGGCCCGCTTTTGCAGGTCCAGGGCCTGCGCCGTATCTCCTGCTTCGTAACTGGCGCGCATCAGTCGGTACGGGCCGGGCATCACATTGAGCGTTGTACCGATGTTGCCCGGGGCGCCCATCATCAAGCCGAAGAGGCACTGCTCGTCCATGCCGGAAAAGATGGTCCAGCTTTTGTCGTGCGGTTGCGCGTGGCCAAGCTCGATGATCTGAGCCAGCTCGAACATGTTGGGACTGGTATACTTTGCGCCGCAGACGCTGGGGATACGGCAGAGGAGCTCGCGCATCAGTGATACGGCATCAATCTGGCCTCCGAAGAGGTAGGGGAAGAAAGGTAGGCCGGGCGCGGCCGCGGCGAGCGCCTCGTAGTGGCGGTAGGTGGCGTCGAGGCCGCCAAGGTAGACAGGCAGGACGGAGCTGACGCCGTCGGCGCCGGATTGCTGGGCGTGGGCGGCGAGGGCAGCGGCTTCGCGGGTGTTGATGCTGCCAACGTGGACGATTGTTGGGATGCGGCCGTCAACCTGCGCCACAACCGACTCGACGACGGCGCGGCGGTCAGCGGGGGGCAAAAGGAGACCTTCACCGGTGCCTCCGCAAAGGTAGAGGCCGTCAACCTTCTTTTCGAGCAGCCAGTCGACCAGATCATTGAGGACGGCCATGTTGACGCCGCCGTCGGCAGTTGCAGGCGTGACGAGAGCGGGCCAGGCGCCGTGAAAGATTCTGTCCATTGTGCGTTAGCCTTTGATGGAGCCGAGCATGATGCCCTTGACGAAATAGCGCTGGATAAAGGGGTATATCATCAGGATGGGCGCGGTGGTAACGACGATCATGGCGGCCTTGAGGGACTCGGCGGGCGGCGGGTCGATCAGCTCGGTCATTTCTGCCAGGCCGGAGGCGTCGCCGTATTGGCCGGTGCCGAATTCGAGGATGCCGCGCAGAACCAGCTGCATGGGGAACTTGGCGGGCGTGTTGAGGTAGATGGCGGCGTCGAACCAGGAGTTCCAGTGCATGACGGCGTACCAGAGGCCGACGGTGGCGATGACGGGCATGGAGAGCGGGAGGTAGACGCGCAGCAGGACTGTGAGCGGGTTGGCGCCGTCTATCACGGCGGCTTCTTCGAGCTCATCGGGGATGGCAAGCATGAAGTTGCGCATGATCAGCAGCCACCAGGGGTTGATCAGGGGAGGGAGGATCATGGACCAGAAGCTGTTAAGAAGATAGAGCTTTTCGACCAGGACGAAGTTGGGGATGAGGCCGCCG
>DAOUHX010000262.1:0-5517 GCA_034428395.1 Caldilineaceae bacterium
GGCGGCAATATCTTGACCGGCAACGGCGTAGTCAGGCGAGGTAGCTTGGGCGTAGCGATTATTCTCACAAACAAAAATAACCGGCAGCTTCCAAATACCGGCCAGATTCAGGGACTCGCTGACCGCACCCTCGTTTGAAGCGCCGTCGCCAAAGAAGGAAACCACGACCTGATCCGTGCCTTTTAACTTTGCGGTCAGACCAGCGCCACAAGCCAGGGGTTGTCCGGCACCGAGAATGCCGTTGGCGCCGATAATCCCTTTTTCAAAATCGGCAAGATGCATCGAACCTCCCTTGCCTTTGCAAATGCCAGTAGCCCTGCCATAAAGTTCAGCCATCATCGCCTTGATTTCTTGTCCTTTGGCGATACAGTGGCCATGCCCCCGATGGGTTGCGGTAATGAAATCGCGATCGGTCAACGGCGCCAACATCCCCACCGGGACCGCTTCCTGGCCAACGGATAGATGGACAAATCCAGGAATCTTACCGCCGGCAAAATCCTCACGGATCTGTTCCTCAACCTCACGGATTAAGCGCATGTGCTCGTACATCCACAACAGTTCTTCTTTGCTGATATTCATTGTAATTCCTCCTTTGAAGATCGTTATTGGGTAAGGGAACTCCAGAGAAATATATGGTGAGCCCCAATCGTTGGACCACGAAATGGGAAAAATAAGGGATTTATATACTTGACTCAGCAGAACATTTGTGTTAAATTGTGCCCAGGGTGCAAAGCAAGACACAAGGAGTCAAGCGCATGGGAAGCAGGTCAGGCGGTACAATCAGCACTTATGAATTCTTCAAACGGTTTCCGGATGAGCGGGCCGCAGTCGGGGCAATAGAGGCCAGACGGTGGGAAGGCGGCGTTGTGTGCCCACATTGTGGAAGCGAAAGAACGACCCGATTGTCAGACACGTTCTATCATCAATGTAACGAGAGAGCATGCCGGAAGCAATTCACGGTCAGGACTGGCACTGTCTTCGAACGCTCCCATATTCCTCTGCACAAATGGCTGTATGCTATGTACTTGCTTCAGACGGCCCGTAAGGGTATTAGCAGTATGCAGCTGTCGAAAGAGCTAGGTATCACACAGAAGTCGTCTTGGTTTCTGTTGATGAGGTTACGAGAAGCAATGGATATCGAGGCAGTCCGCATGGACGGCGAGGTCGAAATAGACGAGACCTACATTGGAGGCAAGGAGAGCAACAAACACGGCTCCAAGAAGTTGCGCGCTGGACGCGGCACGGTCGGCAAGCAAGCCGTGCTGGGGATGCGGGAACGGGAAGGGCGCATTGCCGCCAAGCCGGTCTCTGACACTGGCTCGCAGACAATCCAGGCGGAGGTCTTGAATACGGTCGAAAAGGGGGCGACTCTCTATACGGATGAACATAGAGCCTACAGGGGCTTGGAGAGCGACTACAAACACGAGGCCGTAAAGCATGGAGCTAAAGAGTTCGTAAGCGGGAGGGCCTCAACGAACAGCGTTGAGAGCGTCTGGGCCGTATTGAAGCGGGGATATAACGGCGTTTATCACCACTGGAGCAAGAAGCATATGCGTCGTTATGTGAATGAATTTGTGTTCAGGCTGAACGAGGGCAACGTGCGGAACCACACAATGGTGCGGTTGGATCACATCATCAGGAACGCGGTGGGCAAGCGATTGACCTACGAGGAATTGACTAGGTAGACTGAAGAAAACCATTAATCGTCGTTAGAGAGGAATTTAGGAAGGATGCCCCGAATAGCAATTGAGGTTGATCCGAGTAAAAAGGCCCCATAGATAACCCGTTTCAACCAATCGGTTTGGCTCGTATCCAGCCACCCCCATTGTGGGGGTGCGAAATTGTGCCATGCCAAAAGCAAGAGGGCGATAGGAAGCATGACCTTTACGAATTGCATGAATACTTCCATTTGTTTCAGCACTTCAATGCGGACCCTGAGTGTTCTGTTTGACTCCTCATTTTCTAGCCTCATCTGTGTGGCTAGGTCGAAAACCTCTTTTGTAGCGTCTGGGGTGACGGGTATCTTCCCCGCATAAAAGTCTCTAAGTGCACCGCTCTCTCCGTCGAAGACACCATTCTCTTTGTTAGGCGAATCGTCCTTTTCGCCAGGTGTATCATTCTCTTTACCTGTTTGATATTCTGTCGAGGTCAATGAAGTACTCCCGTATCATTTCGACTGGAATGACATCGTGATCGCTTCTTCGGTGGCTCCAAATCTGATCCCAAGGCGATCCGGGTAGGTGAGTAAGTGTTATGAGTTCAACACCTCTCATATTTCCGTATAGCCGATAAACTTCTCTCATCAACCACTGTTCTTCTCCGCTGAAATTTGCTCTGTCAGCCTTTATGTCATTTGACACAGGACCATCAACATAAACTCTTACTTCGTTATAAACATCACGGACAACAGGGCCATATCGCCAAGCCTGAATGTCCTGACGAAACAGTTTAGTGTCCAATCGAGCAAGAGCCCAGCCTTGACAGTAATACACAAGTTTGAGCACCTGAAGAGGTGTAAACCATTTCTCATCCATGCGTGCAAAGTAGAGCAGTTGATTGGCGACCGCTCTAGCATCGAAACCTCTCTGAATGATCACGTTCGCATCTGTTAGTGCGTCGCGAGTCATTTCTTTGCCCTTTTCCATCTCTGTTTCCTTACTGAACTTTGCAGTACGCTTACCTCCTAGCCGCCATCGTTATTGTAGAGACCAATCTGGTTGCTCCAATACAGATGGCTTACCGCCCTTTTGTCATCACCAGATCAAGTAATAAATTCCATGCCACTTGACCTCCCGTCGTTACCACGTCTCTGCTTCTCAAAAAGGAAACCATGTCGTTATAGGCAGACTCTCTGGCTTCTTCCAGACCATTACCAGCGTGCTCTCCGATGATATTGAAGACGGCTCTTGCCGTACCATCCCAGTCTGAAATGTCGTGCCAGAAGTCATTTCCGATTAGCCTCCAGTGCGTGCCCAAATCCCTCGTTTCGCTAGGGCCGTAACAGATGCCTTCAACGCACCTGACATCTACATTTCTTCCTTGCCGGACTACTTGTCTTGCGGTGTTGAAGCTGTTTGCCAATGCCTTTTTCTGTCTGGAGTTTCCCCAATTCGGCCCGGATTTGATTTGAACGATTGTTCTTTGCTGTCCCTCGTCATATTCCAAATCGATGCTCTCAGTGCTCGACTTGCGTCCACCTTTCGCGTGTGAGCAAATGTCTATGACGATGCCTTCAAGCACATTTCCAAACATGGTCTCTTCACTGGACGACAGAAAGGCATCGACAATCATTCGGGCTAAGAGATTCGCGTCAGTAGAAACTCGCGCCCTGAACAAAAAGGGATTCTTTTTCGCGATGATCTTGCCTGGGTGATCACTAAGTTTGGCGCGCACCCGATCGGAAAAGTGCGCTACCGAACTGTGCACATCGACCTCTGCGCGTTCCCACCAGTCAGGCGTACACATACAAGCCTAACCTTTCTTTCATCAGATCGCAGTAGTCTTCCTCCATGTCTATGCCTATGGCATTTCTACTGCGTTCAATTGCCGCAACTAGTGTTGTTCCGCTACCCGCAAATGGATCAAGAACGGTGTCTCCTTCATCTGTGAACAGCCGGATAAACCAATCAGGCAAAGCCTTCGGGAATGTCGCTGGATGTCCCTTGTATCCGCACTCAGTGGCAAGGTGTAATACGTTGGTCGGATAGGCCATGTCACGTCCCACCCAATTCTCAACTCGCTTACCAAACCCGTTTTCATTCTTGGACTCGTCGCGGGTTCGATCGGTGTCCGAAAGATTTCGGAGTCGAGCGTCCTTCCAGTCACCCATCGGCACCATGACGGATTCTTGCCGCATCTTGAACTTCTGATTGATCGTGAAATGCAACAACCGCTCCCAAGAGTCACGGAAACGATTGGGCCACTTGCCGGGATAACAGTTCTTCTTGTGCCAACAGTACTCATCTACCAGGCGCCAGCCTTGCTGGCGTCGCATGGCCAGGATGAGATCAAGGACATATGTGTGCTTCTCTCCATTGATAGCCTTCTCCTTTATATTCAACACAAAGGAGCCGTCCTCGGCGAGACAGTCCTGGATTGCCTGCGTCCTCGGAAGAAACCAATCCACATAACGGTCTGGATGAATGCCGCCGTAGTTGCTCGACCGTTGATCAGCGTAGGGCGGGGATGTGACTACAAGATTGACCGAGCGCGGTTCGACCCGACCGTCGGTGAGCGCGTCCAGACAGTCAGCATGTATGATATTTACACTCACGAGATCAGCCTTTCACTCTAACTCCAGAACGCACGATTTTCAGGCGCGCGCATCCACAGCGAGCAGAGAAAATATCTTGACCATTGAGAGGACTCAACCTACGACTTGTCGGTCTTGTACGAAGCCTTGGACTCCTTGACAGACGAGGCTTGCCTGTCCTGGCGTTGGGTGCGCCCCTTGTCCTGCTTCACTTTCGGAGGTGTGTTGTAAGCTAAAACTTTGTCGATGGCGGCGTTCATAGCCTCCATATCGACTTTTTCATCGGGACTTTTCATTGTTCACTCCTTCCGAAACAATGATGAGGAATAAAGGCCCAATCATTTACTCCTTGATGTTCAATGGGGTGTCAGATGTATAACACATATCGTTCAGAAGCCCCAAATTGGCGTCACTCATATGTGAATTTATCAACAATGATATAACTCTCTCTTCTGCTGAGTCAAGTATATAAATCCCAAAAATAAGGTGCATTCAGGCAAATGCGGCCGGCTCTGAACAGAGCACGAAGTGCTCTTCCGCCGGCGTGCGATAGTTGAGACTTTGATGCGGTCTCTCATGGTTGTAGAAGTCGAAATAGGCGCTCAGCCCAGCATCCAGCTGACGGACCGTGTCATACTGGTTGAGGTAGATGTTTTCGTACTTGACGCTGCGCCATAGGCGTTCACAGAAGACGTTGTCGAGGGCGCGGCCGCGGCCGTCCATGCTGACCCGAATATCGGCCGCGAGCAAGCAAGCGGTGAAGGCATCGGCCGTGAACTGTGCGCCCTGGTCGGTGTTGAAGATCTTGGGTCGACCCTTGACGAGCGCCTGACGCAGGGCATCGAGACAGAAGCCACCGTCGAGGGTATTGGAAAGCTGCCAGGCGAGCACATAACGGCTGTGCCAGTCGATGACAGCGACCAGGTACGTGAAGCCGCGCAGCAGCGGCACATAGGTGATGTCTGCGCTCCAGACCTGGTTGACATGCGTAATCGGCAGATTGCGCAAAAGGTAGGGATAGCGCTTGTGTCCTTTGCCCGGAGAGCTGCTGCTCCTCCTGGGGTAGATGGCCTGGATGCCCATCAGACGCATCAACCGTCTGACCCGCTTGCCATTGCTGGCGAAGACGCTGGGCCCGTCTTCCAGCAGCTGCCGTTTCCAGGCCCGTATCATGTTGGGATGAATCTCGTGTTCACTCGATAACTGGCTAATCGTCTTGCTGCCTTCAAGCGCTTCCAGCGCAATCCGAAACTTGTAGGCCGCCG
>DAOUHX010000263.1:0-19660 GCA_034428395.1 Caldilineaceae bacterium
GAGCTGGTACGCCTATCAGCAGTTGAGCCAGCGCGGCACGCTGGGCATCATCGGTTGGGAGCCGAGCGGCGACCCCTTTCGCGACCCGTTGCTGCTGCTTGCGCCTTCACTCTTCGTTTTCACGTCTGCCCTGGTGCTGACCCATCTCTTCCCGCTGCTCATGCGGCCGCTCGAGCGAGTGGGCAGCCGTCTGCGCTCGTTCGTAGGCTATATGGGCCTGACGCAGTTGCACCGGCAGGGTTCGCATTACTCCGGCAGTCTGTTTCTGACGATGGTCTGCCTCAGCCTCGGCGCCTTCTACGCCTCGATGGCGCTCAGCCTCGACCAGTGGCTGGCCGACCGAATCTACTACGAAGTCGGGGCCGATTACCGATTTCAGCAGGGCGTTCCCCCGCCAGACATGGGTGGGCCGGTTTTCCCGGATGAAGAGCCGGACCCCGAAGTGGTCAGCGCATGGCTGCTGCCGGTCGGCGACTATTTGGAGATTCCGGGCGTGGAAGACGCCACGCGCGTTGCGGTCTTCAAAGCCAAGACCAGCGTTTCGCGCAGCATTGACGCTGTCTTTCTCGGCATTGACCGTTTCGACTTCCCCCGGGTCGCCTTTCACCGGTCGGATTTCAACCAGTTTTCGCTGGGCGAACTGATGAACCGTCTCGGTATGTATCCCAACGGAATCCTCGTCTCGCGCAACTTTCTTGAACGCGCCAATCTGCTCGAGGGCCAGACGACAAAGCTGAACGTAACGATCAACTACGGCAATTTTGAGCATGAGTTTCTGATCGTCGGCGTCTACGACTACTTTCCCACCGCCTATCCGAAGGACAAGGAAGTCTTCGTCGGCAACCTGGGCTATCTATTTGACCAGGTTGGCGACGAGAGCCTGCACCAAGTCTGGATGACGACCGGCGGCGACGCTTCTGGTCAAACGATTGTGGACAATCTGCTCGAGCTAGGCATCTGGCCGGTCCGGATTCAGGACACGCGCGCGCTCATCACGCTGGACGAGGAACGGGTTGAGCGCATCGGTCTTTATGGAATCTTGTCGGTCGGTTTTTTGGCTTCGACGTTTCTGGCAAGCCTTGGGCTGCTGGTCTACACCTACGCTTCGCTCCAGGGCCGCCTGCAACAGATCAGCGTATTGCGAGCGGTCGGGCTCAAGACCCGGATGGTGCTGGCGATGGTGGGCGTCGAGTATCTGGGTGTAATTCTGTTTGGCGTGCTGTGGGGCGTGGTGGTGGGCATCGCCACCGCCTATCTCTACGTCCCCTTCTTCCGGGTGAGCGGCGATCCGGTTTTTGCCCTGCCGCCCTTTGTGCGCCACATCGCCTGGGGACAGATCGGTGTTCTGGCGCTGGTCTTCGGTACTGCCTTGCTTGGTTCGCAGGCGGTCATTCTCTATTGGAGCACGCGTCGCGATCTGTTCCAGGTCTTGCGCATGGGACAGCGGGAGTAGGAGCATGGTTCAAGCCGAGGGCTCGTCGGGCGAACCCCTTGTCGTCTGCGACAATCTGGTCAAAATCTATCAGATCGATGAGATAGAGGTGGTGGCCCTGCAGGGGCTGGACTTGGAGATTGGCCGCGGTGAGATGATGGCCATAATTGGCGCGAGCGGCAGCGGCAAGTCCTCGCTGCTCAACATCATCGGCGGGCTGGACCGTCCTTCGGCCGGCCAGATTGCGGTCGACGGGCGCAATCTGCTCAAGGCGCCGGAGCGCGAGCTGGAGGATTACCGGCTGCGCGACGTGGGCTTCGTCTGGCAGCAGTCGGCGCGCAACCTGATTCCATACCTCACTGCGCAGGAAAACGTTGAATTGCCGATGATCGCGGCCGGCGCCGGTGACGCGCAGCCGGGCGAGCGGGCGCGCGAGCTGCTGGACGCGGTCGGGCTGTTGAGCCACAGTCAGCACCGGCTGGGCCAGCTTTCCGGCGGGCAGCAGCAGCGGGTCGCGATTGCGGTTGCTTTGGCCAACCAGCCGCAGATCCTTCTGGCCGATGAGCCGACCGGAGAGGTGGACTCGGTCACGGCGCAGCAGATCTGGCAGCTGTTCCGGGAGTTGAACCTGCGCTACAACCTAACGAGCATCATCGTCAGTCACGACCGCGATATTGCCCGCGTGGTCGATCGCGTCATTGGCATACGGGATGGCAAGATCAGCACCGAAATGGTGCGCCAGGCGGGCGGGGAGGCGGTTGAAGAGGGCCTGTTTGAAATGCGGGAGCTCGGTGAGTCGGAAGCAGCGGCAGGGGACCCGCCGCCCGCGGTCGCGGCGGAAGACGTATTCTCACTGCTTGAGGAGCGGGTGGTCCTCGACTCGGTTGGACGGTTGCAGATGCCGCGGGAGTACCTTGAAAACCGGGGCATCGGACGTCGCGCTGTCGTCCAGCTGGTCGAAGACGGGATCCTTGTGCGTCCAACGCGGGAGGGGTCTGCGGCAGCCGAGGATTCCGCTGCCGCCGGCGGTGATGGGAGCACGTCAGAGGGCGCGCAGCCAGGCCCTGCGGCCATGGACCAGGATCCGACACCAGAACAAGGCGCCGGTTGGTGGCGGCGGCTGTGGCGCAGATCCGAGCCTGCCGATGCGAACGAGTCTCTTTCCGGGCAGGCGGTCAATCCCTGGGCGCGGGGCATGGCCGCCAGCAGTGCGGAAGATGGCGATGAATCTACAGAGGCGGCTGACCGTCGCGAGACGCTCCAGTGGGATTACGGCAGCGACTCGGGAGGCGACGGATGGGAGGCTTTTGCCCCGGCGTCGAATGGGGACTCGGCTCCGGCATCCAGGCAGCTTGCGATTTCGGAGTTCGACAGCGGTCCCCTAGTTGAAGTGAGTGAACTGCAGCGTATCTACGAAGTCGGGGACCAGTCGGTCCACGCGCTGCGGGGCATCGACATTGTCATTCCACGCCGCAGCTTTACGCTCTTTCGGGGCCGGTCCGGTTCGGGCAAGACGACGCTGTTGAATCTGATCGGCAGCCTAGACACGCCGAGCGCAGGAAGCGTTACGCTCTTCGGACAGGATATCGGTCAGCTGTCAGCCGATGAATGCGCCCAACTGCGGCAGCTCTATATTGGGTTCGTATTTCAGGCCTTTTCCCTCATCCCGACCCTGTCGGCGCAGGAGAACGTCGAGATGACCCTGCGCCTACTGGGAATTGCGGCTGCGGAGCGGCGGCAAAGGGCGGCCTACTGCCTGTCGCTGGTCGGGCTCATCCGCTGGGCCGATCACCGGCCGTTCGAGATGTCAGGCGGTCAGCAGCAGCGTCTCTCGATTGCGCGCGCGCTGGCGCACGGGCCGGCAATGCTAATCGCGGACGAGCCGACAAGCGACTTGGACAGCGAAACGGGCCGCCAGATCCTGGAGCTGTTCGCGCGGTTGGTGGAGGAGGAGGGCATTACCGCGCTGGTCGCCAGCCACGATCCGGCCAGCGACGACTTCGCCACAGAGGTGTACGAGTTGCAGGACGGCCGCATCGCTGGTCAGTCCAGCCAGGGGTAATCGAGTCGCAGGAGAAGGAGAAAGCATGACCCAACAGTACCGCGTTGCCATTGCCGGCTGCCATCGGATGCTCGACAGGAAACCGGCCAACCACAACTTTGCGACTGCCTTTGATGCCGATGCCGAAACAGAGATCGTCGCGGTATTCGACCTGGGCGCGGAGACCCGTCAGGCCTTTGTGGAGTGCTGGGGCGCGCAGGTCGCCGCGTACGACAGTTTCGGCGCGATGTTGCAGCAGGAACAGC
This sequence comes from Caldilineaceae bacterium, assembly GCA_034428395.1. Lineage (GTDB taxonomy): Bacteria > Chloroflexota > Anaerolineae > Caldilineales > Caldilineaceae > Bin5. Next base: position 3,740 of record DAOUHX010000263.1, read on the forward strand.
CCGATATTCTCTGTCTCGCGACCAGCCAGAAGATGCACGCCGGTCAGATTCAGGAGGCGGTCGCGGCGGGCGTGCGGGGTATCCTGTGCGACAAGCCGCTGGCTACCTGCCTGGAAGAGGCTGACAGGTTGTTGGACGCCTGCCGCAGCGCCGGCGTTCCGCTGGCGTTGGGGCTGGACCGGCGCTGGCTCAGCTCCTACCGGCGCCTGGCGGAGCTGCTGCGCGGCGGCATCGTTGGACAACTCCAGTCGCTGATCGTCTACGGCATCCCCAACCTGATCAACCACGGCTGCCACTGGTATGACGCGGCTCTGCATTTGGCCGGTGACCATGAGCCGCAATGGGTGAGCGGTCTGGTGGAGGACATATCAGGAGAGCCGCCCGATTCGCGCAGCCGCCTAGACCCGACGGGTCGCTGCATGGTGGGTCTGGCGGGCGGTGTTGTCCTCTACTTCATGCCTGGTGGGAGCCGGCAGCCGTCCTTCGATATCGTGGGCGACCAGGGCAAACTGACGGTCGTGGAGGACGGAGGGCAGGCATGGCAGTGGCAGGAGAGCGGCGCGCCGGAGCCGCTGGACATTCCGCAGCCTGCCGGCGAATTTCCTTCGGGCATGGCGATGGTGCGCGACCTGGTCGAAGCGGTGGCCGGCGGCAGTCGGACTGCCTGTGACGTGGAGGAGGCGCGGCGGGCTACCGAGATCGGTTTTGCCGTCCATCTCTCGCACGCAGACGGCGGCGCGCGCGTCGGGCTTCCGGCAGCCGACCGCACCCTGCGCATCCCATCATTCCCCTGGGGAAACGAGTAGTCACTCCCCTGGCTTTGCCCTAGCCCGGTGTGTAGGCCGCGGCCACCTTGTGGAAGACGGCGACGATGTCGTCCACCTCCTGCGGGCCCCAACTTTCGTGGAAGTGCATATTGAAGTGGCTCTTCAGCATCGCCCGGGCGTTGGGGTTGGGGAAGTCGCGATCGGGGTCGCCCTTGTAGAGCGGGCTGGTCCAGGGGTAGCCGCTGCTGCCGAAGACGCGGCGTTTCGTGTACCACTCCTGGAGCTGCGGCAATCCCGTGCGGTAGTCGTCGGTAACCGACAGGCCCTCGGCGCGTACGCTGGCGCAGAATGTCTCCTTGTCGCAGCTTGCGCGCTCAGGATGGAACGCCACCGGCAGGAACCAGTAGCTGGATTCGATGCCCGGCGCGTACTGCGGAAGGGTGATCAAGTCCAGGTCGGCCGTGCCTTCGATCAACTGGCCGACGATTGTGCGCCTGCGTTCGACCATATCCGGCAGTTTTCGCAGCTGAACTTGTCCGACGACGGCGGCGAGGTCGGTCTGATTGAAGTTTAGGGTGGCCTGCATGTTGGTCGCGCCCTCCGGCAGAAAGTGGGGTTTGCCGCGGTCGGCCATGCGGCGCGCCGACTGGTAGAGAGCTTCGTCGCGGGTGAAGACGATGCCGCCCTGCGCGCCGGAGCTGTGGTGCTTGCCCGTCATGGTGGAGAAGGCGGAGATGTCGCCGAAGCTGCCGAGCAGCTGCCCTTTGTAGCGAGCGCCGTGGGACTGGGCGCAATCCTCAATGACGGGGATGCCGTGTGCGCGTGCCAGCTCCATGATGCCGCCGATGTCGGCGGGCTCACCGGCGATGTGGGGGACGATGATGGCGCTTGTCCGGGGTGAAAGCAGCGCCTCGATCTGCTCCGGACCGGTGTTGTAGCTGCCCGGCGCGGCGTCGGCGATCATGGGGATCATGCACTGCAAGGGAATCGGCATTATGCCGCCGGGATCGGTGAAGGGGCCGATGATAACCTCGCTGAACGCCTCAAGCTGCAACGCCAAAAGCGCTACGTAGATGGCCGTCGAGCCTGAACTGACTGCATCGGCGAAGCCGCCGCCGAGGTAGTCCGCGAACTGGGCGCAATAGGCCTCCTCCTCCTCGCCCTGGTAGGAGCGCAGCGTGCCCGTGGCGAGCACCTGATCGAGGTATGCAACGGCGGCCTCCTTTTCCTCGATTCCGATGTGGGCGCGCGGCGGGAAGGGCGTATCCCTGACCGGCGTACCGCCATGCAGTGCCAACTCTCTCCGTTTGTCCTTCATCGTTCAGTTCTCCAGCCTGTATTCGAAGCGGTTGTCGGCTGGCAGTCCGGCCAGCCGGGGCGGGACTTCCACGTCCGGGCGCAGTAGGATGATCCAAAGGTCCATGCCGTCCGCTCGGTCCACTGAACAGAGTGCGTAGCCCGTGTCCAGCAGGTCGCGGGCGTGCCAGGTGACCGAAGCGAGACGGGGCGTGTCGCCGAAGGGATGGAGGACGGAAAGAAAGGCGGTCTGCGGTGCGGTCCGGCGGCGAATGAGCAGCCCGTGCCGTTCTTCGGCGGGATTGCCCGGCGCGCGGCCGGCGTACAGGGTCGCGCCGGACGGTTCGGCTGAGAAGAGCCTCATGCTCGAACCCTCCGATCGCCAGGTGAGCCTGGAATCGCCGTCGAGTGTGAAGCTGCGTAGGTCGGTGATGTATTCATAGCCTTCGCCCTCGAGCGCCGAAGGCAGGGCCGGACGGCTTTCGGCAACTGCATGCAGGTCGCCGGCGTTGCGATAGATCCAGTCGACGCGGCGCTCTTCACCGGCGACGACCAGGAAGATATCAACGAGGTAGTCGGCGCGCGCCAGCACGACTCTACGCATTGTCACGTGGGCGTAGGCGTCCAGGGCATCCCTGCGGACGTTGTCGAGGGGGATGTCGCGACTGGGGGCAGGGTTGGCGCCCCAGGCGACGGTCGCGTCCGCGACCTGGAAAGGGCCGTCTGGGCTAAACTCAGTGCACACGCCCGTGACAGGCGGCTGTGAGAGGCCGTCGAGCAGGACTGTATTGTGGCTGATTGTCTGGCGGTACCAGCCTTGGAAGAGGTCGATTCCGTAACCGGGCGTGCCCAGGTCCGGCGCCTGGCGGCTGCCCTGTGCGTATAGGTTCAGCGAGAGTTTATCCGGGTGGCCGTGGCCGCCGCCGTGGGCTCCGTACTTGAGGAGGGCATATTGCTCAGAGCTTGGGGAGGCGTGCTCCTGCGACTCCGGTTGCGATCGCAGAATGGCGTAGCCCGAGCCCTCCATGTTGACGCTGGTGGGCTCCGGCGATCTGTCCTCCTTGAGGCTGGACGCGCCGAAGAGGAGCGCGTCGAGGCTTTCGCGCGGGCCGCGGCGGTAGGCTCGGTCCAGCACCTGGCCGAAGAGCGGGTCGGCGGACCAGGCGTAACCGATTTCGTAGAAGGCGGGCGCCTTGGGAACGCCGTGGCAGCAGTCGTCGTTCAGGCTTGTGAAGTACCAGCAGTCGTTGGTGGCTGGCAGGCTGCCGTCCGGGTAGGCGCACAGCACGGGCGCGCGCAGCACAGCGGAGAGCGCGCGCTCGCGGCGCAGGTCCCAGCGCGGCAGATTAGCCGTCGCTTTCGCCAGCGAAAGGAGAGCAGCGACGGTGTAGAAGTGGTAGCTGAAGGAGCCTTCGAACCAGAGGCCGTCGGCGAGGATGCCCTCGCGGGACTGGGCGTGGAAGCCATGGGGCCCGTCGATGGCGAAGGCGAGCAGCTCCTCGTTGCCGGTGACCGCGCCTACGGTGCCGATGGCGGCGTTGTGCCAGCAGGCGAAGTTGTGGATACCGCCGAAGTGGCGCCTGGTGAGAAAGGCGGCCGCGGGGAGGAGGAGCTTGTCGACGATTTCGTCCTGCTGCGATTGCGAAAGCGTTGGCCGGACTATGTCGAATGACCACGCCAGTGGAATCACCCAGACGGCCTCATCCAGAGTACTGAATTGAGCGATGCCATGGTTGGCGGGCCTGCCGGCTGAGGTCATGTAGCTGGCGTAGTTGGCGGCGTAGTCCAGCAGAATCTCCTGCACGCGCTGTCGATGGCCCACTTCGTCCTCCAGTTTCCAGAGGACGGCAAGACGCAGGGCGGACTCGGCGAGCCGGTTGTTGACCGACCAGCGCCAGGCCGAGTCGAAGGGTTCGCCGGAGTAGGCGGCGCCGTCGACCGGGCAGCGGTGGAGGCGGGGCGAGTCGGGCTCGAAGACGAGCTGGACGGCGTGCTGCGGGCAGAAGTAGTCGTGATAGTAGCCGCCCGGCAGCTGCGGCACGTCAACTGGGCGTGCCAGGAAGTCGGCTACTTCATCGCGCAGCAGTTGCAGGGCAGGGGCGAACTGGGGCAGCGCGGCTTTCTGCCGGATATGGGACCATTGGCTCTCGGTGATGAGTGTGGTCATGGGGCGGCCTGGCCAGGACGGGGCAAGGGAAACACGTGCCTGCCCTCCAAGGAATCGATCGTGCAGAATCCTCTCATTTCGCAGCTTGAGACTTGAGGAAATGGGATTGCGGTCACTTGATAATCCTACCTGTACGCTTTAGAATCTGTGCCAAGTCAACCTACCTTTTCGGTCTGCGAGGGAAGTTGTTTCAATTCCCTGCGGGACAAAGTGTCGATCAGGAGTTGGACAAGACGGAATGGCCAAGATCGCGACATACGAAGAAACACACCCCTGGATAAGATTTGAACTGGACCTGCGCCACGCAGATTATAGATTATGGCTTCAGTTGGGAGAAGCGCAAGCCAAGTGCGAGCAGATAGTCGGCGTCCCGTTGCTGCCTGAAGTTGCAAATTACCTGCACCAAGTCTTCCTGGCCAAGGGGGCGCTGGCGACGACTGCGATTGAAGGAAACACTCTGTCAGAAGAAGAAGCATTGAAAATAGTCCAGGGGGAATCGGATCTACCTCCATCCAAAGAATATCTAGGCCAAGAGATCGAGAACATCGTCAATGCCTGCAATATGGTTGCAGACAGGGTTTTTGCGGGAAATCTGACCAAATTGACTCTTGACTGGATCAGAGAGCTGAACACTCAAATCTTACATGGTCTGCCGCCGAAGAGAGATGTACATCCCGGTCACATCAGATTACACGAAGTTGGCGTTGGGAGGTATCGCGGGGCTCCGCCACAGGATTGCGAATATCTGCTTGAAAAGCTCTGTAACTGGCTCAATGGCGATAGCTTTCTTCCGGATAAGGAACTCGACATTGCGTCAGGCATACTTAAGGCGATCATTGCGCACCTGTACATGGCTTGGATCCATCCGTTCGGAGACGGCAATGGACGTACGGCGCGGCTGATGGAGTGTCAGTTTCTGCTCTCCTGCGGCATACCGATGGCGGCGGCGCATCTGTTGAGCAACCATTACAACCAGACCAGGACTGAGTACTACAGGCAACTCGACATGGCAAGCAGTTCCGGCGGCGAGGTCATCCCGTTCGTCACGTACGCGTTGCAGGGCCTAATCGATGGGCTAGATGAACAGATTCAGATGATCAAGAATCAACAGTTCTACGTGCACTGGATCAACCATGTCCACAATCAGTTTCGGGACAAGGATAGTCCAACTCAGATCCGCAGACGCCGACTCGTCATCGATCTTACGGAATCAACGAAACCAATTCCTATTGCAGAGCTCCGCCACATTACACCCAGGATTGCGGAAGGCTATGCAGGAAAGACTGACAGGACCATTCGGCGAGACGTCAATGCGCTGGTAGGAATGGGCCTCCTCAAACGCGACGCGAACGGAGTGGCGATTCGGCGCGAACTCATGGCGGCGTTTGTATCTCCTGCCGTCAGCGGCGGATAGCTCACAACTCAATTGCCTCTTCCAAGCGACCCAATCCGCACAGCAAGAGTGTAGAATCAGTTCGCTTCTCTCACCTTCCTTTCCCTGAGAACTGAAAGGCTGCAGAAACTTGATCGTTCATGGCAGAGGCCGTCTCATGCCGACGCGGCCGCGTCCACGCGCGCCTTGAACGCTTGTCCGCCGGCGGTAACCCAGGCTGCCCAGCCGGTGAGGAAGAAGCGGGCGCCGAGGCTGATGTAGTGCTCGATGTTGGCGTCGTTAGCGAGTGCGCCGGCGTTGCGGCCGGCGGCAACGATCTGTTGCAGGGCGCCGTCGACCGTTGCGGCGACTTCGGGATTGTCGGTGCCGCCGAGATGGCCCATCGTCTGCGCGAGGTCGCTGGGCGCGACGAAGAAGACGTCGATGTTGTCGACGGTGAGGATCTCGGCGAGATTGTTGACGGCGATAATGTCTTCGATCAGTACGATTACGAGCGTTTCATCGTTGGCGCGCTGGAAGTAGTCGGCGACGCCGTAGCCCTGGCGGCTCGTGTACATGCCGCGATTGCCGAGCGGGTGGAATTTGGCGGCGTCGACAACCGCCTTGGCCTCGTCGGCAGTGTTGACGTGGGGGACGACGATGCCCTGGGCGCCGACGTCGAAGGTGCGGTAGATGATGCCGGGGTTGTTCTGGTTGACGCGCACGATGGAGGTCATGCCCCAGAGGTCGCAGGCCCGCGTCAGGTCGGGGATGTCGGCGAAATCGACGGGGCCGTGTTCGCCTTCGATCCAGATGGCGTCGAAGTCGAGGGGACCCAGCTGGTCGATCATGTCGGTGGAGTTGTTTCCGGACAGGCAGACGACGGTCTCGCCCCGTTCCAGCTTGTGTTTGGCTCGGTTCTCGCGCATGGCCTTGCAAATCTCCTTCTGGGTGGGTGGGCTCGGTTTCAGGATGATCTGTTCAAGATGCGTCACTGGCAATTATAGCGCAGATTGGGCGAACAACAATCGGGCGGCCCCGCGGTGGCGGTTCCACAATTTTAGGCGCTGGCGCAGCCAGGTTGTGCTCGGTGTGTCGGACGGCGGCCTGGTGCGCTGCGGGGGGCGATGTCGCCGGAAAGGGTATCGAAAGGGTATCAGAAGTCGACATTTGTCGACCAATGTCGTCCAATGTCGACTTTTCCGGGCAACTTTTTTTTCTCTCGTGACAGGACATTTGGGCGGCCGCTCGTGACAGGACGTCGCCGCCGGCGTCCCCGGTCGACTTTTGGCGACCAATGTCGTCGGCGAGGCGACAAAAGTCGTCTTTTGCCGTCTGCGTCGCTACTTTCGGGCCGTGGGACAGGGCTGTGCGCGGCTGCACCGGTCTTGGGAGAGGGGAGCGGAATATTTTGTCTTGCCGGCCGGGATGGACCGGGGGCCGGGCGTTTTGGAGGGGCGCTGTATTCTGGGTCATGGATATAGAATAGCACGTTTGCGCGGGTTTTGCTCGGTGGACCGGAAATTGGTGGGGGCCGCGGGGTCGTGGTGTGTGGGGAGAGGGGAGACGGGGGAAAAGGAGGGCGCCCACAAGGGGCGCCCCTAGGGGCATGAGATTGGCTGGCGCGGCTCCCACACTGCCAGTTGCCAGCGGATGCCGCAGAGGAGGTCGCTGCCTGTGAACGCCTACTCGCCGCGGCAGAAACTGCAAGGGCGCCAGTTGTTGGCGTCCCGAAAAAGGTACAGGCGCCAGGGAATGTCCTGACGCCTGTTAGTGACAAGAGTTAGTTTGGGCCGGCTGCCCGGCGGTTTGCCGCCACGCTGGCCGGCTGCGAGGCGTGCCCCGGCCTGAAAGGGGGGAAGGGGCAGGCCCGGGCTATTCCGTGGGCCAGCCGTCGGGGATGTCGTTGGCGGCGAGGGCAGTCTCGATGGCTGCGGCGGCGTCGTCGGTGACCCAGCCGCTCCAGATGTCGGCCTTGCTGTTGAGCCACCAGAGCGCGGCGTCATTGGCGGAGGCGTCGCTGTTCTGGTCCATCCAGCGGGCGACTTCCTTGTAGACTTCGATGTTGAAGTTCCATGCCCGTAAGACATCGACAACGTCGGGCGCGCCGTCGATCATATCGGGATGGACGGCGATCAGGACGTCAGCGTCCTCGTAGGCGCAGGCCTTGTCCGCGGCCCAGCATTCGTCGCTGTAGGCCGGCTCTTCAAGACGGACGAGGTCGAGGATGAGGGCAGGATCGTTGGTGCCCCACTGGTAGCCGATCCAGGGTTCGCCTTTTTCATAAGCACCGTAGAGGTCGGCGTTGAGCGCGGCGCCGTCGCCCGGATTGACGACATGCACGTGGTCCTCGAGCTCGTAGCCGATGACTTGGGCGGCGTTGACCTCTTCACAGGCCCAGCCGATCACGCAGGAGACGATTCGCGCCTTGCCGCCCGTCTCTGCGGAGGCAAAGATTTCCTTAAACTTGTCATCCTTCAGGTCCTCGACACTGTCGAGATCGGGATACTCTTCCTGCAGGTAGGCCGGTATGACGAAGAAGGACTGCCAGTCCTTGACCAGGCTGGCGCCGACTTCAACCACCTCGTCATTGGCCAGCGCTTCGTACCAGGCTTCATCCTGGTTTGGCAGCCAGATCTCCAGCGTGACGTGGGTGTCGCCGTTGCGCAGGCCTTGGAAGAGGGGCAGGGTTGATCCGAAGACGACATCGGTGGCGTAGCCATAACCCTTTTCAACGATGTATTGGGCGATCCGGTTCTGAACCTGCGCGCTGGTCCAGTTCAGATCGCTGAAGATGACGGTCTCGATGGCGGGGGCGGGTTCGACCGTGTCTTCGGAGGCGGTCTGTTCTGTCTGCTCGGTCTGACCGGTTTGCCCTGTAGTTCCGGGCTGGCCGCAGGCAGCGGCGACGACGATGACGAGAAGCAGGATTAGCAATCTGTAATGGGTAGACATTTCGGCTCCTTTTGGGCGGGGTGGTCGTCCGGACTCAAGTTTGAGGGCAAACTCGCGGCTCGCGGGTGATGCCCGGAGAAAACGGGGGGATTCGCCGTTCGTCAGTGACAATAGCGAATCCGACACATCGCACATTATACCAGAAATCCAGTAAAAGCGCGGCATGGGCAAATTCCGAAGGGTTCAGCCCTCTTTTTTGGGGCGGGAAACGTCTGGGGGGAAAATCGTCCCGGCATTGGCAGAAACTGTTCGCCGGTCATTGGAAACGCAAAGGGCCGGCACAACGCCGGCGCCCAGGATGGCCGAGAGGCGACTACTTATTGGGGGGCGCGAAGGGCGGCTGATTGCGCTAGGCTACGCTAGAGTCCTCAACTGGCCGGTGTAGAGGTGTCAGGTGGGCGTTGGGGGGGAGTCCCCCTGCACTAGGGAGGGCCGGAACGTCCCGACCGTCCATACGGCAGTGGCCGGTGGCCGGTGGTCAGTTTTTGGTTTTTAGTTTTTAGTGGTCAGAGGCTAGTGGGACGGTTGCCAGTGGCCGGTTGCCAGTGGACGGTGGCTTGTGGCTGGGAAATGCGGTGGGCGCCATTTTTTGTGCGTGGCAGGGCGGGGGTGAGGTGAAGATATTGGGGCGATGTAGGGAAGCGGTCAGCTTGCCGGCCTGGCAGGGCGGTTTGCTCAGCCGGCGCTGCGTCTGTCCTGTTGTTCCTGGGCGACCGATTGGGTGAGCCGGTCGATGATGATGGCGAGGAAGACGATGGCGAGCCCGGCGATGGCGCCGTTGCCGGGCTGGTTCTTTTGCAGGGCGCGCAGGACGTTATCGCCTAGGCCGCCGGCCGCGACCATGCTGGCGATCGTCACCATGGCCAGCGCCATCATCGTGGTCTGGTTGATGCCGGCCATGATCGTGGGCAGCGCCATTGGGATCTGGACCTTTGTGAGGAGCTGAAAGGGGGTTGTGCCGAAGGCGTGGGCGGCCTCGACCGCCTCGGCGGAGACCTGGCGAATGCCGAGGTTGGTCAGGCGAATAACGGGGGGCACGGCGTAGATGATGGTGGCGAAGATGCCGGCCGGTTTTCCCAGCCCGAAGAAGAGGATGCCGGGCAGGAGATAGACGAAACTGGGCATTGTCTGCATGCCGTCGAGGATCGGGCGCATGAGGTTGTCGGCGACGCGGTTGCGCGAGGCCAGCACGCCGAGGGGAAGGCCGACGGTCACGGCGATGACGACGGCGACGACCATGAGGGCGATGGTGTCGATCGTGTTTTCCCAGAGGTCCATGAAGCCGACGAAGAGCAGTGAGAAGAGGGTGAAGGCCAGCAGTCGCCAGCGTCCGACGGCGAAGGCGAAGAGCGAAAGGGCGACGACGACGGTTGGCCACGGGACCCATTTGAGCACATCCTCGATTGCGACAAGCGAATAGGCGACGGCGCTGCTGAGGCCGTCGAACAGCCAGGCGGCCTCGCGCGTGACCCAGTCGACGGCGTCGTCGATAGCGCCGCCGATCAGTTCGCGCACGGTTTTTTCGAGGACGAGCGTGCCCCCGTTTTCGGTCTCGACCTCGGTGCGGGAAACCGTGGTGGGGAAGGCCATCTCGGGGCCAAAGATGCCGAATGAGGCGATCAAGACGACGATGACCAGCCCCCAGCAGGCGAGCCAGAATTTGGCCGGCAACGCGGTCTTTCTGCTCGGCATTTCGGTGAGGTCGGGCGGCTCCTCTCTCCTGCCGTGCCCGCGTTGTGAGAGAGGAAGCGCGTCTCCCTCTATCTTCAGCGCGGCATCCATTCCGACGGGCTGGGCGGCCGGCTCCGTACCGATCGGCGCACTGTCGAACTGGGTCATTTGGGACCTCCTCAGCGTCTGCTCCAAAATGTCGCGACCGGTGTCAGCGGGCTTCTTCCCCGCCCTCGGCCATGCCGGCCAGCAGGGCGCGGCGGCCTATTTCGCCGAGCAGGCGGCCTTCGTCGTCGAGGACCGCGATATAGCGTTCGGTCTTAGCCGCGAGGGGGATGATCATTTCGATGAAGGTTTCGGGGCCCGTGGTGGCGAGGGCGTAGCCGTGCGCCCCTTCCAGCGTCTTGCCGCCTTGCTTCGCCAATTCGGCAACTTGGTCCTGGGTGAGGATGCCCTTGAGGACGCGGTCGTCGCCGACGACGAAGGCGGTTTCGGCATTCGTGTCCTTCATTACATTCAGGGCGGCACGAGCCTCCTGCCCTTCGTGCACAATGAAGTCGGGCTCCTGCATGATCGAGCCGGCGCGGATAACCTTGGCGGGCGACACATCCTGGACGAACTCGGCGACGTAGTCGTTGGCCGGCTGGGTTACTATCTCCTCGGGCGTGCCCTCCTGGACGATGATGCCGTCGCGCATGATGGCGATGCGGTCGCCCAGTTTGAGGGCTTCGTCGAGGTCATGGGTGATGAAGATGATCGTCTTCTGCAGATCGGCCTGCAGGGTAAGAAGCTCGTCCTGCATCTCGCGGCGGATGAGGGGGTCGAGCCCGCTGAATGGCTCGTCCATGATCAGCACTTCGGGGTCGACGGCGAGGGCGCGGGCGAGGCCGACGCGCTGCTGCATGCCGCCGCTCATCTCGCTGGGATAGTAGTATTCCCAGCCCCTGAGCCCGACGGTATCGATCGCCTCGGAGGCCAACCTATAGCGGCTGTCGCGGTCCATGCCCTGCACTTCGAGCCCGTAGGCGACGTTATCGATGACGCGGCGGTGCGGGAGGAGGGCGTAGTTTTGGAAGACCATGGCGATCTTGTCACGGCGGAACTGGCGCAGGGCCTCGGGCGGGTATTCGACGATATCTTCCCCGTCGAAGAGGATCTGGCCCTTTGTGGCTTCGATCAGCCTGATGAGGCAGCGGGCCAGGGTCGATTTTCCGCTGCCGGACAGGCCCATGACGACAAATGTGCGTCCCCTGGTGACGGTGAAGGAGAGGTTGCGCAGCCCGATGACCAGGTCGAGCTGGTCCTGGATCTGGTCGCGGCTCTTGTCGGCATGTTCAGGCTCGAGGGCGCGTTCGGGCCTGTTGCCGAACACCTTCCACAGGCCGCTGACTTCGATGTGGAGGTCTTGTTGATTCATGCTCGATTCCGGTCCAATCTGATATCAGCCATCAGGCGTTTTCCCGTTTCCGCTCTGGATATTCGTAGACATGCCGGGTGCGCTCGGCAATTTGCGCCCAGTCCAGCTCGTGAGCGCGGGCGCGGGCGGCCCGCTTCCAGGCGGGGATGTCTCTCTCCTGGGCCTCCAGCATGGCGCGACGCAGCCCGCCGGCGTCTTCCGGGTCATAGATGAGACCGGCGTCGGGGAGCACTGCTTCGGGCACGCAGCCGGTTTCTGGGACGATTGCGGGAATGCCGAAGGAGAGCGCAGTGATTACTGAGCCGGATGTCAGAACCTGGGAGAAGGGGAAGACGCCGACGTCGGCGGCGTTAAAGAGCAGCTGTAGATCTTCATTAGGGAAGAAGCGGGAAGTGCGCAAGATAACCCGTTTGTCGGCCTTCGATACCGACGCTGCGACCTCCTGGCCGTATTTCGTGTAGTACTTGGCGCCAAGCAGTAGGCGGAGATGGTCGCCCGGCAGCGAGGCGAACACATCCACCAGCCGCTCGATGCCCTTGTAGCGGCGCACGTTGCCGAAGTTGAAGTAGACGAAGTGGTCTTCCGCGAGCCCCAGTTTGCGGCGCGCCTCCGTCTTGCTGACGGTGTTGGGATAGGGCTCGATGAAGTTGCCGTGGGGGATGACGAAGACGTTTTCGGTGCGGTGGAAATGGGTGCGGACGAGTTCGCGCGCCTTTTCGCAGTGGACGATCAGGCCGTCGGCGAGGCTGGTGAGGGCGATGCGGGCGAGGTGATCGAGGTCGCGGTTGCTGCTCTCGTGGGGATAGAGGTTGTGCACGGTCCACACGATCTTGTAGCCAAGGGTGCGGGCCAGTGCGAGGCAGTCGATCACCTCGGCGCAGCGGGCGACATGGTCCCCGACCTCGGTTCTGTCGTACATATAGTGGGGCCAGTTAAGGTGGAGGACGTCGATGCGTCCCTTGTTCTGATGGACCCACTCGTGGGAGATCGTGTCGGGATAGCCGGGCTCAAGCTCGACGCCGAATCTGCGAATTGCCTGTGCCAGCAGGCCGCCGTAAGGGTTGGCCTTGTCCAGCACCAGGCCGCCCTCCTCCCAAAAGAATACGCCGCGCACGTTGTCATCCTCTTCCGTTCAGTTGCGCCCAGTTGGGCGCGGATTAGATTCGATCTCGGCCCAAGTAATTGCGGCCGTCTTCCGCCGGCGGGCTGAGCAGTTCGATGCGTTGTCCGCTGCGCGCCGATTCGCGGGCGGCTTCCACTACCGCAAGTCCAGCCAGGCCTTCGTCTCCGGGAATGGGGTTGGGGCTGTCGCCGACGACGGTAGCGGCGAAGGCTCCCAAGAGCGCCACGTGGGGTCGAGGCGCGCCGGGTTTGACTGAAAGATCCTGGATTCCATCCGCTGTAATCAGCTGCAGCGTTCCGGCTGAGTCCTTGGCCTGGATCGGAGCGGCGACGATCGTGCCCTCGGTACCGTAGATCTCGACCCGGTTGAAATGTTCCGGGTCGTGGTTTGCGGTCGTCCAGTGGCTGGTGACGACGGCCTGTGCGCCGCCGGTCAGCTGCAGGAGCAGGGTGGATGTGTCCGCGACCGGGGAGTCGTCGACCAGGGTGTCGACCAACGCTGCGACCGATTGGACTGGGCCGCAGAGGTAGCGCAGCAGGTCGATGCAGTGGACGCCGAGGTCCATGAGCGGACCGCCGCCGCTGATGGCGGGGTCGTGGTGCCAGACGCCCGGTTGAGGTGGGAAGCGTTCGCTGAAGCTGATGCGGGCCGCGGTAAACTGCCCGATCGCGCCTTCTTCGACGAGGGCCTTGATGCGTTGATGGCGAGTGTTGAAACGCTGGTAGTAACAGACCATCAGAGTAACGCGATTGGCGCGGGCGGCCTCGATCATGGTACGGGCCTCGCCGGTGTCGAGCGCCAGAGGCTTCTCGCATAGGATGTGCTTCCCGGCCTGCGCGGCCTGAATTGTCTGGCGAACGTGCAGGTGGGGCGGCGTGGCGACGTAGACGGCGTTGACCTGCGGGTCGGCGAGGAGCGTTTCGTCGTTGTCGTAGGCGCGCTGGGCGCCGTGTTTGTCGGCGAACTGCTGTGCGGCGGCCAGATCGCGACGGGTCACGGCGATCAACTGGTGGCCGGGCGCGGCGGCGATGGCCGGCGCCATCTGGCTCTCGGCGATCCTGCCCGCTCCAAGGATACCCCAGAATATTGTCATGGGCTCCTGCTCAGGTCACTGGACTGAAAGAGGTTACACGTTTTCGTAGTTCACTGTTTCGGTATTGCCGCTCTCGAGGGCGCGTTCGAGCGCGTCGGCGACGCGGATAGCGGCCAGGCCATCCCTGCTGGTAACAACCGGCTCCCACTTTCCCTGCACGACTCCGACGAAGTGGCTGAAAAGGGAGCGGAAGAATCCTTCTTGGCGGCCATGCAGGACAGGTGAGTAGCCGGGGTCGGGATAGTCAGGTTCGCCGTCGGCGCGGTAGATTGCGACGGCGTTCTCATGGCCCAGCACCTCAACCGCGCCGCGCGTGCCGTGGATGCTGAAATGCTCCCCCTGGGGGCGGCCGCTGAAGGCGGGCGTGCTCCAGGAGGTCTCATGGACGCCGATCACGCCGTTGTCGAAGGTGTATACGGCGATGATGAAGTCGTGGCGGCCCTTGGCGCGGTCGCGCGAGTAGGCTTTCACCTCAGTGATGGGTCTGCCGACGGTCCACAGCATCATGTCGATGTCGTGGGGTGTGAGCCAGTAGGCGAGCGAAATCTTGCCAAGCACGCGTTCGGCGGCGAACTGGATGGTGTTGCGCCTTGAGTAGAGGTGCATCACCTCGCCGATTTCGCCGGCGGCAACCGCGGCGCGCATGTTTGCGTAGGGAATGTCGAAGCGGAGGCTGTGGCAGACCATGAGCAGTGTACCGACGCGGTCGGCCGTGTCGACCATCGCCTGCGCGCCGGCGAGGGAGACGTCCATGGGCTTTTCGACAAGGACATGCTTGCCGGCTTCAAGCGAGGCCAGAACCGGCGCGGTGTGCATCCACTCGGAAGGGCAGATTACGACTGCTTCTATTTCGGGGTGGTTTTCCAGCATCTCTTCGTGGCGGCCCTGCGAGTAGCCCGGAACGCCGTACTGGCCGGCAACTTCGGTTGTGGAAGCTTCGCTGCGGCCGCAGACGGAGACCAGGCGCGTCTCGCTCAGTTCGCTGGCCAGCCGGGCGTAGATGCGCCCCATGCGGCCCGGGCCTACGAGTGCAACGTTCAACGGTGAATCTGTCATCGAGAAACCTCAATCGGTCGTGGCAGGTTGGCAAAGTCCGGCAATTGCAATGCGTCCGAGTAAGCGCCGACGAAGCGGTTACGGCATTAACTCGTCGAGCGACACGGTGCGGCCGCCTTCTTCGGCGGAGCGCACGAGCGCGGCCATGATCGCCATTACTTCGACCGCCCAGGCGACGGGGAACGGCGGCTCCCCGCTGGCGGCCATCTGTATGACGCGGGCGAGCGTGCCGGCGTAGAAACGGGTCGCGTCGACGACGTCGGCTTCGCCCCTACCTTCGGCGCCGAAAACGGCGGCATGGTAGAAGCCGGGCGTTTTGTGGAGCAGATTGACGACCCCCTGCCGGCCGTCGCCGTAGTCGACCAGCGCGATATCGCAGCGCTCGGTGCGCCTCGTGGTGACGGCCTGTGCGCCGCCGCCGAGCAGTGTGTGGAGCAGCTCGGTTGCGTGGATGCCGTAGAAGAAGGGGTGCTTGGCGCGCGGGTCGGGGAAGTCGCCGGCGGCTGCGCCGCTGACGATGGCGCAGTTCAGCGGGCCGAACGCGGCCATCTTCTCCTGCAACTCCAAGACCTCGCCGGCATAGCGAAGTGCAGAGCACGAGGTCAGCGGTGCGTTGCGTTGTTGGGCCAGGCTGACCAGCTGGTGGACGTCTTCCATCGCGTTGGCGAAGGGCTTGTCGACGAAGGTTGGGAGGCCGGCTTCGATTGCCAGCCGCGCGTAGGGGGGATGATCGTCGCCGTAGCGGTTGACGATCATGGCAAGGTCCACTTCTTCGAGGGCCTCTGAGGGCGTGTCGACGACCGCGGGAATGCGGCAGTCGTTTGCCTTGGCGCGGGCCTGGTCGCCGTCTTCGCCCCACAGTTTGACGACCTGCGCCTGGCCGTAGAGCGGGCCGTCCGGCAGGTTAACCAGCCGCGACCATGCTTCGGTATGGGTGCTGTCGGCCCCTATCATGCCGATTCGAATCATAGTTTCCACTCCCGGTCGGTCATTCCGTTGATCGG
>DAOUHX010000264.1:0-14365 GCA_034428395.1 Caldilineaceae bacterium
CACATAGACCGCCTCGTCCTGCACAATGATCGACATCTCACGCCCGATCTCCACGTATCTCTCGTAATTGGTACCATACGTGATGAACGCCTCTTCGATCAGGGCATCCACGTCAGGGTTGTTGTAGCCGATGAAGCCGACCCCTTCCGCCGAATAGAGATAGTTCTGCATCTCCAGCGGCCCGTAGATGTGGTATGGTCGGTGCGGATTCTCGAACAGGTCGAACTCCATTTCGTTGATAGCTGCCGTGTACGAGGCGCC
Source organism: Caldilineaceae bacterium (assembly GCA_034428395.1). GTDB lineage: Bacteria > Chloroflexota > Anaerolineae > Caldilineales > Caldilineaceae > Bin5. The sequence goes on from DAOUHX010000264.1 coordinate 262, forward strand.
GTCTGGCTTCGTGTCAAACTCGAAGTTGACACCCAGGTCGGTGAACCACTCCTGGTAGGCCAGCATCTCCGCTTCCGCGGTCGGGTTCGGCGCGCCGCTGGGCGTCGTGCGCAGGAACTTCACCGTATCATCGGGGTCCCAGCTGGACTGCGCCAGGAGCGAGCGGGCATGGTCCATATCAAAACGGTATACTTCAGCCGACGGGTCGAGCAGATCCTCGAAGAAGTCGGTGTAGAGCGGCGTGGCAAAGCCCTTGTAAATGTCGTTGCAGAGCGTCTCGCGGTCGATGGCGTAGCATACCGCCTTGCGGAAGAGGGGGTCCTGGTACTTCGGCTTCGTGAGGTTAAACTGCATGCGATAGCCCTGAATGTACTCCTTCCAGATGGCCGTGTAATTTGGCATCGCCTCGATCGCCGACGCCACTTCACCGTCACGCACCCACGAATGATGGAAGCGTTCTTGTGTGCCGAGCGCCACCAAATCGCCGATGTCACCGTAGACATAGATAATCTTGTCAAGCGGCGCCCTGCCCCGCCAATAGCTGTCGTTGGGAACGAATTCGAACCACTTGTCGATCTCCTGCCGTTCCATAATGTACGGCCCCGATCCGACTTTGGGTTCCAGCATTTCAGGAGACTGCTCCAGGTCCGCAGGGGCGATGCCACCGTATATGTGTTGCGGAATCGGCGCCCACCAGCGGTGCGCCATCGACAACACCAGGGTCGTGTCCGGCTTGGAGGTCTCGACTATGAAGGTGCTGTCGTCAACCGCCCGGACCCCGGCCAATTCGTCGGTTTCGCCCGCCATCATCTCGGCGCTGCCCTTAATCAGCGACAACTCGCCCGCCGTGAGGTCACGGGAGTCCGCGTGGAACGTCATGTTCATGCTGTAGACGACGTCCTGGGAGGTCAGCGGCGTGCCATCGCTCCACTGCAACCCAGGTCGCAGGTTAAACTGGATCGTCTGCGTGTCTACGAACTCCCACGACTCGGCCAAACCAGGAACCGGCTGGAGATTTTCGTCCAGATCAACGATCGGCTCCCACATGATGCGACTGGGCTGGCCGCTATTCGTCCAGAACCGGAAACCGGTCCATAGGGTCTTCGGGGCGGAACCATAGTTGTTGCCCTTGCCCTGGACGAATACCGCAACCTTCTCCTCGGCCATCGGGGCTGCTTCGGCTTCGGCCTCCTGCTCCGGTGCCGGCGCCGCCGCAGGAACGCACGCACTCAGCCCGGGAATGACCATTCCCGATCCCAACGTCACCATCCCCAGCTTCAGAAAATCACGCCGACTGAAACGCCTGGACATTGTCTTCCTCCCTTGAGTTTTGTGAGGTTTCCATTTGGAAGCACGCACGGTCCCGCACGCTCGTTTGCTAGGGTAATCCAGCAGAGGCATTCAAGTCAAGCGTCACTTTTCGGGCGGCCTGAGCGCCTCCTCAAGGTCCCCGACGCTGGTAAACCAGCGAACCGTGGTCAGAAAATGAGCCAAGTCATCGCTTTCCGCCCGCAGGCGCTGCAGCTGCGGGCCAATCGGGCTGGAAGAGGCGGCGCCCGTCGCGTAGTTTCCGTTGAAGGCGAAATATGCCTGGTTTAGTACGCGCAGCGGATATCCTTTCACCACGAAGTAACGCCGCCGCGCCTCCATATAGGCCTCCGCGGTCTCGACAAGACCGGCCTCCAGCAGAGCATCAACGTGCAGCCGAGTTTCTCTCATCTCCGTCCGGAAGTCGAATCGAGAAGGGCGGCCGGGACGCTCCCAGGCCTGCTGATCGGCTTCGAGCTCGTTGGCCCAGAGTTCAAATGTGTTGCATGCGCATTCCTCTTCAGCGGCCGAACCGCGCGCAGGCCGAGGTTGGGGAAGCGCTTCGGGATAGTAGCGACGGGCCAGCCGTTCGCCTATTTCGTCGCCTATGATATCCGAGACCGTTTCGTTAATCGTGGTCAACTCGTCGCTGGTGGCATAACGCAGGCCCAGCGGAAAAAGGAAGAGATAGTGGTGCGTCCACTCGTGGGCAATTGTGCTGAGCACCCACGCGAGAGAGGACTGCTCTACAACAATCGCGGGGTAGACCGCCATTCCTCCTATTCTGGAGATGTGGGCACTGAGGTTTGTGCTTTCTTCGATGGCCTGTTCTCGTTCCGCCAGCGTCACAGGATCGAATTCAGTCTGCAAGACGAGCGAGTGGATTGTGGCAATCCGTTCCCGGGGACTGACTGTGAGCTTCAGCGGCGGCTCGATGAAGGTGAAACTAACCGGAGGCCAAACGATTCCTCGCAGATCAAGACCTGCTTCAATCAGTTCCGCGCGCACTTGACGTTCCAAGATCGCCTCAACAAGGGGGCGTTCGGCCTCCTGCTGGCTGTGCAGCGCCGCCAGTTCGCGACGCGGTTCGGCTTGGGCAGCCGTGCTATTTTGGGAAGCCTGCGCGACGATTTGGCTGAGCTCATCTTCCAGTATCTCAATCTGCTCCCTACGCTGCAGGTAGGAGCGCACCAGTTCAACCTGCTCGGCTGCTGTCTGTCGGTCCAGCCCAGTGCCCCCTCCCGCGCTGAACATTTGACCCAAGGCGCCCACCTCCCACGCAACGAAGTTGAAGTCCGGCAGAGATGTCGCAGTCTTGATCGCGCGTGCCCGCGCCTGAAGCGAAGTCGGAGCGCCGCCACCCGTGAGGATCAAACTCAATATGAGCGCGATGGCGTACCAGGCAGCCCGCCTTAATCCACCCACCGAAATAGAGCTCAGTGCGTCGGCCAGTCGCGCCGTCGAGGAGATGATTTTCCTCATAGAGACCGGTCCTGGGCTGCACGTCGCCTTCCTCGCGGCATTTTGTTAGCTCCGTCGGCGACACCTATTTTGGGATGTGCCCCATATGGCTTGTGGTCACTCCTGGGCACTATCGCTGGGACCGCGGTTCGACCGGCCGGCTGATTGAAGGGCGATCTGCCACAAACGACGCGCCTCCGGTTGACCAACGAAGAACAACCATCCGGCGTAAACCACCGCGCCACCCCCACCGGCAAGGCAAAGTTGAAGCAGATCGCTCGCCAGCGTAGGAGAACCTCCCGTGTCAAGCACAGAAAGCAACGCGGCAACGACCGTAGCCATCGCGGCGGCCGCGCCGGAGATCGCCAAGAGCGTAATTCCGGTTGGACCGAGTGTACGTCTCAGCCAGCCGCCCTGGCTTCTTACCCTCAGGTCAGCACGCCCTTGCCGTCGTATTGAACCGACTTTCCAGCCCAGAAGGGCAAGCATAACGAGTGCGTGCGCGGCCTGTTTGGCCGAGTCCGCCCACACAAGGCCAAGAAATCCCATCCCTTCCACCAGCGCCAGCGCAACGACCCCGTAGACGAGCACGCTCAGGACGCCAACAAGAGCAGGTAAAAGTGTGTTGTTGCGCGCATAAAACGCGTAGTTCAGAGGGAAGTCGATGGCGGCAAACAGTGCGCCGAAAAGGTAAACGCGCAGCGCCCTCACCACCTGGGCCGTATCCACCGCAGTGAACGCCCCGCGCTCAAACAGGAGTCGCACGGTCGGCTCCGCCAGCAGCCACAGCCCCACCAGCACGGGGACGATCAAAACGAGTACCATCCGCATACCTTCGCCGAGCGTCTTCCGATAACCGGCCTCGTCGCCCCCGGCGAACTGCTGACTGAGACGGGGAAGAGCCGCCAGCGCGATGGCGACGCTGACGATGCCCAGGGGGAGTTGCTGGAGAGTGGTCGCGTTGCGCATCCAGGCGATGCTTTCAACGCCGGTCCCGCTGGCCAGACGCCTGTCCAGCCCGACCTGGAACTGGGCAACAATCAGCCCGGCCGCAATCGGCAGGTAGAGGCGCACGATGCGGCCCAGGGCCGGGTGGCTCCATTGCACGCTGAATTTCAGTCCGGCACGGCGGACGTCCCACGCCATCAACCCGAACTGCACGATACTTCCGGCCAGCACGCCCACCGCCAGGCTGGCGATGCCGATGCGCCCGGCAAGCAAGGGCGCCGCCACGACGATTCCGAGGTTATAAACCGCCGTAGCAATGGCCGGCAAGCTGAAGCGCTGGAGCGAGTAGAGTACGGCGGTCAGCAGCCCGGCCATCGAAAAGAACCAGACGACGGGCGCAATCAATCTGACCAAACGGGTCGTCAGGGGCAGGAGCGCCGGGTCAAACCTGTCAAATCCCCCCGCAAGGACGCTTGCCACTTGCGGCGCGAAGAGCAGCAGAATCAGTACGATTGCGGCCAGCGTCACCGCGGCCAGGCTGATCAGCGCTCCGAACAATCGAACCAGTTCAGGGCTGGGCCGGGGCCGCGTATCGCTGGCCAGGTCCGGTCCGTCCACACCGCCGCGGCCTGGCCTGGCATAGTCGCTGAGTACGGGAACGAGGGCAGCGCTCAACATGCCGCCGACCAGAAAGTCATACAGCATCGTCGGCACGCTGCTGGCTACGGCAAATGCGCTGACAAGGCCAGACGCGCCAAAGTAGCCGGCGATAACCATGTCTCGCACGAGGCCGAGAAAGCGGCTTGCAATCGCGCCCAAAGAGAGAAGAGAAGCGCTGCGAGCAAGCGCTGAGGAAGGATGGGGATCAGGCGGCGAGGTTGTTCGAGGCGGCACTGCGGATCTGCTCTCTCGTGCTATGTCGGAAACCTCCGAGTTCGAACAGATCCGTGCAATGCCCCCGATTCAATCAATGCCGGTGGGGTTTGGAGAGTGAGCAGCCCTTCTCAATCAGCGGCTATCAGGTCGGCCGCTCTTTCGGGGACGCCCGGAGTTGGCCAGGTCCGCGGGTCCTTCTTCAAGTCGGGCAGCCCCTCGGACTCGAGAGTGGCCAGGAACTTTTCAGCCTGCATGGCCGCGGCGCAGCCCTGTCCGACACTGGTTGCAACCTGCTTGAAAACCTTGTCGCCAATCTCGCCTGCGGCAAACACGCCGGGAATGTTGGTGCGCGTCATTGGGTCGACGATTAGATGGCCGTCCTCGTCCAGGTCGAGCTTACCATGGTACAGGTCGTTGTTGGGGATGTGACCGATGTAGACAAAAACACCGTCCGTGGCGAGCTCTCCCTGCGTCCCATCGAGCTTGTCCTGCGTCGTGACGCCGGAGACGACTCCGTTCTCATTGCCGTTGATCGACGTGACGACCGTGTTCCAAACGAAGTCGATCTTGTCATGGGCAAATGCCCGGTCCTGCAAAATCTTGCTGGCGCGCAGCTCGTCGCGACGGTGGATGATGCGCACGTTGGTCGCGAATTTGGTCAGGAACAGCCCTTCTTCAAGCGCGCTGTCACCGCCGCCGACCACAACAAGGTCTTTGCCGCGGAAGAAAAAACCATCGCAGGTCGCGCAATAGCTCACGCCCTTGCCGGTGTACTCCTGCTCTCCAGGGACCTCCAGAAAACGCGGTCGGGCGCCAGTGCACAGAATCAGAGACTTGGTTTTGTATTCCTTGCTTTGCGCGGTACGCACGGTGAACGGATGCTCGTCAACGACGATTTCCGTGACATGGTCGTACGAGACGGTGCAGCCAAACCGCTCGGCCTGCGCCTTGAACTTTTCGACCAGATCAGGTCCGCTTAAGCCTTCGGGAAAGCCGGGATAGTTTTCGACTTCGTACGTGATGCTGACCTGACCGCCGTAGTCGTCGCCAGTGATTAAGAGGGGCTCCAGGTTCGCCCGCGCCGCGTACAGGCCCGCGGTCCAACCGGCGGGCCCGCTACCGATTATGATCGCTTCATGCAGCTTGTCTTCCTCTCCCATTTCGCCGCTGCCGGCTCCCGCGCCATTCGAAAACTGCGCGCCGTCCTGAATTGCTTCACTCATGGTCTTGCTCCTGAATTCGCTGATTGGCCACGCAGACGGTTGTGAAAGCTGGTCATGCGTCCCTCATCCATCTGTGAACTCCCCCAAGTGGCTCTACGCAAGGCACTTGTCTGACTTCGAGTGGGCGAGACAGACCAGCCCGAATGCAAACTCCTAACTCAAGTATCGCCTTGCTTCACCCGCCTGTAAGGTGTCTGGCATCCATTCTCGATTCTTTGCCCTGCTGCTCCGTGCTATTGCTGCGTGATCTGGATCAGGTTTCCGCACGTGTCCTGAAAGATGGCGAGCGAGTATGAGCCGTAGTCAGTAGGTTCAGTCGTGAACTCAACGCCCAAGCCGCGCAACCGCTCATATTCTCCTTGTATGTCAGTAACTGCAAACATCGCGGCGGGAATCCCCTGCTCGAAGATCGATTTCTGATACTGCTGTGAGGCGGGATTGGCATTTGGTTCGAGGAGGAGCTCGGTGCCTTCCTGGTCCTCAGGTGAGACTACCGTGAGCCACCTGTATTCTCCCAAAGGGATGTCTGTCTTCTTGACGAAGCCTAGAATATCGGTATAGAAGGCCAAAGCCTTCGCTTGGTCTTCTACGAAAACACCTGTCACGAAAATCTTCATATTGCCCTCCGGCATGATCAGCTTGTGTATTGTCGGTTCGCCATACCTATGCAGTCAAGGTAGCAGCAATGGCCTCTACTGCCAGATCGATTTCGTCATCGCTGATGACCAGCGGGGGCAGAAGGCGTAGCACGGTCGATCCGGCCGGCAGCGCCAGGACGCTGTGCTCTTCCATCAACGTCTTCAGAAAGGGCACCGCCTTTGTGCGCAGATCGATGCCGATGAGCAGTCCACGTCCGCGGATTTCCCGCACGACCCTGCGTCCACCGACCGCGCATTCCAACGCCTCCTGCAGCCGGCAACCGGCTCGCTGCGCCTGCTCGATCAGCCCATCCTGGTATACGCCCAGCGCGGCCACACCGGCCGCGCAAGCCAGCGGATTGCCACCGAACGTGCTGCCGTGCGCACCAACAAAAAGGCTTTCCTGCACTTGGCCGGTATAGACGACCGCGCCCATGGGGAAGCCTCCTCCGAGCCCTTTGGCCAGTGCGATGATGTCCGGTTCCAGGTTGTAGTGTTCGAAGCCGAACCACCGCCCCGTGCGTCCAAAGCCGGTCTGGACTTCGTCGATGACCAGGAGCGCGCCACGTTCGCGGCAGATGTGCTGGGCAACTGAAAGGAAATCGGCCTCGCCGTCGTGAACGCCGCCTTCAGCCTGGATGACTTCGAGCACGACCGCCGCAGTGCGCTCAGTAACAGCCGCTTCGAGGGCATCTGAATCGTTGAAATGAATGAAATCTACATCTGTCAGAAGCGGCTCAAACTTGCGGCGGTACCTCGGATTCCAGGTAATGGACAGCGCGCCGGCGGTACGGCCATGAAAGCTGTTCCGGGCTGCCACTAGCCCAGTCCGGCCCGTGGCAAGGCGCGCGAATTTGATTGCGGTATCGATCGCCTCGGCGCCGCTGTTGGCGAGGAACGCGTGGGAAATGTGCGGCGGCGTGACCGCAATTAAATTTTCCAGAAACTCCGCGCGCATGTCGTTGTGGAAAAAGTTCGGGCAAGCGTGCAGCCGACCGGCCTGCTCTTGCAAGGCCGCGGTCAGCGCCGGATGACTGTAGCCGAGCATAGCCACGCCCTGCGACGAAGTCAAGTCCAGGTAGCGCCGACCTTCGCTGTCGATCATCCAGCAACCCTCGCCGGCAACCATTACCGTCTCCCCGCGACGAGGGACTACGCCCGATTCGTATGACTGCGTAACGTGTACTGCATGTTCTGCGTCTATTGTCTTTTCGTTCAGGACCATGTTTGACGACCAACCTGTCTAGACGATTTGTGTTCCGTTTCCTCCGAGTGCCGCTCGAATCGGTTCAGCAACGCGTCCGTCCGCAAAGATCACCCGTTGCACTCCGGCAGAGACGGCTTCCGCCGCCCCCATCACCTTTTTCTTCATTCTCCCAGCAGCGAACTGCATGTAATCGTCGGCGGTCGCCCGGGGAATCTCGCGAATGAGCGTCGATTCGTCCGGAAAGTTGCGCAGCAGACCGGGCACGTCGGAAAGGATCACGAGCGCCTTGGCGCCGAACGCCGCGGCAACCATCGCGGCCGCGCGGTCGCCGTCTACGTTGATAGCCTCTCCCTTGTCGGAAGCGCCCGGCGCGGTCAGCACCGGCAGGTATCCGGCCCCCAGCAGCAGCCGAAGCAGTTCTACGTTTACCCGCTCAACCGTTCCCGTCCAATCGTCCCTGAGGACGAGCCGTCTCCCGTTCACGCGCACCCGCAACCTTTCCTTGCGCCTGCCCTCGAAAATGCGTCCGTCCAGACCGCTCAGGCCAATCGCGTTCACACCCGCCAGCTGCAGTTTTTCCACCCACATCTTGTTGAGCTGGCCGCAGTAAACCATTTCGAAGATCTCCAGCGTGCGGCGGTCGGTGCGCCGGCTTTCGAACCCGCTTTCGCTGGTTACGAACTGTGGCGGATGGCCCAGCGCCTCGGCGACCTCATTGGTCGTCTCCGCGCCGCCGTGGACCAGGACCAGTTCCTGGCCCTCCCGGCTCAGCGCGACGACATCGGCTACGATGGCGTCGATATCCAGTTCCTTGCCGCCGCCGACCTTAATCACCAACATTTCCGACAATCTCGCTGATCTTCTCTTCCATTGCGCCAACTTCACCGGGGTCGAGTGTTCCCAGCAGATAGTCGCAGCGCCACTTGGCGCCTCCGGCCAGCTCCCTCACATTCCCCTGTTCTCGCTCGGCGGCCTTGCCTTCGGCTCCGGCCGTAGCGGGGAGGACCAGGCCCAGCGCGTCTTGGTCCGGCGTTCGGCTTATCCAGCGGACGCCCACGGGAAGCTGCTGGGGGCGGTGCCGCACGTAGTCAGCCCCACCGTCAGGATGCACCTGCATCGTGTGTGCCCAACCGTCCGCATCGGCCTTATAGTCTATGCTGAAGACCATTTCAGGGTCGAAGGAGAGAGATGCGTCAAGCAAATGATGTTCTCCAGGTTCCTCGGCCAGCCGTTCGAGAAACTTCAGATAGTCGGGACCTGGGCTGACATGGCTGGGAATGCTCCGCCGCACGCGCACCGACTCCCGTGAAACCTGCGCGCTGTACACGAGTCGGCCGTCGTTGACCGGCCGGTAATTCGCGTGTCCCATATACATGAACTCCATGGGCGTCTCTTTGCAGTTTCGGAAAACAACGGACACGTGGACTTCTTTTGCGCCGGCGTAAAACTTGAGCAACGGCCTCGCAGTGTAGTTATACTGGAAGGCAACCGTGTGCTGGTACTCGCCTCCCAATCCGATGTATTCTCCGTCCTGGTCTTCACCAAGAACGAGCCAGGCCTGCTGAAACCGGGCGTTGGGCAACTCCCCGTGGAGCGGATGATCGTCCTCCTCGGTAGGCACGCCCATCGCCGTAAACCCACAATGCAACAAGAACCCCCCGTACGTCCGCACGTACTCGGTAGTCGGGTTCGGCTGGCTGAACATCGACTTCATGGTAACGTTCCGCCCGCCAAGAGTAGCGCTCCAGATCTGCTGTCCCTGAAAGGGCAGCATCACCAGTTCACTGGCGCCGTTTGCCAGCAACACTGCCTCGACGCCGCTATCATAGCGGAAAAGTGAGGCGCGAAGTTCCCCGCTTTCAATGAATGACCGCCTCTTTTCGGAAAAGAATGGCCGCTGCAAACTTACTCTTACCGGATTCATTGAACACAAGATGTTTCGGAGAATTCCCGGCTCGGTTCGAGCTGGATCGCCGGAACCATTCGGTAGTCAATACCGGCGAATGGTATCATGATAAGGGAGGTTTGAAAAGGTGAAGACGTGGTGGCTATGCTATAATGCGGCCACACTGAGAAGGGCGGTATTCTTCGCCTTCCGCCCTGACATCCGATGGAACTATGCGAGGATGGCGCGAGCAGCGGTCAATCAGTTCCCTGCTCCTGTTAGACCTGACTTGCCAGACAGAGACTCGCCAGCATCGCAGATTTCACTTTCAAGGAGTTTGTAGTGTCGCTGGCCCGATGGCTCGGCGGTATGTTCCGGCGAGTCTCCCCACTGTCAGCGCAAGAGGCTGCGCCGTCCCATGATGTTGGCGTAAGCAAACAGGGGAATGGAAACGCGCCGCCTTCCCCCTTCACGCACAATCGCCGCGAATCGGAGTTTGTTGTTGTCGGTCTGGGGCGTTTTGGGACGGCAGTAGCGACGACGCTCGTGGAGCACGGCTGCACTGTTCTGGCCATCGACTCTGACCACGACCGGGTACAAGCGCTTAGCGGGGAGTTGCCCCACGTGGTCCAGTTGGATGCGACTAACGTAGATGCGCTGCGCCAGGTCGGAGTGGAGACTTTCGATACCGGCCTCGTCTGCATCGGAACTGACTTTGAGAACAACCTGCTCGCAACGGTACTCCTTCGCCAATTGGGCGTACAGCGGGTGATCACCAAGGCGCTGACCGTCACGCAGCGCGAGATCCTGCTGAAGGTGGGCGCACACGAGGTCATCCTGCCTGAACATGAGGCCGGTCGAAGGCTTGGCCGCAAGATGGCCATCGATCATCTGGTGGACTACCTCGAAGTGAGCAATGACGTGGGCGTCGTTGAGCTTCTGGCGCCCCCCAGCACATGGGAACATTCGTTGGAGGAACTCAGCCTACGTCAACGTTACGAACTGACAGTCATCGCCGTTCGCCGCGGTGATGATCTGATCGTTAGTCCAAGCGCCACCTTTCGAATCAAAGAAGAAGACATCATCGTCGTGTTGGGCCGAATGGAGGACGCAGAGCGTCTTCGCCAGTGAGCAGGCCGAACAGCGCTCCAAACACTACCCGCCCCATACAGATCCATGTCACCAGAGTTCCCGATCCTGGATCCTGACTCTGCCCGGCGATCGATTCTTCGACGCCAGCCCTGGGACGCATTCGAAGTACCGGAGCAGATGTTGGACGAAAATGAACGCATTTTCGGCGAGCGTATCGGTCCGGACGAAGGCGTGCGCCGTATCTTGGCCGACGTACGCACGCGCGGCGACGCCGCCGTGCACGACTGGACCCTAAAGTTGGATGGCGTACGTATAGACGATCTGCGCGTCAATCCTGAGACGGTTCTGCGTTCTTCTGCAGAAGTCGGCCCGGATGTCTATGGTGCCCTTGTTCTGGCCGCCGAACGGATCGAGCGATTTCACAGCAGGCAGCCCAACCAGAGTTGGATCCAGAACGACGAGGAGGGCACGGTCGGCCAACTGGTACGCCCCATTGACCGCGTCGGCATCTATGTGCCTGGCGGCACAGCGCCGTTGCCGAGCACTCTTCTGATGACGGCCATCCCGGCGCGTGTGGCCAACGTGCGCGAGATTATCGTTGTAACGCCGCCTCAGAGAGAGACGGGGCTGCCAAGCAGCGTTACGCTGGCCGCGGCCGCGGTGGCGCGCGTAGACGCAGTCTACACGGCCGGCGGCGCGCAGGCAGTCGCTGCCCTCGCCTTCGGCACCGAGTCGATTCCGGCCGTTGACAAGATTTGCGGCCCGGGCAGCCTGTTCGTCACGCTGGCGAAGCGGCAGCTGTTTGGCCTTGTCGGCATCGACGGACTGCCCGGTCCGACCGAGACCGTCATCGTCGCTGACGACTGTGCCGACCCTGAGATGGCCGCGGCGGACCTGCTGGCGCAGGCCGAACACGACGTGCTGGCCAGCGCCGTGCTGCTGACACCCAGCCGGGCGCTGGCAAAGAAGGTGCAGGCGGCCGTACATGCCCAGCTGGAGGAGCTGGAACGGGCGTCGATTGCCGGCGCGACGTTTGCCCGCAGCGCCGGCATTGTCGTCACCGAGACACTGCCGCACGCCTTCGCACTGGCGAACGAATACGCGCCCGAGCACCTCTGTCTATTGGTCGAGGACCCGTGGCGCTGGGTTGACCACGTGCAGAATGCGGGCGGGTTATTCCTCGGCGAACGCAGTTTTGAGGTGTTGGGTGATTACACCGCGGGGCCGAGCCACGTAATGCCGACCGGCGGGACGGCCCGCTTCGCCAGCCCCGTGAATGTGACCGACTTCGGCAAGTTGATCAGCATTATCGGACTCAATGAGAGCGCGCTCGAATCGATCGGCCCGGCCGCAGAGACCCTCGCCCGAACGGAAGGTCTGGGAGGCCACGCCGCGGCCGTGCGCAGACGCCTCAACAGTCAATCGCTACGAGAGGACCAACTCTGAAGATGGATGCCGCCAGGATGCAATCATTGCTCAATCCGCTGCTTGCTGGGCTGGAGGAGTATACTCCGATTCAGCCTTTCGAGGTTCTCAGTCGAAAGCTGGGAATCCCGGCCTCTGATATCGTCAAGCTCGACGCTAACGAAAACCCCTACGGTCCGCATCCGGCGGTTGCCGCGGCACTGGCCGAGTACGCCTACTACCACATTTACCCGGACCCGCAACAGACCGAATTGCGCGAGGCGCTCGCGGTCCACCTGGAAGACGAGCAACGAGGTGTCGACGGCGGATCCGACGATGCAGGCGGCGCGTCAACAGCGAAAGTACCGGTCGAGCAGATCCTGGCAACCCACGGCCTGGACGAGTTGCTCGACAATATCTGTCGCCTATTTCTTGTTCCCGGCGATGCCGTCATAAACATTCCGCCCACTTTTGGGATGTACAGTTTCGACGCCAAGCTGGTCGGTGGGAAGGTGATCGAGGTCTGGCGGGACGAGGGATTCCACGCCGACGTTGATGCGATCGGGGAGCTTGTCGACAGGGAGTCGCACGCGGCGGGGAAGTCTGCACCGAAGTTGCTTTTCCTGACCTCGCCCAACAATCCGACAGGGACGTGGCTGCCGAACGAGGACTTGCTGCGGCTGCTTGAGTTGCCGCTGATGGTTGTGCTGGATGAAGCCTACGTGGAGTTTGCCGAGGAGAAAAGCCGCGCGCCTTGGGTTCTGAAGCACGACAACCTGGTCGTCCTGCGCACCTTTTCCAAGTCGGCCGGCATCGCCGGCCTGCGATTGGGCTACGGAGTGGTCCCTGCGTGGCTGATGCCCTATCTTTGGAGCTTCAAGCAGCCGTATAACGTCAATGTTGCAGCCACAGTTGCCGGGCTGGCCAGCCTGAAGCAGGCAGAGGCGATGAACTCGATCGTGGAGAAAATCAGGTCTGAGAGAGACAGGCTCTTTCAGGCGCTGCTGGCCGTTCCCTACCTCTCACCCTACCCTTCGAACGCCAACTTTGTCCTCTGTTCCGTGACAGGTTTCCGTTGCAGTGGCGAAGGTGACGCAGCCGCGCTCAAGCTTGCGCTCGAAGAGCGGGGCATCCTCGTGCGCTACTATCAGAAGCCGGGGCTGGAAAACTGCATTCGCATTTCCGTAGGGCGTCCAGAACAAACGGACAGGTTGCTGGCCGAGCTGCACCGGCTCTACTGAATCACTTCTTACGGCCAGGCCGGACGGGCCGCTACCTCAACTCCATTTCCAGGGCGAAGAGTAGTATCTCTGGTCGAAAGGCTGCTCAGTTCAGGATCATCACTTTCCTAGCAGCTTGAGCAATGCCTTCTCCCCTCTCGTCAACTGGAACCTGTTGACCGTGCCGCGCGCACGAAAACACGCTTCCAACTCGAATCCGCCAACCTCAGCCGTTCCAGAATCGTACCTGCCAGCCTCGGCCCGATAGATCAGCTGTAGGAAATCGGGGTAAGGGTAGGGATATCCATCGGGCCTGGAAGAGTGAATATGGTAGTGGAACATGGCAAATGGAGCCGGTTCGCATCGGGCGGACCAGCCCGTTTCTTCCAGCAGCTCCCTCTCCAAGGCATCCAGCAGCCCTTCTCCGTCGGCTAGACGTCCGCCGGGAACGATGTGACGGCCGGCGGGGTCCCGCACGACCATGATATCTGAGCCGCGAGTCAGCAATGCCCTGACTGTGGTTACCAGTTGCAAGGGCGGGGAAGCCTTCCTCTTAAGGGCGTAGGTGGAGCGGGTCTGGACCAGCCTGATTCCGCCTCCCGACCAGACAATCTCTTCTTCTGCCAGAGGAGTTCGGCCTTTGAGGAACTCGGCCAAAGGCTCTTTCATTTGCGTCTGCCGCGCGTCGAGCAAGGTAATTCAGCCGGACTGCTCTGAGCGCGCCATGTGCCGGAGAATCTGACTGGCCAGGCGGGCATCGGCCGCGGCGCGATGCGCGTTCTGGCTGGGGATCCCGCACTGCCGTCCCGCCTTTTGCAGGCCCTGCCACCTGGCGTTGCGAA
>DAOUHX010000265.1:0-3480 GCA_034428395.1 Caldilineaceae bacterium
CGGAGACGGAGTCCTGCGATCCGCCGAAGACGACATGACCGGTGGTGTCCATGCGAGCGAGGCTGTAGTAGTGGTTGGCGTTGCCGGCTTCGGGGCCCTTGCGGCTGTAACCGTCTTCGCCGTGGAGCAAGGGCGGGCGCGTCTCGGTGAGGGTGAGGTCGATGGAGACGGGGCCGTCTTCGCCCTCGACGGCGGCGAGCAGGCGCATCCGGCCCGGCCCGGTCTGCTGTGCGCGCCAGTCGTCGAGCCAGACGCTGTATTCAGGTGAGCCGGACGCGCCGGCCACGCCCGCGGCGCCGCGGCTGAAGCGGTCGAAGCTCAGATGCCGGCGCGCGGGGCCGGAGGTTACGGCGAAGTGGGCCATGTAGAACTGTTGCGCGGCGAAATCGGACGGCCGGACCGACTCTCCGGGCGCGAGGGCGCTGCGGAAGAAGGTGAGCTGATAGCCGTATTCGCCGCCGTTCTCGCCGGTCAGGTTGCCGGTGTAGTACCACCACTCGGTGGCGTATTCCTTGTGCGGGCCGTGATCGAGTGGAAAGTGGAACTCGACCGGCCCGAGCGCGCGTGCGAAGCGGTCGTCGACGGGCCGGCTGAGGACGCCGACGACGTCTGCGTTCGCCAACGTGGGCTGGGGCGACCGGCAGGCCGAGAAAAGGATAAGGCCGATCAGCAGGACCGGGGCAAGCCGGAGCGCGTCGCGAAGGCCTGACGGTCTCATGACGTGGACAGTCCCAGTTTCTCCGGTCTGCTAGATGCCGGCAAGGGCCTGGTCGAAGTCAGCCAGCAGGTCGTCGGTATCCTCGATGCCGACGCTCAGGCGCACGAGCTCGTCCTTGATGCCGAGGGCCAGCCGGACCTCCTCATCGGTATCGAAGTAGCTAACGATGGCGGGCTGCTCGATCAGGCTTTCGACGCCGCCGAGGCTGGGTCCGATGCGGGGGATATTGCAAGCGTCGATGAAACGGCTGGTGGTCGGGCCGTCGGCTTCGACCTCAAAGCTGATGACGCCGCCGAAGCCGGACATCGTGCGCGTGGCGACCTCGTGATCGGGGTGGCTCTCCAGGCCGGGATACCAGACGCGGCGGATCTTGGGGTGATCTTCGAGGAAGCGGGCGATGCGCAGTCCGCTTTCATTGTGCTGGCGCATGCGCAGACCGAGCGTCTTGAGGCCGCGCAGGATGAGATAGGCGCAGTGGGGGTCGAGGACGGCGCCGAGGATGCCCTGGGACTGGCGCAGGGCGGTGGTGATGTTGAAACTGCCGGTGACGCAGCCGGCCAGCAGGTCGTTGTGACCGGCCAGGTACTTGGTTACGCTGTGGATGACGAGGTCGACGCCGTGCTCGAGCGGACGGGCGTTGCAGGGGGTAGCAAAGGTGGTGTCGACGACGGTGCGCAGGCCGCGGCGCTGGGCGATGTCGACGAGGCGGGAGTAGTCGAGGCAGCGCAGGAAAGGATTGGTGGGCGACTCGGAGAAGATCAGCTTCGTCTCAGGCTGGATGGCCGCTTCGATCGCGTCGTAGTCGCCGGGCGCGACGACGGTACATGAAACGCCGAAGCGGGTGAGAAATGTGTTGCAGAAGCCGCGTGTGCGGCGGTAGCAGTCTTCGGTCATGACGAAATGGTCGCCCTGGCTGAGCAGGATGAAGAGGGTGGTGGTGATGGCGGCCATCCCGCTGGAGAGGACGAGCGCGTCCTCGGCGCTGTCGAGCGCGGCCAGCTTGGCCTCGGCCGCGCGTACGGTCGGGTTGCCGTAGCGGCCGTATTCCTCCCGTTCAGGCACATCCCAAAACATGTGCTCTTCCATGTATTCGATCAGCTTGGCCGTATCCTCGAATGTATAAGTGCTGGTCTGGACGATGGGCACGGTGAGGCTGTCGTGGGAGAGATAGCGCTTTTCGCCGGCGTGGACGGCTTGCGTCAGCGGGGAAAGCGGACGTGCGGCGGCCTGCGGGCTCTTGCCGTTGGCGCCGGCCTGTGCTGACGCCGCGCCGGTATCGGGGTCGGCGCCGTCGGCGGCGGGGGTCTGTGTTGGGGCTGTCGTGGAAGCGGCCATGGTTGCTCCTTCGCGTCGCACGTCGGCAGAATCGCGAACTGTAGGGGGTGGGCCGGTCGGTAACAGACAAAACCCTCTTCCGGCGGATACAGGGAAGAGGGCTTCAGAAAGCTGATCTGAGCATCTCATCTGCCGGTGCATCCACACCGCCGGAATTGGCACCTGCCACGCTGCGCGAGCTTGGCTCGTCAGCGCCGGTTGCCGAGGCTTCATCGGGCCGGCCCCTCCACCTCTCTTGATAAGACGACGTAATTCGGTTGTCGGCGGTCATGGTAATTCATGGTTGGGCCGGCTGTCAAATCTGAAGCCCTTAATGATGCGGACCCTGATTGGGGCGAGGATCGAATTCGCCGGTGTGACGATGCCGCCGAGGAACTGTGAGAAACGCAAGTCCCTTGGGTCCGAAGGTAAGAACTCATGCGAGTATCAACGAGTGTCTACGAGCATTTATGAGCGTTAATGAGTGTTTATGAGTGTTTGCGAATGTCTGGCCGAGTTTGGTTGCCGACGAGCGTCGCGGTCCTGTCTGATCAGGAACATTCATCAACCCGCCGCAGTTGAAGATAATCAGGCGCAAAAAGATGAACTAACAATATATAATATATAATAAATAAAGTTAGAAGGAGATGAGATTACAGCCCGCCACCGGCATTGGTGAGCCTTCGGAAGTCTTGGGCATCTGGTTGTTGGGTTTGAAGGTGCCAGGCAAATGCAGGGCGAAGGAGGTCCAAGACCGCGATGCGCTAAGAGATGAGTCGTCAAGACTCGAGTTGCACGAGCTCAATGCAACACACGGAACGGGGCAGGTCAACGGGGCCGGCCGGCCGATCTGTCAGGCATATCGGCCCGGCCGTCAGGGTCGCAGTCGCCAGATGTCAGATAAGAGAAGGAGACGCCCGGTATAGTATGATAAGGTGTATCGAGTGTCAGAGTTCTCGTGAATGTCGGGACGCGGTTGAAGGCGCGCCCGGAGTTGACTCATCAAGGAGCGACAGATGAATAATCTGAGCAATGTACCAAGAGTGCCCAGGCGGATGCCGGGCGGGCTGCCGATTGTGTTGGTTATCCTCGGCGTCATCGTCGTCCTCTTCCTGCTGAACTTTGCCAGGAACTTCTTCTACGCGTTTGAACGCGTGGATGAACAGGAGGTGGCGGTTCAGTTTCAGGGCGGGAAGATCAAGAATGTGGTTGGGCCCGGCATCTATACGGACGTAGGGCTGTTCGTTGATATCGTACGCGTTTCGAGCCAGGCAATTCCGTTCAGCGTGACGGACGATGAGATTATCACCAAGGACAAGCAGCGCATCGGCCTGGTGGTGAGCGGCGACATTTTCCGCCCGAACATTACGCAGAAGGACACGATTCAGGGCCTGTGGGCGCAATACAGGAGCATCTACCTGGAGGACGAGCTGGCGCGTAGCCGGATG
>DAOUHX010000266.1:0-2644 GCA_034428395.1 Caldilineaceae bacterium
TGCCCTCTCGCGCTGGCCCGTCGAGCGTATCCTCGAACGCGGCTACGCCCTCACCACCATCTACTACGGCGACCTCGACCCCGACTACGACGACGGCTTCCAGGACGGCGTCCATCCCCTCTTCTATAAAGCCGGCCAAACGCGGCCCGCGCCCGACGAGTGGGGCGCTATCGGCGCCTGGGCCTGGGGCCTGCGCCGCGCGCTCGACTACCTTGAGACCGACAACGACGTCGATCACGAACGCGTCGCCGTCATGGGCCAGTCCCGCCTGGGTAAGACCGCCCTCTGGGCCGGCGCCCAGGACGAACGCTTCGCCCTCGTCATCCCCAACAACTCCGGCTGCGGCGGCACCGCCCTCTTCCGCCGCCGCTTCGGCGAGACCGCCCGCCACGCCAACTACACCTATCCCCACTGGTTCTGCGGCAATTTCAAACGCTACGACGACAAGGAGGACGAACTCCCCGTCGACCAGCACATGCTCATCGCCCTAGTCGCACCCCGCCCAGTCTACGTCGTCAGCGCCGACGAGGACCTCTGGGCCGACCCGCACGGCGAGTTCCTCGGCGCAAAACACGCCGATCCGGTCTACCGCTTGCTCGGCACCGATGGCCTCGCCGCCTCCGAGCTGCCCCCCGTCAATCAGCCCGTTCGCAGCAGAATCGGCTACCACATCCGCACCGGCAAGCACGACGTCACACTCTACGACTGGGAACGCTACATGGACTTCGCCGACATCCACGTTCGCTGACCCAAAACGTTACAACCGGCCCGGTCTGACCACCGCGCCTGGCCCGAAAAACAACAGGGCGATTGCCATTGAAATTGGTCCAGAATTGACCGCGTTGCCTGAATTGCTTTCAGGTTGGGGCCAGGCACCGAGAGTTGGAGGAATGACGACAAACCGAAAAGAACGAACACTCGTGAAGGGATAGATACCAGGAGCCGCCGACGGGAGACGTCGACGTTTTCCCCCAAGGCAGGCAAGATCCGCGCAATGCAGCGAAGAGTGGACTTGGAAGCGTCTCTTCTTGCCTGCCCATTGGGCTGAATCTGCAGGAATCTGAGCAGATCCGGCTATAGCTTCGCGGTCCTTTCGACGACAAGCGTCCCGCATTTCCCCCTCTTTCACAGCAGCCGGGGTAAGTTGACCCCCACCTCCGGCTCCCACGACATTTCTTGCCCCCTTACCGCGTATCGTACGCAATCCAGTTCCCATTTCACAAAGGAGAGAGGACAAATGAGTGAACGTAGCTACGCACAAGTCGAAGTGCCGCAGGGTATCCTGGACCGCTTCAAAAAGGTTGCCACGGCAAATGTTTGGGATATCCTTCTGGGACATTCGGGCGTATATTTTTCCTACATAGAAAATGTACACCTGCGCACGCCGGGCGAAAGGCTGGCTGCGCGCGCACGCACACTGCGCTACCTGCCGCCCCGGCCGGACCTGCTGGCGCAGGTGCAGGCCGGCGCGGATGGGCCCGAATACCAGGCGATGGCCCGCTGCGGCCCCGGCGACGTTCTCGTCTGCGACGTCATGGGCGATTCCCGCCCTTGTGTCTTCGGTGACGTCAAGGCGCTGCAGCTGAGAATGAACAACGCCGACGGCATTGTCACCGACGGCAGCATTCGCGACCTGGGCGTGATGGTGCAGGAGGAGTTCGGGCTGATCATCTACGCCCGCGACCGTACGCCCCGCGGCGGCGTTCCCTACGCCGTTCCCGCGCAGGAGAATGTGGACGTTCAGTGCGGCGGGGCACTGGTGCGGCCCGGCGACGTGCTGGTCGGGGACGACGACGGTGTGGTGGTTGTGCCGTCGTGGTTCGCGGCGGAGTGCGTCGAACTGACCGAAGAGTACGAGGCTGTCGAGACGCGGACCAAAGAACGGATCCTGGCCGAAGGGGCCGTTCCCGGGCAGTACTACACGCCGCCGGGGCCGGGGATATTCGCCCGCACAGAACGGGAAGAGAAGTAACCGGGACAGTGTCGGTCGCGGCGCAAGCGTTCGATTGCACTGCAGGATGTTGCGAGACCTCCTGCAGTGCTGCTCCCGGCACCGCTCCGCTCTGCTGGCCGTGGTCTGCCGTCCCGATCTGGCTTTCGACTCCGGCGCCGCATCGAGGTCATGTGAAGAGATTCGCGTGTTTGGAACTCCGTAGCGAAGCGGCCGTATTTCGTCAACCGGACAGGGGTCGGGGCCTGGGCGATCGCATCCAACGGGGCGGGAACATTCTGGAGATAGTCAGTTTTTCAACCATTCCTGCTCGGCCTTTCCAAGTTCCTCAATCTCAACCCAGTTGACCGCTCAGGCTCCGATCACGATCATCTCCTGCACCCGATGAAACTTTGTACCTTCGCCGCGGGGAGCATCCAAGTCCCCGAAATGTGCCACCAAAGAAAGTCCGTTACCTCCGCCACGGGTCCCTCCCGGTAGGCTGAGAGGACTCTTCGCACCAACATATCGCCGCTCCATGGTCTCCAACCGCTTTTCACAACCCAATTCAGGTGCGATTACCCTGGAAAAGTCCTCCTTGCGCGCGACCTACGACATCGGTATCATATAGCGGCGTCTGAATCAACTGCCCAGCCAATCAAGGAGGTGTAGATTCGAGTAGGATTCCCCAGGCACACGACCGATTGCTCCAAC
>DAOUHX010000267.1:0-18269 GCA_034428395.1 Caldilineaceae bacterium
CGTTGGCGACGGGCAACCGCGGCGGATAGAGATCGGGGTCGATGGCTGGGACTGCCTTGACAGGGTGGAGATCATCAAGAACGGCCGTGTTGTCAAGCGCTGGGCCGGTTTCGACCTGGAGAGGGGCGGAGGCGCCGGTCGATTCAAGGTGGGTGTGGAGTGGGGATACCACGCGTTTCCCGAGGAGAGGAAGTGGAGTTTTACGGTGGAGACGAGCGGGGGATCGATGGCGGGATACCAGACCTGCTTCCAGCCGCCCGGTTTTCATCAGGCGAGTGACAGCGGGCCGCGACGGCTCGATATCAGTTCCACGACGGGCAGCAAGCGCGGTGGCGCGCTTCCTCAGCGGGTTGATTTGGATGTCGAGGGAACCTTGGAGACTGAGGTGGCCATTCGAAACGACGGCGAATGGGTGTTGCAAGCCTCTGTCGGCGAACTGCTGGGTGAAAGCATGGTGTCCATGCCTTTTGGCGCTTATGGGGGCGCGTTCTATCTCTCGCGGGCGGTTGCAGAAGCGCATTTTCGGGCTGAACTGGAGTGGCAGGACACGGAGTTCGAGAGGCAGAGAGACTACTACTACGTGCGGGTTTTTCAGAGGAATGGACAGGCAGCCTGGTCATCGCCGATCTGGGTAGAGCGGGCATAGTGCGGTGTTCGTCCTGGGGCATTCAGCGCCTTTTCCGCTACAGGATGGCCCGGCTCTCGACTACCTGTTTCACTAAAAATGTCATTTCAAGCCTGTTTCGTGGTGAGAAACTCAGTTTTCAGTTTTTGGTTTCTAGTCTTTGGTGTGACGGTATCGGTAGGAATGCGGGGGGATGCGGCTAGCTCAAAGAGATGTGGTTGGCTTGCGGAGTGGTTGGAGATGAATAGAGGCGTGGGTACATGCCCCACGCCTCCAAGTTGAGAGAAATCTGAATGTACTCTAGGGAACGATTATGGCGATTATGGAGGCAATGACCCCTGCGCAGGCGACGCTTACGGCGATGAACCACTTCAGACTTCGGAGCTCGGAACGCAGTTCAGCGATATCGGCTTTCGTGGCCAGGTGAACGTACGCCCCTTCCAGTCTCGCCAATCGTTCTCCGTGTTCTGTTGAGGCAGTCATAGCTGCCCCCCTCTCTCTCCGTATTCCATCTCGCTTTCACTTGTTCGGCGTTTCATGAATCGCAACTTCTTGTTGGGGGATTTGTGCGAAAAGCCCGGCCACTTGTTATCCTGAGCCGGATGAGACAATTGTACTGAATTTGCCGGGTCGGGCAAAGCCGAACTTTTGCAGAGTCAGGCCATTTCTTCCCATACAATGTCAGCATCATCACTTCGCAAATGGGGACCCGTTCGGATCTATTGGCGAAAGGTGTTGAAGCTGCGATGAGGAAGGGCGGTCAGTTGAACGGCTGATCAGCAGAACAGCATTGGTCAGTGGAAAGTGTGCAGTTCAAGGGAGGGTGAGGGAGCGATGAGCGATCGTGTGAAGGGAAAGGTTGCGTTGGTAACCGGTGCCGGTTCGGTCGGTCCGGGCTGGGGCAACGGGAAGGCGACGTCAGCGCTGTATGCGCGCGAGGGTGCCAAGGTGTTTCTGGTCGATTACAACCTGGAGGCCGCGCAGGAGACGAAGGCGGTGATCGACGGCGAGGGGGGCGATTGCGCCGCGCACCGGGCCGACGTGAGCGACTCCGGCGAGGTCGAAGCGATGGTGGCCGCGTGCATCGAGCGGTACGGCCGGATCGACATTCTGCACAACAACGTGGGCATCATCGAGGTGGGCGGGCCGGTCGAGATCAGCGAGGAGAACTGGGACCGGCTGATGGCGGTGAACGTGAAGGGGATGTTCCTGACCTGCAAGTACGCGCTGCCGCAGATGGAGGCGCAGGGGAGCGGCGCGATCGTGAACATCTCGTCGATCGCGGGCATCCGTTACACTGGTTACCCGAGCGTCTCCTACAACGCGTCGAAGGGCGCGGTGATCCAGCTGACGCAGAACATCGCGGTGCAGTACGCGGCCAAGGGGATTCGAGCCAACTGTGTGCTGCCGGGGCTGATGAACACGCCGTTCATCACGCAGGGCCTGCAGGAGGCGTATTCGGACGAGGGCGTGGAGGAGATGATACGGCAGCGGGACGCGCTGTGCCCGACGGGGAAGATGGGCGACGCCTGGGACGTTGCGTATGCCGCGCTGTTTCTGGCATCGGATGAGGCCAAGTACATCAACGGCGTCAACCTGTTGGTGGACGGCGGACTGACGTGCCGCTTTTAGTTTTTCATTTTCAGTTTCTTGTATTTGGTTGGGAGTCGTCTGCGCGGGGGAGGGATTTGCGTTGACCGGGAAAGTCCGGGCGGCGGTGGCCGTGGCGCGGCGGACGATGGAGCTGCAGGCGTTTGCGCTGCCGGTTATCGGTGAAGACGACGGGCTGCTGCGGGTCGAGATGTGCGGCGTCTGCGGCAGCGATCCGCGTATCTTCGACTGGGCGGACGCGAGCCGCTTTCCGTTGATCATGGGGCACGAGCTGGTCGGCCATATCGCTGAGATTGGGAGCCGGGCGGCGGCGCGTTGGGGCGTTGATGTCCGCGACCGTGTGATCGTCGAGCACCTGTTCGGCTGCGGGCACTGCCGCTGGTGCCTGGTGGGCGAGTACCGTTTCTGCAGGGAGGGGCAGGGGTACGGTGGGCCGACGCCGAGCAGCGTGCCCCCGCACCTGTGGGGCGCGTACAGCGAGTATATGTACCTGGCGCCAAACGCACGCGTGCACAAGATTTCGGCGGATGTTCCGGCGGAAGCGGCCGCGATGACGTGCGCGAACATCGGCAACGGTCTGCGCTGGGTGCAGACCGTCGGCGGCGCGAAGAGCGGCGAAACCGTCGTGGTACTTGGGCCGGGTGGGCAGGGACTGGCGGCTGTGCTGGCGGCGAAGGAGGCCGGCGCGGGGCGCATAGTCGCGGCGGGTCTTAGCCGGGACGGGCACCGTCTGGCGCTGGCGCGGGCATTCGGCGCGACGGATACGGTCAATCTGGAGAAGGACGACGCGGTCGAGACAGTGGGCGCGCTGACGGACGGCGAGCTGGCCGACCTCGTGGTGGATGTTACGGGTGCGACGGCTTCGCTTGGGCTTGCGTTGGAACTGGCGCGACCGCTGGGAACGGTGGTGGTAGGTTCGAATACGGGCGAAGAAGAGGCGAGAATCGTTGCGAGCAGGATGCCGGTGAAGGAGCTGCGGGTGCTGGGTGTGAACTCGCACGATACGGCGGCGGTGCGGGCCGCGATCAAGGTGGTGGAGTCGCGGCGGTACCCGATCGAGAAGATGGTGACGCACCGGTTTTCGCTGGAGGAAGCGGAGACCGCGGTGCTGGCGGCCGGCGGTGAGATTGAGTTGGAGGGGTTTATCAAGGGCGTGATCGTACCCAATTAAAGACGCGGCGGGGCGGAACTATGGAGACAACCTGGGACTACGCGGTCCAGCGGGAATACGTGCGGCACATCCACGAAGGGATGCCGCCGGTGATCATCAGCGCGGTGGTGACGGGCGGGCACCAGAAGAGCGAGAATCCGGCCGTGCCGGTGACGGCGGAGGAGCAGGCGGCCGCCGCCGCCGCGGTTTTCGAGGCCGGCGCGACGATTATTCATATCCACGCACGGCGGGCCGATGACCCGACGCAGGCTTCGCACGCGGCCGAGCGGTACCGCGAGATCAACGAGCTGATGCGGGCGGCCGCGCCGCAGATCCTGATCGACAATTCGCAGGGCTTTGCGGACATTTCGACCGAGGGGAGCGGCTTTTTGGGCTCGGCGCATCACTACAAATCGGCGCCGATCGAGGCGGGCCCGGACATCATGGCGTTCAACCCGGGGCCGATGACCTTTCGCGGCGGCGCGGCCTACACGGGCGGCGGGGCAGGGCCGAGCAAGGTGACGCTGGCGTCGTTTGACAGCGCGGAGCGGACCGCGCAGCGGCTGCGCGAACGGGGTATCAAACCGCAGGTTTTCCTGTACCATCCGGGGCATCTGGACATCCTGGACTATCTGATCGAGCGCGACGCGCTGGAGAAGCCCTATTTTCTGCAGCTCGTTTTCGGACAGGAGAGCGGGATTAACACCAGCATGGACAGCTTTCTCTACATGGTGCGCAATCTGCCGCAGGACTCGGTTTTCCAGACCTGCGCGCTGGGGCTGGAGGAGCTGCACGTGAACGTGATGTCAATGCTGCTCGGCGGGCACGTGCGCACGGGGCTGGAGGACTGTATCCACTACCAGCGCGGCGAGCTGGCGCAGAGCAATGCGCAGATGGTGGCACGTATCGCGCGCATCGCGGAGGAGCTGGGGCGGGGGGTGGCGACGGTGGAGGAGACGCGGAGAATGTTGGCGCTTCAGTGAACTTTAGGCTGATTGGTGAGGCACGGGGGAAATGGTGAGGAAGGCTGAATTTCTGGTCGCAGGACTGGGCGGGATGGGGAGCGCGGCGCTCTATCACCTGGCGCGGCTGGGCGCAGATGTCATTGGAATCGACCAATTCCGGATTGGCCATGCACTCGGCAGCTCGCACGGGCATTCGCGCGCGTACCGCAACTTCTATCATGACGCCATCTACGTCGAGATGGCCGAGGCGGCGCTTCCGCTCTGGCGCGAGTTGGAGGAGCGCTCGGGCGAGCACCTGCTGACCCTGACCGGCCTGTTGCAGTTCGGCCGGCGCGGAAGCGACGCCCTGGAGCGCAAGATCGGCGTGATGGCGGCCCTGGGTCGAGCGCACGAGCGGCTGTCCGCGGCGGAGGTGGCGATGCGTTTTCCCGCGCTGCAGCTGCCTGAAGAGAGCGCCGCCTGCCTGACGCCGCTGGGCGGGTTTCTCGACGCGGGGCGCTGCGTGCTGACGCATCTGCGCCAGGCGCGGGCGCTGGAAGCGCGGATCGATGAGGAGGTGCGCGTCGAGCGCGTCAGTCTGCGCCGCGAACGGCCGCAGGTGGAGACCTCCGCGGGGCGCTATGAGTGCGAGCGGCTGATCATTGCGCCGGGGCCGTGGGCCGCCGAGGTACTGGAGGAGCTGGCCTTGCCGCTGCAGGTGACGCGGCAGCAGAAGTTCTATTTCCGGCCGGGGAATCGGGCGGCCTATGGACCGGCGCGTCTGCCGGTTTACGGCGACGTGGAGACGCAATTCTACGGCTTTCCCGACTACGGCCCGGGGCTGAAGGTGGCGGACGACGGGCTCGGCGAGGTGACCTCGGCCGATGCCGTGGACCGGACGCTGGACGAGGCAAAGCGGGAGGAGTTGCAGCGCTGGCTCGGGTCGATCATGCCCGGGGCCGGGTTTTCGTACGTTTCGGGCGCGACCTGCATGTATACGGTGACGCCGGACCGGGACTTTCTGATCGGGCCGCACCCGGAGAACGCCAACGTGCTGGTGGCGGCCGGGTTCTCAGGGCACGGCTTCAAGTTTTCGGCGCTGGTGGGCAAGATCCTGGCCGAGCTGGCCGTGAAGGGCAGGACGGAGCAGCCAATCGAGCGCTTCCGGCTCGACCGGTTCGAGGAGGCAGGCAGTTAGAGGGCAGAAGAAGTAGCCGACCTGTCGAAGGCAGTCCTCGGCGCGCGAACTGCTGAGCCTTTTCGCGAACCGCAAGTCCAGCTCAACGAGCTGCTTCGGCGTGACGCTTGTAAGATGTGAAGCGTGTCAGCGCAGGGTGAGGGTGTTGAATACGAACGAGAAGATGCCGCTCAAGATTGGAATCGAGAGTCCCGCGATAACGACCCAAAAAGCAACGAACTGTTTAAGTGTTTTGATTTCGGACTGGGAGACGCTTTCCTGTATGAATCCTTTCAGCTCTGCAATATCCTTCTTTGTTGCCATATAATTTTGGGGGTTATATACCTATGCACATTTTGGAATGAACGGGGCGGGTTCTTAGTTCATTGATTTGGTAGGTCTCTGCGGGGAGGTTGGTGGACCGCCCCCGCCGTTCACAGGGGCGGAGGCGATTGGCTCACAGGTTCATGAGGATATGGTAGAGGATGTCGAGCATCTCTGGGTATACCCAAATCCAATCGGGCCGAGAGCCTATCCACAGTTTGACCAACACGGTGCGATTCCTTTCCGTGTTGATGAAGGGGTGGGTCAACCTTGCCCTACCAAACCGAATCGCAGACCACATACACCGGCTGGGCGTCTAGCCCGATGCTAGGCGTCCAGGCGACTCCCCCGCCACATCCCATGATAGCAGCAAGAGGATTTTGAGGACAAATTGGAGCGTGATAAGAGCGATTTCCTCTTGACATTTTTCTCGATTTGGTGTACACTAAGTACATAAATCAGAGAGTCATCAAGGGGGAATTAGATGGCAACAAACGCACCAGGAAAGCACTATCGCAAGGGCATCACACTCATAGAGGCTGTCGAGAAGTTCGGCAATGACGAGGCTGCCGAAGCGTGGTTTGTGGAGCGTCGTTGGCCAGATGGAATCCGGTGTGTGGAGTGTGGTTCGGATCATGTCGCCACTCGCAAACCGAACGCCAGAAGAAAGACACCGGTGTATCACTGCAACGATTGCAAGAAGGATTTTACCGTCAAGACCGGCACCATCATGCACGATTCTCGGCTGCCGCTCAGAAAATGGGCGTTGGCGTTTTATCTATTCAGCACGAACCTCAAGGGCGTGTCGAGCATGAAGTTGCATCGTGATCTGGGCATTACGCAGAAGTCGGCTTGGCACTTGGGACATCGAATCAGAGAAACGTGGGATGACGCCACAGAGTTGTTTGCGGGCGAGGTCGAGGTAGACGAAACCTATGTGGGCGGCAAGGAGGGCAATAAGCACGCGCACAAAAAACTGAAGGCTGGTCGCGGCACCGTCGGCAAGACAGCTGTGGTGGGTATGAAGAATCGCGACACCAACAAAGTTCAGGCGGAAGTGGTTGTCGCCACCGATAAGCCGACCTTGCAGAGTTTTGTCATGGAGAATACGACCCCCGACACTACAGTCTACACAGACGAAGCCAGGGCGTATTCAGGGCTTCCCAGGGAGCATCAGACAGTTGGGCATGGTGTAGGGGAGTATGTGCGGGATCAGGCCCACACGAACGGGCTGGAGAGTTTCTGGTCGATGTTTAAGCGAGGGTATTCGGGAACTTTTCACCATGTGTCTCCAAAACATTTGCATCGCTATGTCGATGAGTTTGAGGGACGACACAACGTCCGTCCGTCTGACACGATTCAGCAAATGGCGCATATGGTGGAGGGTATGGAGGGAAAGCGGCTTCGTTATGCCGACCTGACAGCTGGTGGTCCGGCGTATCCGCCGATTGATACTGTTCGGTTCTGACCGACAAAAGTGACAGAATGTCAGAATTGCGAAAGGAAATTCGAAATGGAAAGCGAAAAGGCTCTGGTTGTCGGAGAGTTGACCATTGAAATAGATCGTAACGAAAAACGCCTTAATAAGCGTAAATGTGACGCACAAAACATCGTAAAGGCGTTAAGGGTCTTGGCGGACTGTTTTGATGAGCAGAAAGAGGATGCCTATATCACACAGATCGAAAACAATCGGTTTGACTGTAAACATCCTGATGTCCCATATCATCCCAATCGGGTTAGAAAGGCGGATGAGTTTTTGACATTTCCGTCTGGGCTAAAGGACATCGCAGTCGACATTCAGGAACTCGAAGACAAAATCGAATCTTCCAACCGACGCCTTCGGGCGGAACTGGATTGTGACTGAACCCAAGAGGAGAAAAAGTGTGCCTGACCAAACTGACGTGAACCAGAACTCAGATGATTCCCCCAAGCCGAAGCGAAAGCGCGGTAGACCACCCAAGAGAAGATATCCGAAGCGCATTGATGCGTCTCCAGAAGAGATTGCCGAAGCGGTGCTCAAAATGCCGCCCAAGAAACGTAGCGAGTGGCGGTACTTGAAGGAATGAGATGATGTGGGATTGGTAGTTGTTTGAGGTCAGCGACGCATTAGTGGACAGAAAGAGAGAAGGGGGCAATTGTGGTAGCGGTCAAACGGGAGTTGGATTTCGAGTTGTGCAGAATGATTCTGTTGAAGTTGGAGGAGTTGTGGGACATCGGAATGACCGGAACGCCTGATGATTATATGTTTGAGGGTTATGGCGTTGAGAACATCTTGTATAATATCAATAAACTTGCGTCGGCACGTCTGGTCAAGGTGAGGGGGGCGGACGACTACCACAGGGAAATCCTGTCAGTGTTGCCTACCGGGTTTACCGAAATGGGCTGGGGGTTTGTGGCACTCTCCAAGGATGACGCTAGGTGGTCAAGAGCTGTCGCGGCGGTGAACGCGCAAGATGGTCCTGAGTCCATTGTTCCGTTGAAGGTTGAGTTGTTTCGGGAGATGGCGTGATGGGATGTGGGTTGGCAAAGGCTTCCGGCCTGTGGCCATCGCTCAGGCAGTCCGACTCTACATGAAAGGCGAGGAGGAACGAGATGGATACCGAAATGTTCCTGGATTGTATGCCTCTGACCCTCCTTCTTGTGTTCGGTGTCATTTGGCTGGCGTATAGTGCGGTCAAGGAGTTGGCGCGACGGAGGAAACGGGATTGAGTCGGATTGGTTTAGGCAGGTGATGGGTTGGGATGAGTTTGATGTTGTTTGAGGGCAAGGTGTAGGGTCTTACAGGACAAAAGCAGGGCACCTCTGCGAGATGCCCTGCTTGTACAGTCTGACCTAGCCGTAGGTTTTTCTGCAATCCACTGGGTCTCCGTCGTAGCAGGCGATCTTGCCCCACGCGACATAAGACGACCACTGTCCGGCGTTGTATGTTCGGCTCTTGTACGTAAAGCTCTTGTCGGGGACTGTGAAGTAGTCCACATCGCACAGTGGGGTATGCGTGTCGCTGTTTTCGCCGGGTCCGATGGTGAACACAGGCATATTGCGATAGCCTACCAAATCGCCTTTGACCTTGATGTCACCACTGGAGCGACGGTTTCTGACGATGCCGGGGATCATGCAGCGTGGTCGTCGCATACCGCCGTCGTCTATGGTGTGGGCGATGTCGTCTCCCTTCTGTGTGTGGGCCTCGGTGGGCGTACTGGAAACTGTGACGGTCAGATACGTCACAGTCAGCAGACCCGCGAGGGACAGAATCGAGTAATGAATCAGTCTGCCTCTCCATCGTTTGAAAAACAGACTGAGGATGCCGATCAGAATCGGTACTGCGAACAACGCCACCAGCGTCGAGTTGGTCAACACTTCTGGAAACATTATTCACTCCCTTTTGAGTCTGTTGTGTGAACTTTCGAACCTGCGACGATTGTTGTTAGGGGATGATTCCAGAATACTCGAATTGATGGTACATGTCTGGCGCGCACGTACCGAACTCGGCAAATGCTCTATACCGAATTTGGCAAATGCTTTGTACCCAAACCGGTACATGTATTGTGGGTGCGTGGTGGTTTTGGTGGCTGAGTGGGGCTAGACGGGTTGGACGCGTAGGCTCCGTCACGGTGTGACGAGGTGATGGTCAGAGGGTTTGGTGTGTGTGTGTCAGAACAGGACATGCCAGTTGGCACATCCTATCCGATATGACAGCGTGAAGTTATTCCATCAGACGTTGAACAACAGCAGATTAGGGACTTGCAATGCTTGACTCAGCAGAAAGGGCTTGACAGGATTGGGTCTCCTGATTGGACGATTTCGTACTTGACAATACCGGGAATTTGGTTATTATTTGGATACTCACGGGGTTTGGCCAATCAACGGGGTCTTACGGGAGCCTGCTGATTCCCTAGTACATCACGCAGGAGAGAGGACAAATGAAAGACATCGGCAACAATGTCGATATGGCCGAGATGAACGCGGCTATCGACATGGTTTTCGCTGCTGCCCCGCGCCCAAGGGCCGAGCGGAAGCGACTGCGCACCCAGCGCGAAGACAGGCAATCCTCGCTTGTCAAGGGGACCAACGGTTCCTGCAAATCCGCCAAGCCGTAGGCTGAGCCTTCGGCATGAACCGAGTCTTGGACTTTTCTCCGCCCCCTAATGGAGCGCGACCCGCAGCAGCTCTCAGATGCGCCGATTTCTTTTGTGGCATCGGCGGCTTTCACGAGGCCGCCCTTAATCTCGGCTTGGAAATCGTATTCGCCTGCGACATAGACGAACAAGCCCAACGCGCATACTTCGCCAATTACGGTTTGCGTCCGTTTGGAGACATCACTTCTATTCGACCAGAAGATGTCCCTGACCATGACCTCCTATTCGCTGGCTTCCCATGTCAACCCTTTTCCATCATCGGGCAACGCCGGGGATTCTCCGACCCCAGAGGCGTGTTGTTCTTCGAACTCTTGCGGTTCGTGGAGGGGAAACAGCCCTGCGGCATCGTTCTGGAGAACGTCAAGCAGCTGTCAACATTTGACAAGGGCAATGTGTTGAGAAGCATTGAGGAAAAGTTGAAGGGGCTTGGCTACACGGTGGAGTCGAGGGTGTTGAACGCGCTGGATTTCGGTTTGCCCCAGAAGCGTGAACGGACAATCATCGTTGCCACCAAACGACCTTTCTGGCGGTTTCCATGGCCTACGGAAGCGGTTGCGATGACGCCACTGGAAGATATTCTGGAGAGCGACCCGGACCCCAAACACTACGTTTCGGAACAGATACGAAGAAAGCGGGCCGCGGCACATACGGCCTCCGTGACTCCTGCAATATGGCATGAGAACAAAGGCGGAAATGTCTCAAGCCATGAGTGGTCATGCGCGCTCCGCGCAGGAGCATCATACAATTATCTTCTGGTCGATGGGGAGAGACGATTGACCCCAAGAGAACAGCTTCGATTGCAAGGGTTCCCGGACTCTTGGAGAATTGTTTGCAGCGATTCGGAGACGCGCAAACAGACCGGAAACGCCGTGCCGGTTCCTATGGTGCAAGCGGTTATCGAAAAGGTGGTGAACCACGTTGGATGAACCAAGACTGAGAGGAAATCGCCCGCGTCGCCGCGGGCCCTACCCTCTAGGCCAAATTACAGACCAAGTTCTGACTAGAATTGCTCAACAGGTCGTGCATCGCTTGGCAATAGGTATGAGCGACATCACAGGCGAAGACTTCGGCACAATTTTTGCGCAGAGTGTAGATGGAGATCACCGATCTAGTCCTTTGGGAATAGCTGATGTCGGATGGGATGGCTGCGGCTGGTCCGTCAAAACGATCAAAGAAAAATATCCCTTCAAAAAAGAACGGGTGCGACTCATTTCAGGAAGAAATTCACCAGATTATTCTTACGGAATCGAAGACCCTCACGCAGATATTCAGGCGACAGGACGCGCAGTTCTTTCAATTTGGAACGGACGTGTGGATGAAGCTTATGGTGAATTCGACGAACTGAGAATCGTCACATTCATTCGCAACATTGACACTCGTGAATTTGTGATATTTGAAGAAGAAGCCCATCGATTTGTCCCAGCCGATTTTTACTGGAGATATAGCAAACGAGGCCCCCTATACGGTTACGAAAAATCAACTGGCATCCATAGGTTTACATGGCAGTTTAGTGGAGGCCAGTTCTCAATTCACCGCGAAGTTCCTGCTTCGAGCAGGCAGTTCGCGATTACCCCCCATATTCCTATTTTTGCTCTCATATCCGATGTGTTGGACGCCGTGCGTTTCAGGGAAGATTGGGTTGACATTCTTCGCTAGAGGAAGTCATGGTCGACACTGTGACGGCCCAAGTCCGAAGCCGTATAATGGCTCAGGTCAGATCGAAAGACACCAAGCCTGAACTGGCGGTACGGCGACTTCTCCATAGCCTGGGTTATCGGTACAGACTCCACAGAAAAGACTTGCCCGGCAAACCGGACTTGACCTTCCCTTCGCGGCGCAAGGTGGTTTTCGTTCACGGCTGCTTTTGGCATAGTCATGAAAATTGCGATAGAGTTCGACATCCTTCATCCAACAAGGATTACTGGCGAGCCAAACTGAGACGGAACCGAGAGAGAGACAGGCGCAATCTCGCATTGCTTGAAGAAATTGGATGGGCTCCAATGGTAGTTTGGGAGTGCGAATTGGACGATCTGGACTCGGTTTCACAAAAGCTAGTCTCCTTCTTGTGCAACTAAAGAGAATACGATCCGTAGAACAATTCGGGCGTTTGAGGCCATACTTACTGCATTGCGTACCGGATTGGGCCTATTATAAAAGACAAGAGAAAACGGAAGAATCAATATGTCACACGACAATCCCAAGGGCCTTGCCCACCCAAACGAATTTGAGACGAGTGACAAGATTTCCATCTCATGGATTTGCAACAAACTTAACAAAATCTCGAAACATTGTTGTGCTGACGTGATGGCCATTTACGGACCAATTTGGCCACCTCTCGACGCAACATTCAGACTTGCCATCGAGCGTACAAAGTCGGACAAGGACAACTTGCTCGTAATTGTCGACACCCCAGGAGGTTATGCGGAGATTACTGAGCGAATTGTAGAATTGATGAGGTTCCACTACGATGAGGTTAAGTTCCTCGTACCTGACAAGGCAATGTCGGCAGGAACTATACTTGTCATGTCTGGAGACGCCATCATTATGGATCAGTTCTCTCGTCTTGGGCCAGTTGATCCTCAGATTTATCTTGAAGGCAAGGCGACACCAGTTTCGGTGTTGTCTTACCTGGAGGCGTATCAAGAAATCGTGCAAAAGTCTAAGAAAAGAGACTTAACAACCGCAGAGTTAGTTCTTCTGCAACAGTTTGACTTGGCCGATCTGCGACAATATGAGTTGTCGGCACAGTTATCAGTAACCCTTATTCAGGAGTGGTTGATAAGATACAAGTTTAAGGATTGGTCGACTCATAGCGATTCAAAGGAACCCGTCACAAGAGAGGAAAAGGAGGAGCGAGCGAAAGAAATTGCCACCGCGTTGAGTGACCAATCAACATGGCGAACTCATCAACGAATGATAAGCCGCGACACCCTTGAAATCCTAAAACTCAAAATAGACAAGTTGGAGGATGATTGTCATCTTGCCAGCTTGGTGAGCGATTTTCATTGGTTCTTGACAGATTTTGCATTCAACCGAAAGCTTGGACAACTTGTGATAAGCCCGACTTACTTTTGAACAGGAGGCCCTTGACCATGGAGAGTCAGCAGAAAAAGTCCCTTTTCGACAGCCAACCCACGCCTAGTTCGCGCGCTGATGAAGAACAGATCAATGAGGCGCGCAGAATTCGCGAGCAACTTGAATCCCTAGGAGTTTGGGAGCACAAAGGAAGTAAAGTGCGAAACCCCTACTACCCTTCACCATCGGATCCCGAGACTCCGAGGCAGCCTATGCAGAGTCGTAGTCAGCTGTAGAACGGTTCTCAATTCATATGACTTGGTGAAAAGCTAAGTCATCACACAAAACACAATCCCGTCGCTCTTGCGGCGGGATTGTTCATTGCTTGTTCTGTTGATTGAAGTTAGGTTTTTGGCCTGCGAAGGCTCCAAGTCACCAGCTAGTCTTGTGCTTGGATGTTTTTTGCGTCCTTCACGCAAGATTCCAGGCCGACTTTTTGTGATCTTCGGTTCTGCATCAACCACAATTCACACGCCGCCCTCTGAACTTCAGGCGATTCATTGCAAGTCTTCGCCGCCTGCGCCAGTGTGACGTTTCCAGAAAGATCAGACAACACAATGAGGATTTCAGGCACACCATTCTTCTTGATGCTTCGGGCGAGACCCAAGTCATGCACGGAGAGTGCTACAGTTTTGACATCTCTTAGTGAATTATACGGAAGAGAGTCAGGATGTAGCAAGCGACGTTCAGTGCCCGCCAACTTCAAGACTTCATGTATTTCATGGACCACATCTCTTAGAGATATGTGATGAGAGAAAGCCTTCATTAACCCGCAAGCAGCCCTTTGAATTGCAGGCGGCTCTTTGCAGATTTCCGCTGCATCCCTCAACCTCGCTCTATCTTCAGTAGCGAGAAAGATAACCAGTTCGTCCACTCCACAATTCATGATGTCGGCGGCATCTTGAGTCTGCTGGATGTAGCCAACATAACTCCTTACGGTCGCTTCAAGGTGATCCTTCAATTTCGGATTCATCATGTCTTCCTTTCACTAAGTGCAGACAAATAGTTTAGCGCGGGTTGGCGGGGTTGTCAAAACACTCCTGCTCTACATAGCATTGAGTTGATTGACGTAGGCAATTCTAAGATAGTGTCTTACCCCGTCTCTTCGTTTGTCTCTCTAATCAGCACGTGGTAGTCTTTTAGCCGGAGAGCAACCAAATATCCGCGTCGTTGACCTGTCCGGTTGTGGGCGGCATGGGAGGCATTGCGCCCTCCTTGCTGGTCTACGACGCGAATTGGTTGCTCTCCGGCGTCCATTCTGCTCGCTGCCATCAAGGAGGGCACCGTCATGCGTCGGCGACACAAGTTCGTTGTGGCTGGGTCGGTTTTCGTTCTCTTGTTCGTGCTCGGCGTTCCACAGTTATGGGCACAATCCACCATCACCTTGGAGAGCCTGTCGATTCGCATTGATGCTCTATCTAGCAGGCTAAATGCAATCAGCAGGAACACGTCATCAAGGAACGAGGTGAGATCATTAGCAAACAGAGTTGCCACGCTTGAAGCCCAGATTGACGACACTCCCCCTACGCCTAGATCTACACGTCCGACTTCGACCCCTACACGCCCTCGACCCACAGCTACGCCCCGACCGACCGCTACGCCTCGCCCTGTAACGCCACACATCACCACAACTCGCAACATGAATGTTCGGGAAGGGCCAGGCACGAACTACGCCGTTGTCGGAGTGGCGAGGTCAGGCCAACAGTTTGAAATCACCGGCAAGAACTCTGCTGGGGATTGGTGGAGAATCGAGTATGAGGGGCGAAACTCATGGATTTACGCCCCCTTCGTGACCGCCACAAACGCCGACGGAATTCGTTCAGTTCCCACGCCGGTGCCACCGACGGCTACGCCCCGGCCTGTACCGTCATCGTCAAGAGTGGATTTAGAAACGGCTACCATTCTCGGTGCTGGGCTCGTGCTTCGTGATCAGGAGGCAATGGGCAGGGTAGAACAGTGGCAAGCCCTTAGTTCGAGTCAACAGGGCGAAGCATTCGTGTTGGCCGCTAAGATGTTGATGGATGTCGCTTCGTACTGTGGCCTCTCAATCGAGGATGCCGCCCTTTTGGTCGATGAATATGGAGAGGTTCTGGACAACGCGGGGTATACAATCCGAAATACCCTTCCCGTAAGACAGATTATGATGCAGGCCATGTTGAATCACGCGGATGAGTATCCGACGCGGATTCTTTCCTGCGATGACATGTTTGGCAGAGGCATAGCGATAATGCTGGCGGAGGAATAGCAGGGGTTGCAATTAGGGTTGGCCGAACAGGGGATCAATCTTCATCTGGTTTCAGCCCAAAGCCCCTAACCTGGAATTGCCTTGACATTTGGTTGTACCACTGTACCCTATGGTATACTGTACCCTATGGTATACTGCACCATACGGTACACTGTACCTAATGGTACACAGTTGTTCACAATCGTTGGGTATACTTGAAATGATCTCCCACAAGAAAATGGAGGGACGTATGATTGTGAGCGCAAATCGTTGCGGTAAGGGCAGGAACAAAGAGAACGCGCGACTACGAACGAGAGAGAGACAAAGGAGCAATGAAACATGTACTATGCCCTCGAAGTCAAAGTGGAGCAAGACGACGAGTGGTATGTGGCGGCGTGTGACGAGTTGGAACTAACGGGGAGAGGAACTACACCTGATGAGGCTTGCGAAGAACTCAAGGAAGTGATAGCATTATTCTTTGAGATGGCTGATAATCAAGAGGCGGGGAAATACCTTTCTCGATTGAAGCAGATTCCGCCTCCCAATTTTCAGAGAAAACTTCGCGTTGACATTTCTCCCACTGCCGACTCCAGCCCTGTCACTGGAGGACTTGAACTGGCGTATGCCTAGATTGCGCTCGCTACCACAAGACAAAGTCGTTTCGATACTCGAAGAGCACGGCTTTCAACACGTCAGAACAACACGTACTTCTCTTGTGATGGCGAGGTTTGTAACAGAGGGTGGGAAACCTGTCTGTGTCGGGACGGTCTATGTGCCAAACCGCAATACAATTCTCGTCAGAGAATTGGTGCGGATTATAGAACGCTCTGGGATTTCCAGAGAGAAGTTCGAATGACGTTATAGGCACTGACCCAATAGGTCGCATTCAAACAATCTGTCATCGGACAGATTCAATTACAGTGTTGTGCCAAGGCGACAATACCTTGGCACAGTTTTTTATGACAGAAGAACTGACAACCCCTGCCCTGACCCCTCGGCCAACCCAATCCCAAATTTGGGACCCCTCTGCCGCAGCGGTAAAATTCCATCAACGTCCATTCACCACCCTGTCGAACCGCCCGGAGGCTGCCCCAAAACGATGATCAACCGCTCGAAATCTCACCTGCTCCAGATGTGCATAGGTATATAATCCCCATAATTTTCCCAGGCATCCATGCGCGTTTCAAGACGCACAATATCTTCTTTCGTGGCCAGAGACTCTATTCTGGCTTCCAGGGCAGCAACCCTCTCTTCGATGGGCATCCTGCCATTCCGTGTTGGTAAGAGCTGGGGGATAGTGACGTCCCTATGGTCGCCCCCTTTGCAATGTTTGTCAAGGGCAATTGATACCGAATTTGGAACTACACTTCACTCAACCGGAGTCGGGAAGTTGAGACCTGAACAATGTCGGCAACAGGTCAAGCGGGCACGGTTTTCGGCTAAAAAGGTTGCGGGAGTTGTGCGACCGAACAGACAAAGGAGCAGTTATGAGCGAGTCATACGAATCGGATGCGCCGGCGTTCTATCGGGACGCGGTCGTGATCGACAGCCTCAACGTCAGCAACTGGGACAGCCCGGCCGTGATCGAGAGCCTGCAGGCGGGCGGCATCACCGCGTTCAACGCCACGACCGCAACGCTGGAGAACTTCACCCAGACGCTTGACAACATCGCGGCCTGGCTGCACCGCATCACAAGGTATGAAGATGTGCTGATGCAGGTGAAGAGCACCGCCGATATCGGGCGGGCGAAGCAAGAGGGCAAGGTCGGCGTGATCCTGGGTTTCCAGAACGCGACGCCGATCGAGAACCACCTGGACCGGCTCGCCCTGTTCCATGCGCTGGGCGTGCGCGTGATCCAGCTGACCTACAACGAGCGCAATCTGCTGGGGAACGGCTGTTTTGAACGCCGCGACGACGGGCTGAGCAACTTCGGCGTCGACGCGGTCGCGGAGATGAACCGGCTGGGCATCGTCATCGACCTGTCGCACGTGGGAGAGCGAACCACGGTCGAGGCGATCGAGGCGTCGGCCCGGCCGGTGGCCATCACCCACGCCAACGCCAAGTCCTACTATGACACCGAGCGCAACAAGACCGATGAGGCGATCGCGCGCTGTGCCGAGAAGGGCGGCGTGATCGGCGCGACGTCGATTACGACCTTTCTGCGCAAGGGTCCCGCGTCGACGCTGGCCGACTTTGTCGACGCGATCGATGACCTCGTGGCGCGGGTCGGAATCGACCACGTTGGCGTCGGCAACGATTTCACGCAAGACCAGCCCGACGCCTTCTGGAAGTACATTCTGTCGCAGCAGGGGACCAAATACCCCGGCAAGTTTGTCGCCGACCCCGCGATCGACTACCGCAAGGTCCAGCTGTATCCGCCCGGGCTGGAGACGCCGGCCGACATGCCGAATCTGGCCGCGGCGCTGCTGGCGCGGGGCTACAGCCACGACGACGCGGCCAAGCTCCTGGGCGGGAACTGGCTGCGGCTGTTCGGCGACGTGTGGGCCTCCTGAACCCGCTCTGTGCCGTCCGGCTCAGAGCGTATCCGGAATCCTCGGCCTGAGCATCACGCGCCAGTAGTAGCCGTCGACCTGGCAGAGGATCAAGTTGGGCTCGACCTCGTAGATGGTCGGATAGGACGAGCCAATGCCTTCGCCGATGATGGTCTCTTCCCAGTCGCGGCCGCTGCCGTCCTCGCTGATGGCCATTCTGATCTGGGCGGAGCCCATGCCCTCCTCTCCGGGTCCCCCTGGCGACCCGGCAGGATAGCGCACGCCGAAGCAACAGAGCAGGCGCCCGTCGGCGAGCTTGATCAGACAGGGGTCCAGGCCGCGTTCCAGGCCGGTGTAGACCGGTCCCTCCCACGAATTGCCACCATCGGTGCTGCGCGCGCTGTAGAGGGGCGTGTAGTTGCCGCTGCGCATGATGCAGAAGAGGTCGCCGTTGTCGAGCTGGACGAAGCTGGGCTCGCCATAGCCTTCGCCGACCGCGTCATCGTCCTCG
>DAOUHX010000268.1:0-5667 GCA_034428395.1 Caldilineaceae bacterium
CCCTACCAGGTCGTCAAGTACGACGAGGAAGCCAAGTACCTCGAAAACCAGCGCTGGGAAGAATGGTGGGGCAACGCCATCTACGGCAAGCCCGGCATCAAGCGCTACGCCGAACAGTCCGGCCTCCGCCTCGAAAACTTCCTCGAAGGCCAGTCCGATGTCATAAAGATCGGCGCCGCCGACTACGACTCCGTCAAGGACCTGCCCGACGTCAGCATCCACCCCCGCACCTTCATGATGACAGGCTACGGCCTCAACCGCATGGAGGACCGTAAACTTTCACGCACGGTCATGGACGCCATCGCCTATGCTATCGACCGCGATCTCTGGGCCGAGGTCCTCTACTTCGGCTTCGGCGACCCTGAAGACTCCGTCTTCGGCCTGCGCGGCCACCTCGCCGGCGCCGCCGACTCCTTCTGCCCCGACTGCGACGAAAGCCTCGTCCTCCCGCGGCAGTACAACCCCGAAATGTCCATGCAGCTGCTCGCCGAAGCCGAGGCCGCTGGTGAATGGGAGTCCGATCGCGTGCTCTCCATCCTCACCGGCGCCGGCGGCGATGCCCCGGTCCTGCTCCAGCAGCAGCTCGCCGCAGTCGGCATCGAGAGCGAAATCCTGCAGGGCGAAGAGCTCCGCCAGGAACGCCGCGCCGATGGCAACTACGACATCGACATGGTCGGCGGCTGGGTCATGAACACCATCCGCAACTGCACATACTGGGTCGGCTCCTGCGAAGAGGACTACTGGCCCTCCATCTTCCACTGGTGCAACGAGGAGTTCCGCTCCAAGTGCGTCGAAGCCATGGGCACCACCGACCCCGATGAGTTCACCCGCCTCAGCGAAGAGATTATGAATATCTACTTCAACGACGGGCCCATCTGGGGCGTCACCCAGATCGCCGAGTTCTACGTAACCACTGCCGCCCTCGGCGGCTTCATCCCTGAGGAGGCCTTCAACTTCCTCGGCACCTGCGGCGAGAAGGGCGTAAGCAGCTGGTACTGGCTCGAGTAGCCTTCCCGAAGGCTGCCCAGCCTCTCGCTTCGTACAAACCTGACCGGCGCCGGTTCAACTCCACCGGCGCCGGTCGGCTACGCCGGGCGCCAGTCCTCGTTCCTGCCTAGACACACCCGGCTTCCGTGAAGGGAAACGAACGTTGACCCAATACATCATCCGCCGCCTGCTCGCCGTCTTCCCCATGCTCCTCGTCCTGACCTTCGGCAGCTTCGCCATTATGCGCCTCGCACCAGGCGACCCCACCCTATTCATGTTCATGGCCACCGATACCGAAGGCATGACCGCCCAGCAGGTGCGCGACCAGATGGGCATCCGCGAAGCCTACAAGGGACGCAGCGACGAGGAGTCCATCAGTAACACTGAGTTCCAGAAGCAGAAGCTCGGGCTCAACGACCCCATTCCGGTGCAGTACGGGCGCTGGCTGGGCAAGATGCTACAGGGTGACTTCGGCCGCGGCATGAGGACCGCCGAACTCATCGGCCCCGAAATGCGTAACCGTATCAATGTCACCGTCCGGCTTTCCGTCTTCGCCACCCTGCTCAGCATCCTGATCGGCGTCTTCGTCGGCTCCCTTTCCGCCATCTATCAGTATTCGATCTTCGATAACGTAGTCTCATTTATCACCTACATCATCATCGGTGTGCCCGGTTTCCTGCTCGCCACCGGCGCGATCCTCTTCTTTGCCGTCAAATTGGGCTGGTTCCCAGCAGGCGGTCTTTACAATCCCCGCACCGGTGGGGATTTCCTCGATCGCGTCTATCACATGCTCCTGCCCGTACTCGTCATGGGAATCAGCGGCTCGGCCGGCCTCATCCGCTGGACCCGCACAAGCGTGCTCGAAACCATGCGCACCGATTATGTCACCGTCGCCCGCGCCAAGGGACTCAGAGAGGCCGTCGTACGCAGCCGCCACATCTTCCGCAGCGCACTCCTGCCGGTTGTCACCGTCATCGGCCGCGGCATCCCCGACATTATCGGCGGCTCCGCCTTCTTCGAGCAGGCCTTCAACATCAGCGGCATGGGCAAATGGACCGCCCAGGCGGCCCAGGCTAAGGACTTCTCGATCCTGATCGCAATTATCGCCGTCCTCGGTACGCTCGTTATCCTTGTCAATCTCATCGTGGACCTCTGCTATGCTTGGGTCGATCCCCGGGTCTCATACTCGTGACCACCTCTCCTTCGGCTCCATTGCACTTTTTCTGCAATCCGCATCCTATAAGCCAGCGTCGTTGAAACACAGGAGTGAGAGTCCAGCATGAGCGTTCAGGCCAACGCGTCTTCGGATAGAGCGCAGCAGATACTCCCCGAGAGACCCTCTCTGGCCGCGCAAAACATCCGTCTGTTCATGCAGAACCCTGGCGCTGTCGCCGGCCTCGTCTATATGGTGGTGATCACCCTGCTGGTCGTCCTCGCCCCACTCGTTACCCCCTACGGATTCGAGGAGATCGATATCCGCGCAATCCGCAAACCGCCCAGCGTCGACCATCTCCTCGGTACCGACAACACCGGGCGCGACCTCTATACCCGCATTCTCTACGGCGGCCGCGTTTCGCTGCTCATCGGCCTTTCCGCCGTCATTATCCGCACCGCCATCGGCCTGGTCATGGGCGCAATTTCCGGCTTCTTCGGCGGCGCAGTCGACTTTCTAATCCAGCGCTTCGTCGACGTTATGCTTACCATCCCCCAGATCTTCCTCCTCCTCATCCTGGTCGGCGCCTACGGCCCCTCCCCACTTGTGCTCCTCATCGGATTGGGGCTGCTCGGCTGGTTTCCCGATACCCGCATCTTTCGCGGCCAGGTCCTGTCGATCCGCGAGCTGGACTACACCCTCGCCGCACGCTCCATCGGCAGGAGCAACTGGGGCATCGTGCAGAAGCACGTCTTGCCCAACGTCATGCACCTCGTGCTCGTCAACATGACCCTCAATATCGGCGCCATCATCATCGCCGAAGCCGGCCTCAGCTTCCTCGGCCTCGGCGTTCAGCAGCCGACACCCAGCTGGGGCAACATCATCCAGGAGGCCAACCAGGTTACCCGCATCCGCCAATTCTGGTGGTTCTGGATCCCGCCCGGCACCGTCCTCGTCCTCACCGTCATCTCGCTCAACCTCATCGGCGACGCCTTGCGCGACATTCTCGACCCGCGCCGGCGCCGATGATCGACGCGCCAGCCGGTCACCAGTGGCCCGCCGCCGCGCGAAGCGCTCCACCGGCCGCCCACACAGCACGGAGATACTCTATGCAGCACGGAATCCTCTACAAACGTCCCGACCGCTATTCCCTCGGCCCCGTGCCGCAGCTCCTGCCCGACGGCCGCCTGACAGTCGGCGTCGTCTCCTCCCCCTTCGCCGACCACTACGGCCTCGCCGATTGGGTCGTGCTCGTCTCTGATGACCAGGGCGAGACCTTCACTGAGACCGACGACCAGACGATTCCCCTCGCATGGCCCGGCGCGCTCCCGCGTGAACAGTACGACCGCTACGCCGACGTCCAGCCCGACGGCAGCTACCTCGCCGCTGGGACCGTCGGCTTCGAAGTCTGGCCCACCGCGCGCGCCGCCGAAGCCGAAGAGCTCGGACTCACCGCCCGCCCCCATCCCAACAGCACCGGCAATGACCTGCTCGTCGGCATGCCCAAGCTCTTCGTCATGCGCTCCCACGACCAGGGCAGGACCTGGGACCGCCGCGACTGGCTCGTGCCCGGCTTCAGCTGGATGACAGCTTTCCCCCGCTGGACCCGCCTGCAGGCCGGCAACATCCTCCTGCCCGTCTACGCCATCGACCAGGATGGCGACCGCGGCCAGGTCTTCGTCTGGCGCTCCGACCCCAACGGCGACAACTGGCGCCTCATCCCCCTCAGCTCCAGCATCTCCAGCGTCAAGGGCGACGAGACCTGCTTCATCGAGACCGAACCCGGCACAGTACTTGCCCACATCCGCCACGCCACCCCAGGCAGCATCTCCAGCGGCTACCTGCTCGAAAGCTGGTCCGAAGACGGCGGCCTCACCTGGTCACAGCCGCTGCGCACCGATATTAGGGGCTACCCGCCCCACCTACTGCGCCTCCAGGACGGGCGCATCCTCTGCGCTGTCACCTACCGCTGGGACCCAATGGGCATCCGCCTCGTCCTCAGCAAAGACAACGGCAAGACCTGGGACACCGCCAACACCATCATCATGCGCGACGACGCCGGCACCGCATCACCCATGTGGCCCGACTATCCCCGCCACAGCGGCGGCTCCGACGTCGGCTATCCCATCACCGTCCAGTTCGACGACGGCAGCCTCTTCACCTGTTACTGGATCACGCTCGAAGACGGCGTCTGCCACGCCGCTTATACAAAATGGCGCATCGATGAGCTCTGAAACCAGCCCCGCCCATGAAAGGGAAAGGATGCCGCAATGACAGCTGAACAGCTCGCTATCGACGGCGGCGCGCCGCTGCGCACACAGCCCTTCGGCCCCAAGTGGATCTTCGGCGACGAGGAACGGCGCCATCTGATGGAGGTCATGGACAACGCCACCGACGGCTGGCGCTCCGGCTTCAAAGTGCGCGCCTTCGCCGACGCCTTCGCCACACGCCATGGCGCACAGTACGCCGTCGCCACCACCACCGGAACCGGCGCCATCCACGCCGCCGTCGCCGCCGTCAACCCCGACCCCGGCGATGAAATCATCACCTCGCCGTCCTCCGACATCGGCTCCGTGCTCGGCATTATTCTCCACAACGCCATCCCCGTCTTCGCCGACTGGGACCCGGAGACCTTCAACACCGACCCCGCCGACATCGAGCGCTGCATCACCCCCCGCACACGCGCCATCCTCGCCGTCCATCTCTACGGGAACCCCTGCGACATGGGGCCGATTCTCGAAATCGCCCGCGCCCACAATCTGCCGGTCATCGAGGACTGCTCCCAAGCTCACCTCGCCGAGTATCGCGGCCAGCTGGTGGGCATGATCGGCGATATCGGCGCCTTCTCGCTCGGCGGCAAAACGCTGACCACCGACCAGGGCGGTATGATCATCACCAACGACGAAGCGCTCGCCCGCCGCGCGATGGGCTTCTCCCGCAAAGGCTCCGAGATGGACAGCGCCCTGCGCAGCTCGCTCGCACCGACCTCCTTCCGCCGCGGCGGCAACAAGGGATACGCCTTCCTCGGCGACTCTCACCCCATGACCGACCTCCACGCCGCCGTCGGCCTCGCTCAGTTCGACCGCTGGGAAGAGGCCACCCGCGTACGCCGCCGCACCGCCGCCATCCTCGACGAGGTCGTCCCCCGCCTGCCCGGCTTCAAAATCCAGAAGGTGCACCCCGAAGACCGCAGCGCCTACTACACCTACGCCTACACCGTCGACGAAAGCGAGGCCGGCATTTCCTCCGATGATTTTTGCGAGGCGGTACGCGCCGAGGGCATTCCCGACTGCTACGGACCCTACATCCAGGGCCGTCCGCTCTACAAGTACCCGATCTTCGCCGACGAAGACACCTACGGTCAGTCCCGTTACCCCTTCGTCGATGAGCAGGGCAATCGCCGCATCGACTACAACGCTCTCCATCTCCCCCTCACCGAGCGCGACCTGCCCCGCACCGGCTTCATCCTCTTCCGCAACTCCTACACCGAAGAGGACGCCAAGGACATAGCCGCCGCCATGCGCAAG
>DAOUHX010000269.1:0-4239 GCA_034428395.1 Caldilineaceae bacterium
CTTGGAGAGCATTCCTTCCAAGGGAATGTCGATCCATTCCGGGTCGGCCATATAGCTCTCTCGGTCAGCGAAGGCGAGTTTCTTGGCCTCTACCATCAGATGGATGCTCTCGGCGCTGTTGCAGCCCAATCTCTGCAGGTCGAAGAGCTCGACGATGTTCAACTCCTGCAACAGGATGTGGCCGCTCGAATTGGGCGGCATCTCGTAGACCTCGTAGCCGCGATAGTTGACGTGGATCGGCTCCGCCCAATGGGCGTGGAAGCCGGCGAGGTCCTCCTCAGTGAGGAGCCCGTCGCGGTCGCGGCTGAACTCGACGATCGCGCGG
This sequence comes from Caldilineaceae bacterium, assembly GCA_034428395.1. Classification (GTDB taxonomy): domain Bacteria; phylum Chloroflexota; class Anaerolineae; order Caldilineales; family Caldilineaceae; genus Bin5. The sequence continues at coordinate 326 of DAOUHX010000269.1, forward strand.
GCGATCTCACCCTCGTAAAGTGTCTTGCGGCCGTGCCGCGCAATCTCGCGCAGCGTCGTGCCGAGGTTACCGTTGCGCAGCAGATTGCCGGCCTGAATCGGCTCGCCGTCGTCAGAGAAGACGGCGCGTGTGAACGGGTCGGCGGCAAAACATTCGTGTTCCGCCCGTAGCTGCTCGGCCAGCAGATGGCTGACGGGAAAGCCGTCTTCGCAGAACGCAATTGCAGGCCGGAAGACCTCGGCGAGCGGCAGCGCGCCGTAGCGCCCATGCGCCAGCAACCAGCCGTCGACCAGGCCGGGCACCGAAACGGAACGCATCCCCTTCATCGGGATTCCTCCTTCCTCCAGGTAACGTTCGCGAGTGGCCGCCCCCGGCGCGGGACCGGTCGCGTTTACGGCAGAGACCTGCCCGGTCTCCGCCCAATAGATGAGGATATAGCCATCCCCGCCGACCCCGGAGCCGGCCGGTTCGACGACTCCGAGCGCGGCCGCGGTGGCAATGGCCGCATCGACCGCGTTTCCGCCAGCCATTAGCGTCTGAATTCCCGCCTGCGAGGCGAGCGCATGGCCGGAAGCAACCATGCCGTTACTTCCCATCACGGACGGGCGGTATGCTTCAGCTGTCACGCCGTGAGGCGACTGCATTCTGCACCTCCAGTAGTCTGAAATTGCGCCGGACGGTGACCTCGGTTCATGACCGCTTGCCACCGCCGTCTAGCGCCCCATCGCGTACGCGATCTGCCCGCGTGGCGACGCCCCGGCCGAAATGAGACCGCTCTTCGGATCGAAGGTGATCGCAAGCACCTTCCCGTTGCTCCATTCCCCGCCCAACGTAACCTTGTGGCCGCGCGCGGCGAGCTCATTCTGCACCAGAGTTGGGATCCGCGTCTCAAGCGTGAGGCTGCCCGGCTTGGCATTGTGCGGATAGAAGGAGTTAGGGAAATGGTTGGTGTGGAAGGTGGGCGCGTCGATCGCCTCCTGCAAGTTCATGCCGAAGTCGATCGCGTTGAGGAAGAACTGCAGCGTCCATTGGTCCTGGCTGTCGCCGCCCGGCGTTCCGAAGGCCATGAAAGGCTCGCCGTCCTTTGTGGCCAGCGAAGGTGTCAGAGTGGTTCGCGGCCGTTTGCGCGGCGCGAGCGAGTTGGCGTGTTCTGGGTCCAGGTAGAACATCTGCCCGCGCGTTCCTATGGGGAAGCCCATCCCTTCGACGACCGGCGAAGATGGTATCCAGCCACCGCTCGGTGTAGCGGCCATCATGTTGCCTTCGCAATCGATGGCATCCACATGGGTCGTATCACCGGTGTAGACGTGTGAATCGCCTTCCTCGTATCTCAGGGTCCTGGCTGGCGCGTCACCGGGGCGCAATTCCATCGACGCACTCCGCTCCTCAATAAGCTCGCGGCGCGCGGCAGAGTACTCCTCGGAGAGCAGGCGGTCGAGCGGCACGTCCACAAACTCCGGGTCGCCGTAGTACTGCTCCCGGTCGGCGAACGCCAGCTTCGACGCCTCAACCACGGTGTGGATATAGCCGGCCGAATTGTGCCCGAGAGCGGTGAGGTCATAGCCTTCGAGCAGGGCCAGCTGCTGCAGAAAGACGGGGCCCTGGCACCAGGTGTTGCACTTGTGCACATCGTAGCCGCGGTAGTTCAAACTGACAGAGGCTTCGATTCTGGTAACGTATTCGTGAAAGTCGGCTTCCGTCAGCAGTCCGGCGTTTTCCTTTCCGCTGGCGTCGAGGACCCTGGTATTGCGCTGGAAGGCGACAATTTTTTCGGCAATTGGGCCTTTGTAGAAGGCATCGCGGGCCGCGGCGATCGCTGCCTCGCGGCCGAGGTGGCTGCTGCGGATTTCTGCGTCGACCGTCGTCTTGAATGTCTCAGCCCAGTCCTTGTTGACCAGGAACTCGCCCACCTCCGGCACGCGATCGTTCGGAAAGTAGATGCGCGCCGAACTGGGCCATTCGTTCTCGAATTTTGCCTTCAGCCCGGCGAGCGAACGGCGCAACCCCGGATAAACGGGGAACCCTTCCTCGGCCATCTCTATAGTCGGCTCAAGCACCTCTTTGAGCCGCAGGCGTCCAAAATGCTGCAGCGCGGTCGTCCACGCACTGAACGCGCCCGGCACGGTCGCCGGTAGAAAGCCATCGCCAGGGATGATATCGATGCCTTGCGACTTGAACCACGCGATTGTGGCTGCTTTGGGCGCGTAGCCCTGCCCGTTGATGGCGTAGACCCGCTTCTGCCGTGCACAATAGATGAGGATCGGCACTTCGCCGCCGATGCCGTTCGATTGCGGTTCCAGCAAGTTGACTGCGATCCCAGCGGCGACACCGGCATCGACCGCATTGCCCCCCTTCTCGAACATACGCATGCCCGCGGCGGCAGCGAGATAGTGGCCTGCCGTTACGACGCCAAAGCGACCCATGAACACGGGTCGTGTTGTAAATGTCATGGTCCTGTTTCCCATATTCGAGCGGATGGCTTGTTCCTGGTGTGGCTTGCTTCGTGTCACTTCCCCCACCCTTCGCGGGGCGGCCAGATGACGGAAGCGCCTATGGCCCTGCCCTCTTCTGGCTTCTCCGCAACCCAGTCCTCGACGGCGTCCCGCCACCGAATGAAGTGGGGCGTCTCCAAGTGCGCCTGGAACGCGGCCTCGTCAACATAGACCTCGTAGAGCCAGATCTTGTTCGGATCGTCGCCATCCTGGATTACATCAAACCGCAGACAGCCGGGCTCACTCTTCATCGAGCCCTTGGCGTCGAGCAACATCTCTTCAATGAACCGTTCTTTGAACTCTTCCTTGATTTTGATTGGGGCGATGATGACGTACATAACCGTCTCTCCTTGTGCGTTCGCCGGCGAATCGAATCTTGTCCCGCGCGCTAGCCTATCACAGTTCGGGAGAGACTGCGATTCAAGCGACTGCGGCTCTACCGCCTGAACCGGGGTTCACGCGACAGGCGCGAGCGACGCGCGGCGAATCTCTTCCAGCTCGGTCGCGCTGAAGACACCGGCCCGATAGAGATTGCGGTACTCGTCGGAGACGCTCTGGTCGAATATCATCGGATCATCGGTGTTTATCGTGACCGGAATACCATTGTCATACAGTAGCCGGATCGGATGGGCCGCCAGGTGGGACACGGCATCCAGCATAACATTGCTAGTGGGACAGACGTTCAGCCGAATCCGGTTGGCTGCGAGCCAGCGCATGACCTCGACCGACTCGCACGCGGCGATGCCGTGCTGCACTTCATCCAGTTCCAGCAGTTCGACGGTCCGACGAATCTCGGCCGCGCCGCCGAATTCGCCCACATGCGCCTTCAACTTCATGCCCGCCGCGCCGGCCTTTGCGTAGAGCGTCTCGACCGCCTCGGGCGCGCACGCATGCTGGTGATCGTACAGGTCGATTGACAGGAAAAAGTCCATCTCCAGCGCCTGTCTCGCCAGCGACATCAGTTCGCGGCTGGCGGCGATCTGACGGGGGATGCCCAGCTCGGGGCGCAGGTCGATCTGCGCGCGGTATCGGTCCCGCAATGTCTCTACATGCTTGCGTACACCGGCCAGGCCGTCCGCATAGTAGGCCGCGCGGCGAATGTCGAAACTCATCTCCAGGACGACGACTCCGTCTTCGATCGCGTCTCGGAGGGCGGACTCTACCACAAACTCGATGGTCTCGCGGTCGCGCAGTTGTGAATCCAGGACATCTGTGGCGTAGACGTGCATTCCGCCCAGTTTATTCATTTTGGCCGGGGGAGGCTCCAGCGTGCAACCCAAGTGCTTCTCCAGGTTCCGGAGGCGCGTGCTGAAGAAGGCGTGGCAGTGCAGGTCGACTTTGGGGACTCTCTTCAAAGCGGCCAGGTTGTCCGCCGAGAGCGCGTTCACGAATTCGGTATTCATGCTGAATGCACGGTCAGTG
>DAOUHX010000270.1:0-5295 GCA_034428395.1 Caldilineaceae bacterium
GCCTGTGCGGGTGCAGATCGCGTCATCGTCTTCGGCCTCAACGCGCGTTATCTTCAGATAGAGACGCCCAATGAGCAGATTGCCGGTTATGTAGCTTCGCATCCGGAGAAGCTGATCGGGTTTGTGGCGCTGGACCCGGCCGACCCTGACGTTCTGGATGAGCTGGAGAGGGGGGTTCAGGACCTGAAATTGCGGGGCATCAAGGTGGGTCCCATGTACCAGGACGTCGATCCGTTAGATGAACGATTCCACGAGATCTACCGGCGTGCTGAGAAGGATGGACTGCCAATCCTGTTTCATATGGCGACCTCGTTCCCGGCAGCGGCCCGTCTGCGTTATGCCAATCCGATTCGTCTGGACGAGGTCGGCATCCGCTACCCCGAACTCAGGGTGATCATCGCGCACATGGGCATGCCATGGGTCGATGACACGATTCAGACAATTCGCAAGCACCCCCATTTCTACGCCGACACGTCGATAGGCGATAAGCCATGGTGGCTCTACAACGCGCTGGTAGCGTTCCACGAGTGGGGCGTGATGCACAAGCTACTGCTTGGTTCCGACTTTCCCGTCCTGACTTTGGAGGAGCAGATCGCAGCGTTCCGGCGCGTTAACGCCGTTGTCGAAGGGACCGGGCTGCCCAGGGTCCCCGATATCCAGATAGACGAGATTGTCCACCGCGATACGCTGGCGCTCTTGGGGTTGACGTGAGTATCGGCCCTGGACGGCAAAGATGTGAAAAGAGCGGAAAGGAGGTGTTCAGGGAAAAGACAGTCGTACGAAATCCTGGCTGCTGCAATACGTTCTGAACCGTATCCGCTAGTTTGCCCCTCAAGGAGGACGAGACATGGCTAGGCAGGAAGTTCGCCAAAGTAAGAGAGAGCGAGGAGGCCTGTTGGATGCCTCACAGACGCGACGTGATTTCTTGCGAACGATCGGATTAGGCGCAGCCGCCGTGGGGGCCTCGTCCTTGGCCGCTGCATGTGCGCCGGTTGCAGCGCCCGCCGCCGAGTCGATGGAAGGCGGGGCACCGGCAAGCAGCGTGCTGCGGGTCGCCTTCGGCGGTCCTTCAGAGCAGATGCGTGCCGGCGCTTTTAACAATCCCTTTCCCCGTCCCTGGGTTTCTCTCACACGCAACAAGCTGGTCCGCCAGGGCGTGAACCTGGACCTGGAAGGTGACCTGTTGGAGGGCTGGGAGGCGAGCGCGGACGGCAAGTCCTACACTCTTCACGTGCGTCCCGGCGTGAAGTGGCATGACGGAGAAGCGTTCAGCGCCAGAGACGTGGAGTTCTTTTTGCGGCGAGTGGTGGACAAACGGGCCAGCTTTGCGGTGGCCGGCTTCCTGGTTGTAAAGGGGGCGCAAGGCAAGTATGAAGGCGACCCGGACGCCCTGGCGTCTGATTCGCTGGAGGGCGTGGAGGTTGTCGACGACCTCACCGTGAGCGTAGACCTGGAGACGCCCTACACGCCGTTTCCCAGTGAGCTTGCCCACTGGGGCGCCGGCCTGGGCGGGCCGGAGCATCTCCTGAGGGACGTGGCGCCCGAGGACATTCCAAGCCACAGCGTTTCAACCTCTCAGCCCGTTGGCACGGGCCCCTTCAAGTTCGCCGACTTCCAGCCCAACGAATACATCGAACTGCATCGGAACGACGACTACCACCGCGGGCGGCCGAGTATCGAGAAGATCTTCTCGGTGGGCGGCAATGAGGACACGTTGACGCTGATGATGCAGAACGGCGAGCTGGACCTCTGGCAGATCAATCTGAGTGGGATCTCGATCGAGACGCTGCAGGCCGTCCAGGAGATGCCTCACATTGAGATCGTAGACTTCGGCAGCGCCAACTACCACGCCTGGGAAGTCTGCGTCGATCCCGACGTATGCGATCCGTGGGTCGGCCCGAAGGAGCTGCGCCAGGCCATGCTCTACTCCCTCGACCGTGAGGCGCTGAACAAGACCTTCCTCGGCGGCCTTGGAGGGATCATTAACACGCATCCAATGCCGGCCGGCTGGCAGGACGCTCCCGACCTGAACGAGTATCCGTACGACCCGGACAAGGCACGCGAGCTGCTGTCGCAGATCAACTGGGACGCCGACAGGGAGGTTTTGGCGACCCTGCCGACCGGGCGCGGTTTTCGCGTGCGGCTGGCGGAGGCGTGTCAGCAGATGTGGGCCGAAGTCGGCCTCAATGTCAAACTGCAGCAGGTCGAGTCGGGCATCTCCCAGTTCAAGGACCCCGGCATCTACGGCATCGTCCAGAGCGGTATGGAGTCCGGCCTGGATCCCAACTACATGTTCACGTACTACTCTCACGTGCTGCCGCCGGAGTGCTGCAATCACCCGCGCTTTGTCAATGACGAGGCGATCGGCTACTTGCAGACCGGTCAGCAGGAGTTCGAGAGGGACAAGCGGCAGGAAGCCTACCACGGACTGCAGCGGCTTCTCAACGACGAGCTGCCTCGCCTGTGGCTCTTCAAGGTGCCGATGCTCTTCGCCAAGAGCAGGAAGCTGCAGAATGTGCATATGACGCCTCACTATGGGTCCTACAGCTGGGATCCGGTCGTCAACGCAGAAGAGTGGACCTTGGAAAGCTAGGGGGAAGCCGGCGGGGCATTCGTTACGAATGTCCCGCCCCCGGTTGTCCGGGCGACCCGGCTGGCGCGAAAGAAACGGCGGGATGAGGCGAGCGTGCTGTTCTTGTGGCAAGGCATCGGCATGCTCGTTTGGATGCCTGATTGATCCGGGAATCACTCATGCAACGGTACATCGTTCGTCGCCTCCTGGTGACTATTCCCATCCTGTTCGGCATTACGGTCATCAACTTTCTCGTGATGAACGCCGCGCCGGGCGACCCGGTCTCAAACGCCTTGATAGTGGGCGCACCCGGACAGTCGATAGGTGATCCGGAGGCGCAGCGGGAGTTGCTGGGGCTCAATAGGCCGCTGCCCGTTCGCTATGTCCTGTGGCTCAAGGAACTCCTGCAGGGCAACATGGGGGAGTCGCTCGTGACTCGCCGCCCAGTCCTGACGATGATCGGCGAGCGCGTCGGGCCGACAGTCCAGCTATCGGCTCTGGCGCTCTTTCTTTCGTTCGCGATCGCCGTGCCGGTGGGGATTATTTCGGCGGTCAAGCAGTATTCCTGGCTGGACTATGCGGTAACGGTGGCGACCTTTATCTCGGCCAGCATACCGGGATTCTTCTTCGCCATCCTAGCCATCTACATATTTGCCCTTACGCTGGGATGGCTTCCGATATCGGGGACACAGACGATTGGCCAGCCCTGGTCATTGGGGGACTACCTGTGGCATATGATCCTGCCGGCGAGTGTATTGGCGCTGCCAGGCAGCGCGTCGCTGGCGCGGTACGCCCGGAGCCAGATGCTGGACACGATCCGGCAGGACTATCTGGCGACAGCGCGCGCCAAAGGGCTGCGCAGAGCCTATATCCTGGCGCGTCATGCGTTGCCGAATGCAATTCTGCCCCTGATTACCCTGGCCGCGCTCGATGTGCCGACCCTATTCAGCGGAGCTGTTATTGCCGAGACGATTTTCCGCTGGCCGGGCATGGGCCAGCTGGGCGTTTCCTCCGCGTTTGCACGCGATTACACGGTGCTCATGGGGTTGGGCGTGATCAGTGCGACGCTGATCGTTTTCAGCAACCTGGTAGCGGACATATTGTACGCTGCTTTGGATCCACGGATTCGATATGACTGACGAAGCCGCGCACGGCGGACCGGTCGGCGACGGTCAGGAGCGGGCAAACACTGACGGAGAGACCGGAGTCGGCGCTGTGTCGCTGCCGGCCGGCGAGGCGCGCCGAAAGGGGCCGGCGCCGTTTGCGGGCCAGGAGGCCATCTCGCCGGGAGCAATGGCCTGGCGGCGGTTCCGCCGACACAAGCTGGCAGTAATCGGCGCCTGTGTTCTGGCTGTAATCGTGATTGTCGCAGTGTTTGCGCCGGTCCTTGCCCCTCACGACCCCAACTCGATAGACCTGAATCTGTCCTATGTTTCTCCCAGCGGCGCTCACCTGCTGGGTACGGACATCAGTGGCCGCGACCTGCTCAGCCGCCTGATCTTCGCCTCGCGCATATCGGTTTCGGTCGGGTTGGTCTCCGTTTCGATCTACGTGGCAATCGCGATTGCCATCGGAGGGATTTCAGGATACTACGGTGGCCTGGTCGACAGCATTCTGATGCGGTTCACGGATACGATGCTGTCCTTCCCCACCCTGATGATGATTTTCATCGTCGTGTCGATCCTGGGTCCCAGTATCTTCAACGTAATGCTCGTCATCGGGGTCTTTGGCTGGCCGGGGCTGGCGCGGGTCATACGCGGGCAGTTCCTGCAGATTCGGGGCATGGACTACGTGCTGAGCGCGCGCTCGGTTGGCGTGCACAGTTCGCGCATCATACTAAGACACATTCTCCCCAACGCGATCGGCCCAGTGATCGTGTGGGCCACGTTCGGCATGGCCGGCGCCATCATGTTCGAAGCATCGCTTAGCTTCCTTGGCCTGGGTGTCCAGCCGCCGCAGGCGAGTTGGGGCAACATGCTGGTGGATGCCCAGCGCCTCAAGATCATTCGGGATCTGCCCTGGGTCTGGGTCCCACCCGGGCTGGCGGTAGTGATCATGGTGCTGAGCATCAACTTCATGGGCGACGGCCTGCGCGACGCGTTGGATCCGCGCACGTTACTTTGAGAGGAAAAGCGCAGACATGGCAGCTGGAAATCGATATCGCGCCGGGATCATCGGCTGTGGGCGGTCGGGCAATCTTCATGCCCGAGCCTACAAAAAGATAGAGAACATCGAGCTGGCCGCCTGCGCCAATCGAGGAGAAGACAAGCTTCAAGAGTTCGCCGATCGCTGGGCGATTCCGGGCCGCTACGGCGACCTGGAGGAGATGCTGCGGGCGGAGTCGCTGGATCTGGTGAGCATTTGCACGAAGGACGACCAGCACGTCGGGCCGCTTCTACGCACGGCGGCCGCCCGGCCCAAGGGCATCTTCTGCGAGAAGCCTCTGGCAGCATCACTGAGCGAAGTGGACTCCATGCTGGAAGCCTGTCGCGCCGGCGGGACAAAGCTTTCGGTGAGCCATTCGATGCGTTTCGAGCAGAACTTTGTCCTGGCCAAGGATTTGGGAGTGGGCGGCGAGTTGGGGGCCCTGCGCGAGATCCATTTTGTCGGCTATGGAATGGCCGGAGACATGCGCGGGCTGCTCCACGAAGACCACTGCATCGACTTTCTCCGCTTCTGTGCCGGAGAACCGCAATGGGTGTTCTGCTATCCCGACGGAACGC
>DAOUHX010000271.1:0-3351 GCA_034428395.1 Caldilineaceae bacterium
CATCTATATTGCCGCGATGGACATTACCAGCAAGCAGATTATGTTTCACGGCGCATTTCCGAATCGATTTGAACTGCGACGAGGAGGAATCTCGCGCGACGTTGTGACCGGAGAACTGATCGTGGACCAACTGATCGCAGCGGCAGAAAGCGGCCCGGAAGGCGGTTACTGGACGTATCATTTCGACAATCCCGCCGACGACTCCGACAGCGCCGACATCCCCAAGGTAGGCTACGCACGTATCTTTACGGCTCAGATCCCATTGCCGGACGGAGGCACGGTCCCATTCAACATCATCGTCAATTCAGGTTTCTACCTGGATGGGAACTAGCTACTCCCCTTGTCGTGAGGGGTGGTGGCTAACAAGGGATGCAGGTTAACGTGATTTGTCCGAGTGTCAAGTAACAAAGGTCGCTACGTTTCGTAGTGACCTTTTTGTTTAGGAAATTGAACTGCCCGCGATGGGGGCCGCTGGGCGTGCAGAGGAGAAGATGAAAATGACTGAACTGAGGGATGCGGCTCTTTGAACTGGCGTATGTTGCCGGGCTTGGGGGGAGCAAGCAGAGCATGGCGCGGGAGACCAGCAAGGGGTGCAATCTGGCGGAGTTCGCGGAGGTGAAGGCGGAGTACCGGAGCTGGGTGTGAGGACGCGGTTGGGTAGTACGCAAAGGGTGGTTATCATCGCAGCGCTGGAGCGGGAGCAGACCGCACGTCGGCTGGCTTGAAATTCATGCCCGGGGTTAACCGGGCGATGTGGCGCCTTAATTCTATTGGGGGGGGACCAGCGGCCGCTCAGTTCTAGCCGGCAGCTATACGGAGGGTCAGAAGAAATTCGAGGAGATCGGCCTGTTCCCCCTGCTCCAACTCCGCGAATGCGTCTCTCTGCTCCTGCGCTTCGCCGCCGTGCGCCAGGATCGCTTCCGAAATTAGGGTCGCGCGTCCGTGGTGCAGGTACGGGGGCTCCGATGCGATGCCCCACAGCTTCCTCGTCAGCCAGTACCGCGTGGGGACGCCTGCCTGTTCGAGTGCCTCGTTATTCAGAAACTCCCCCATGTCGTGCCTCTTCAGGTCGGTGTAGACCGGGAGCAGGAAGTTGCCTTCGCCATCCTGTTTCAAGTCCGCTATGAAGGGTGACAGGTCGACCTTGTAGGTCGCGCCGACATCTTCAGGCCGCAGATTGTTCGCCGGGTTGAACGGGCCCGGCTCGACGAATTCCAGGCTGGCGAGCGGCATCGCCGGAATGTGGCAGTCGGAACAGCGGATCTGGTCGAAGATGAGGCGCCCGCGCGCGGCGGCCTCCCTTTCGGCCCGGGTAGTGGGCGCCACCCGGACCGGCGCGGGCAGCGTGGCCTGGAAGAGGGTCAGGGCGGTGATATCACCCACGGTCAGCTCACTTGCGTAGCCGTCGGCGTCCGGGTCTGCCTTCCCGTCGGCGCGTTCGGCCGCCAGGATTCCGTGGTGATGCAGCAGCGCGTTGTTGGAGAACTCGCGCAATGAGACGACCACTCCCTTCTGGTGAAAGGGGCGGATGACCAGGTCGGCGTCGACGCCCTCAACGTGCGAGGTGTCCACGCTGCCGTCGGTGTGGCATGTGAGCGCGCCGAAGTCGACGCCCTTGGCGGCCAGGGACGCGGTGACGACCCAGCCTGCACGCATCGCCTGGTCGCACGCGGAGGCGCGCTGTGCGTGCAGCTCGGCCGTCATCTCGCGGGCGAGAAGCTCGATGAAACCGGCGCCGAAGATGCTGACCGTGTTGCGTTCGTTGCCGACCGTTTTGAGGGTCCGGTTGGACCCGTTCTCTACAGGGTCGCCATCGAAGTCGACGAAGGGGTTCTCCTGCGCAAGTACGAAGACGTTGGATACGTTGTCGCCGCCGCCGCCGACCGCGGGGAGATTGTGGCAGCCCCTGCAGGAGTTTGCGTCGGGGGCGGAGATGCGGTTGAAGTTGTCGGGCGCCGTCCGACGCTTGCGGGGCTCTCCGGTTCCGGTCAACTCGGGACGGCCTGCGCCATCAAGCGAGTTGAAGCCGGCGGTGAAGATCGTCCGCCCGTGCTCAAGCAGCTCTTCGAGGGTGAAGCGGCCCGCTTCGATCTCTGCCTGGCTGATGTGCTGTTGAATGGCCGGTTCTTCGCCGATAACCGGCGGGGCGGGTTGCGGGAGTGTGGTCCGGGCACCCTCGATGGAGAAGGAGGAGAGGGTTAAGGCGGCAACTGCCAAGAGGGATAGCAGGAGTCCGAGGATGAGCGTCCTTTTCACCGTTGCATTCTCCAGTGTACTCCTGGGTGCCGGATCCGACCACTCTTCTTCGAACTGGCCTGTGCGCGGGCGCCCTATGGTTGGCCGCAATGGCCGGGCTACGAAACGGGGAAACCAAGGTGCGGCCGGTCCTGACCGGCAACGGGCGGTCTGCCGCTCTCGGAGCAGGAGCTACTCTTCTACCGGCGGGCGACAGCCGGAAGTTTGAGCCTGTGCTCCCCGGGCCCTGCAGAGCTGCTTCCCTGCGCGGCCGATATCGGTACAACCCTCAAATTATACCGCCTGCAAATGTCGTTTACGTGTCGTTTCCCTCTCTCTTGGTGTCAATAACGTGTCAATCTATTTTCATGTGCCGGGCTGGTGGTCAGTTATCGGGACCGCGCGCATAGGCGCTGCGGCGAGATGGGGAGCGCGTCGTTGCCGACCGAAGCACCCGGCGCGCCCGACGCGCGCGGGATAGATTGGACGATCAGGTGGAAGGCCGGGCGGTTCAGACGGAACCAACCGGCTTATGTTTGCGTTTATTCTTCATTAGGAATATAACGGGATCACATTTTGGGAGGTCGAGTACACGGACGAATTTGGGGCGTGGTGGCAGGCGCTCCTGGAGAGACAGCAGGACTCAGTTGCCGCCAGAGTCGAACTGTTGATGGAATACGGTCCTGGGCTGCCCTTTCCCTACTCCTCGGACATCAGAGGTTCACGTCACGGGGGAATGCCCGAGCTGTGGGTACAGAGCGGTGGCAGGCCTCTGAGGGTCTTTTGCGCCTTCGACCCAAGGCGAACGTCAATACTGCTCCTCGGCGGAGACAAAACGGGAAACGACAAGTTCTACGCGGAGTACGTGCCGGTCGCAGATGCACTCTACGACGAGCATCTGGAGGAACTACGAAAGGAGGGGTTGCTCAAATGAGTGGACGCCATTCGTTTCGCGAGCTGACCGAGGTGTTCTCGCCGGCGCGCCGCCGGCGTATCGACGGGATGAAGAGGGAGTTGCTGGCGGAGATGCCGTTGCACGAGTTGCGCCGGGCGCGGGCACTGACGCAGCGGGATCTGGCGGAGATGTTGCAGGTGAACCAGCCCGCGGTCTCCAAG
>DAOUHX010000272.1:0-1774 GCA_034428395.1 Caldilineaceae bacterium
TGGACGGCATCGAGACCCGCAACATACCGGAGACGGAATAGAGTGGTTCAACGAAGGTCGCGCCTCGCCTGGTAAGGCCTGTGGCATACGCAGTTTTGCGTTCTTGCCGGTCCGACTTCGAGGCCGATGAGAACCCCCTTTTTGGGTAAGGGAGAAGATCGTGGATAATTGAGTTTGACGCGTTCGTCGAGGTGTGTTAATGGTAGTACTAGTTGCGACAATTTGCAATAACCAAGAATCTCATGAGTCACAACACGGCAGAGATCAATCGGCGGTTGCGAGAGGCAGGCTACCGGGTTACGCCCCAGCGTCAGCTGATCCTGGACGCGGTCTGTGAACTGGGCAAGCACGTTGTCCCGGATGCGGTCTATGAGGTTGTCCGGCGCAAGACGCCCTCGCTGAGCCGGGCCACCGTATACCGCACACTGCACTTTCTGACCGAGCAGCGCATTCTGGCGATGGTGCAGATGGCCGACGGCCGCGTAGCCTACGAGGTTGCCGGACCTGAACCGCATCACCATCTCGTTTGCCGCACGTGCGACAGCTTCCTCGAGCTGCCGCACAGCGTACTGCGCACGTTTCGGCAGAGGATGGACTCGCAGTACGACTTTGAGATCGACGTGAGTCATGTTTCGTTTTTCGGGCATTGCACCGATTGCCGCGACGCTGCAGGCGCCTGACAGGTTTTTGCAGGCGCATCACACCTTCAGACGAAAGGGTAATCGCTCATGCTCGGCTCACTTCGAACTCTGCTATCGCTACTTTCAGCGTTGGTCCTCCTGGCAGCTTGTGGCCCCGGCGCCCCTATGTCGACGGCCGCCGAACCGGGAGAGGAACGACTGCGCGTCGTCGCTTCGATCTCCCCAGTAAGGAACATTGTTTACAATATCGGCGGCGACCGAATCGAGCTCGACGGCATCATGCCGCCAGGCGTCGACCCGCATACGTTCGAGCCTCGACCCTCGGATGCCGTAAAGCTGTCGCAGGCCGATCTGATCTTCGTGAATGGGTTGCATCTGGATGAAACTACCCTCAGATTGGCCCAGGCGAATCTGAAGGAGGGTGCTGAGATTGTGCAGCTGGCTGTGGCCACGGCCCACCCCGACGAACTCATCTATGGGATGGAGCATCACCACGGTCACGCCGAGGACGACGACCACGAAGATGAGGACGAGCACGGTCACGCCGAGGACGACGACCATGAAGATGAGGACGAGCATGGCCACGCCGAGGACGACGACCACGACGAGGATGAAGACGAACACGGTCACGCCGAGGACGACGACCACGACGAGGATGAGGATGAGCACGGTCACGCCGAGGACGACGACCACGAAGATGAGGATGAGCACGGTCATGCCGAGGACGACGACCACGCCGAGGATGAGGACGAGCACGGTCACGCTGAGGACGACGACGACCACGAAGATGAGGACGAACATGGTCATGACGAAGAAGAAGGCGAGGAAGGGGAACCTGACCCGCACCTGTTGCTCGACCCGAACTTCGCTATTCGGTACGCCAAAGTGATTTTTGTCAGCCTGTCATCCCATGACCCGGATAACAGAGAGTACTACGAGGACAACCTCAACGAGTTTACGGCCCGTCTTATTGCACTCGATGAGGCCATACGTGCGACGACGGCAACGATTCCAGAGTCGAATCGCAGGCTGCTGACCTATCACGACTCGTTCGGATACTTTGCCCTGCGTTACGGCTACACGGTAATCGGCGCAATCCAGCCGAACGACACCTCCGAGCCGTCTGCACAGGA
>DAOUHX010000273.1:0-3617 GCA_034428395.1 Caldilineaceae bacterium
GCTACAAGACGCTGGTGCAAATCCGGCCAGCGACCCGGTCTTTCCATGTAAGGGTCCATTCCGGGAAAGGGGCTGGGCATTCCGGTCTCCTTCTTTCAGGTTCCGGCCTCCTTGCCATTTATACCGCGACAAGGGGACCCTCGTCAACGATTTGGTAAGGGAGTGGGAGGAGAATTCTGGGTGGATGGATCGGCCCCTTTTCCCCGGTTTTCTCCACATTGCCGAGTCCCTCCGGCTAGACCCGAGAACTCCTCCACCATCTCTCCTGCCGCTCGATCGCGAACAGCGGCCTATTTCGCAATTGGCGCCCTGCTTCACGTTCGCAATCTGACCGGAATCATCGGATACGCGCGGCATCTGCGCTGCAGCAAGGCAGCGACCTCTGACGATGACGAACTGGCGGGGTTTGATCCTGAAATGGAGGGCCTTTGAGGCGATAGTTCCGATGCGCGCGCGATCACCCGTTCAGGCGCAGGTCTGTTCCTGAGTCAAATATGTGCAGTTTCGCGGCCGGCACTTCGACCTGGACCATCTGCCCCCGGTGAAACTGCCGCTCGGGATTCACCCGCGCCAGAAGCCGTAGCGAATCTCTCGTCACTTCCACAAAACTGTCCGAGCCAATCGGTTCAATCAGGCTAACTTCTGCCGTGAACGTGCCTTCCTCGGGCCTCGGTGCCCCGCAATCCTGCAAATGAACATCCTCGGCCCGCACACCTATGACGGCTTCCCCGCTCCAGGTCCTATCCAGCCGTGCCTCCTTCCGCGAATTCCAGTACAGTTCGAGTCCCGTGGAGGCAAAAGTGGTGCCGTCTTCGTCCGCCTGCAGATGGCCCTGGAACACGTTCATGCCCGGCTTGCCTATGAAAGTGGCGACAAAAATCGAACGCGGGCGCAGGTAGATCTCCATGGGGGAGTCAAGCTGTTCGAGCCGCCCTTCGCGCATCACAGCTATGCGATCTGAGATCGTCATCGCCTCTTCCTGGTCGTGCGTCACGAAAACGCTCGTGGTCTGCAGATGCAGGTGCAAGCGCCTGATTTCCGTGCGCATGCGCACCCTCAGCGCAGCATCCAGATTGGAAAGAGGTTCATCAAACAGAAAGATCTGCGGCTGTTTCGCCAGCGCCCGCGCGACCGCCACCCGCTGTTGTTGACCGCCGGAAAGCTGCGCCGTGCGCCGTTCCAGCAGATGTGCAATGTCCAGCATCTGGCTGACGTAGCCGACCATGCGCTCAATCTCGCTGCGGACTACTCGCCGAAGCTTTAGGCTGAAAGCGATGTTGTCGAACACGCTCATATGCGGGTAGAGAGCATAGTCCTGAAATACCATGCCGATTCCCCGCTCATTGGGCGGAAGGTCCGTTATGCGCGTGCCGCCGAGGTAGATGTCTCCCGCAGTCGGCTGTTCAAGGCCGGCGATCAGGTTCAGCGTCGTGGATTTCCCGCAGCCGGAAGGGCCAAGTAAAGTGACAAACTCCCCATCCGCCGCGGTCACATTGAGATTGTCCACCGCCCGCACCTGGCCGAAATTCTTGCAGAGATCCCTCAACTCAAGATCAGCCACTACAACCTCCTATCCCTTGACCGCCCCTTCGGTAAGCCCTCTGATTATCTGTCTGCTCAGCAGAAACACGATGAGCAGGATAGGCAGGATCGCCATCACCCCGCCGGCGGCCAGCTTGTTGAGCGGTAGGTCCCACAGGCCGCGGTATTCTGCGATTTTGACGATCAACGTCTTGGCCGAACGCGTTGTGAGAACCAGCGCGAACAGAAACTCATTCCAGCTGACGATCAGACAGAAGATAGCCGTCGCCGTTACGCCAGGAGCAGAAACCGGAAGAATGATGCGAACAAGGGTCCCCAGACGCGAGCAGCCGTCGACCATGGCAGCAGACTCCAGCGAGCGCGGCATGTCTTCGAAAAAGTTGCGCAACATCCACAGAATATACGGTAGGAAGAACGCCGTATAGACCAGAATGAGGGAAGGCAGCGTGTCGATAAGACCCAGCTGGCGGACGACCAAGAAGAGGGGAATCAACAGGGTTACGGCCGGCACCATGCGCGTCGACACGGCCAGACCCATGAAAAAGTTTCGATAGGGCAGTTGCATTCGGGCCAGGGGATACGCGGCCAGCGATCCTACGGCTACGCACAGTGCCGTCGTTATGATGGCGACCAGTAGACTGTTTCGAATTGTCAATACGAAGGAGGCGTCCTCCAACTGGACCTGGTACTGGTCCAAGTTGACCGAACGCAGACCGATCTCCGGCGGAACCGACGTGACGTTGACCATCGGCTGAACACTGACTATCGCAATCCAGACAAAGGGTAGCAATGTCCACACGAGCATGAAAATGATTCCGGCCGCCAACCCCAGCCGCCGCAGCTGCCTGGTGACGTTAGGTGTCAGGAAAGGCCATCGGCGGCGGACCTGGCGCCCCGGCAATTGAGCAAGCGCGCCCACATCCGGCAGCGTCCACGTCTGTGTCACGTCGAGAGACGCGGAGCCGCGCCGAGACTGCGTGGCGTCCGCCACCGGCTGCCGCTTGCGCTGCTCGCGCACGATGAGCCAGAAGATGACGCCGGCGCTCAGCAGAATGCAAAGGAAAAGGAGCAGGCCGATTGCCGAGGCGTAGCCCATGTTCAGGCTCTCAAAAGCTTGTGTAAAGACCAGATAGGTCAACACCGTCGTCTTGAGCCCGGGGCCACCCTGGGTCAGAATGTAAAGCGTGTCGAACAGTTGGAGAGCCCAGATCGTTTCGACCAGTACCAGAATCAGGATCGTCTTTCGCAGCGCCGGCAATGTAATGAAACGCAGGCATTGCAGAGCGTTTGCTCCGTCGACCTTCGCCGCCCGGTACTGCGAGGCCGGGATCGATTGTAGCGCGGCCAGCAGGAACAGCGCGGCAAAGGGCACTGCCCGCCACGTCTCAACCAGGATCACAACGTGAATCGACAGTAGGGGATTTGCCATCCAGGCAACATAGGAAGTGATTACGCCCACTGCAAGCAAGATCGCGTTGAGAACGCCGTACTTGGCATTGAAGATCAGCTGCCACATCAGGGCGCCAACGACGGGCGCTATCGCCCAGGGCACAAGGATGAGGACGCGCAACAGGCCCCGGCCGAAGAAGGCCTCGTTCAGAAGCAGTGCAAAGAACAGTCCCAGCCCGACCGTGAGCACGACCCGCACCACGGCAACGTAGAATGAGCGCCCCAATGAAGCCCAAAAGAGATCATCGCCCAGTGCTTTGATAAAATTGTCGGCGCCGACAAACGGCCGCGTCTGCTCCGCTCTGACGAGATTGATGCTCTGCAGACTCATTACGCTCGAGTAAAGAATCGGCAGCACAACGAAAACCACGAGCAGCAGAGCGCCCGGTGCGATCATAAGGAGCGCAAAACGGGTCGGACTCAGACGGTTTATGCGGCGCGAGAGGCCGGCAAGACCTCTACCTGGTAACGGAGAGGCGCTGCCGGAAGACGAGGCACGAGTCATGTGTCAGCTCAAAGGAAAAGAGGCGTGCTGTGGCAGCACGCCTCACGGGGATCACGCACTCTGCCAGAATTCGTCGAGCAGGGCCTGAGAATCCGCGGCAGACATTTCCAACGCTTCCTGG
>DAOUHX010000274.1:0-5807 GCA_034428395.1 Caldilineaceae bacterium
GTTGGACGGACTGGAAGAGAAGGCAATTGCTTCGGGCGCGTCCCGCTGCTACGTCGAGGACCTGCGGGCGGAATTCCTGACCGACTACGTATTTCCAACGATGCAGGCGGGGGCGATTTACGAGCGGGACTACCTGTTGGGCACTTCTTTCGCCAGGCCGCTGATCGCGAAGAGGCTCGTCGAGATTGCACAGCTTGAGCGGGCGGACGCCGTCGCCCATGGCGCTACGGGCAAAGGCAACGACCAGGTTCGCTTTGAACTGACGGTGATGGCGCTCAACCCGAAGCTAAAAATCATCGCGCCGTGGCGCGAGTGGGACATTCGCGGGCGAACCGACGCGCTGGAATACGCGGAGGAACACAACGTCCCGGTCAAGGCCTCGGCAGACAGGATATACAGCCAGGACCGAAATCTCTGGCACCTGAGCAACGAGGGCGGGCCGCTGGAAGACCCGTGGACCGAGCCGCCGGCCGATATGTTTGAGTGGACGAAGTCGCCGGAGGAAGCCCCTGACGAGCCCGCCTACGTGGAGATATACTACCGCCGAGGTTTTCCCGAGCGCGTAGACGGCGTCGCGATGGGGCCCGTGGAACTCGTGCAGAATCTCAACGCGTTGGGTTGCGAGCATGCAATCGGACGCGTGGATCTGGTCGAGAACAGGCTGGTGGGGATGAAGAGCCGCGGCGTCTACGAGACGCCCGGCGGGACGATCTTGTACAAAGGACATGCAGCCCTGGAGCAGCTTTGCCTGGACAAGGATACGTTGCACTGGAAGCAGCAGGTCGGGCTGCGCTACGCAGAGCTGGTGTACAACGGTCTCTGGTTCACGCCGCTCCGCAAGGCGCTCGACGCGTTTGTGCAGGAGACGGAAAAGTCGATCAGCGGAACGGTGCGGCTGAAGCTGTACAAGGGAAAGGCGATGGTGGTAGGCCGGAGGTCGGCACACAGCCTATACCGGGAGGATTACGTTACATTCGACGAGGATGATGTCTACAACCAGGCCGATGCCGAGGGCTTCATTCGCCTCTTCGGGCTGCCGCTCAAGGTTGCGGCACACCTCAGGGAGGAACATCCGGCTGACGCCATGCCGCCTCCTGCGGAAGATGGCGAGGCGCGTGACTGGGATTGGATTCAGCGGGACTAGTGGAGGATGGTTTAGGAAACACCCTGTACTAGAGGCCGTTCTTATGTAGAGGGTGAGTAGAACTGTGAGCGTCCAATACGTCCAAACGATTGGGAGATTACGATGTCAGAGAATGAACATACGTTTTCCGGACCTTCGACAACGCCCATACCTGTGACCGGCTTCGACACCGCGGGCATCCATTGCGGCATCAAGCCGACGGGCGCGCTGGACCTGGCATTGATCGCCAGTCCGACAGCCTGTCGCGCGGCGGCGGTATTCACGCAGAACGCGTTTCCGGCGGCGCCGGTCCTCTATGACCGCGAACTGCTGCGGATGAACCCGGACGGGACACACGCCGTGGTTGTCAATAGCGGCAACGCCAACGCGTGCACCAGCGCGGAGGGGAACGCAAACGCACGGCGCATGGCAGAGGCGGCGGAGAAGAGCCTGGGCAGCACCGACAATACGGCATTCGTGATGAGCACCGGGGTAATCGGCGTACAGCTGCCGATCGGCGTGATCGAGGCCGGGATCCCGCAGGTGGCGGCCGAGCTGCGGCCGGACGGCTGGGAAGCGGCTGCCGAGGCAATCATGACGACGGACGTCTTTCCGAAGTGGGCCTCGAGCCAGGCGGAAGTCGGTGGCAAGACGGTCACGATCACCGGCATAGGAAAAGGCGCGGGGATGATCCATCCGAATATGGCGACGATGCTGGCCACCCTGGCCACTGACGCCAACATCGCGCAGCCGCTGCTGCAGAAGGCGCTTGCGTCGGCAGTCAGTGGCAGCTTCAACCGCATCAGCGTGGACGGCGACACGAGCACGAACGACACCGTGCTGGTACTGGCGAACGGCGCGGCGGGCAACGCCGAGATCGTGGAAGAAGGCGCCGACTACGCGGCGTTCTTGCAGGCGCTGACCGAGGCTTCGGCCGAGCTGGCGAAGCTGATCGTTCGTAACGGCGAGGGCGTGACCAAGTTCGTGACAATCCAGGTCGAGGGCGCGGTCAGCGACGGCGAGGCACACCAGGTCGCCAACTCGATCGCAAAGAGCCCACTGGTGAAGACGGCCTTCTTCGGGCATGACGCCAACTGGGGACGCATCCTGTGTGCGGTGGGCTACTCGGGTGCTACGGTTGACCCGACGAAGGCGCATCTGTTTATCGCCGCGGGCCAGCCACAGGACGGCAATGCGGAACTGCAGCTGGTGGACGCGGGCACGCCGACGGGCTATGCGGAGGAGGACGCTTCCGCGATCTTTGCGGAGAGCGAAATTAGTGCGCGCGTGTCGCTTGGGCTGGGCAAAGGCGCAGCCACAGTGTGGACCTGCGATTTGAGCTACGACTATGTTTCGATCAATGCCGAGTACCGGACATAAATGAAGTGGCCAGTGGGCTACTGCGAACGGTGGAAGTCGGTGGTGAACGGTGGACGGCAGTTGGATAGGAGAGGTAGGCCGCCTTGGCTGGCTGTCAGTGGACAACGCCCCAGGCGGCTTGCGCGTTCAGACGCCCCAACGCTGACGCGCTTTTTGCATTGGCACGGTGTCGCCTTTAATCCAAGCGTAGTGCGCGATCGGGTTTTCGCCGATCCAGCGTTCATCGACGGGCTCGTCGGCCCGCTGGTAGCGGGTGTCGCAGCTGAGGCGGAAGCGGCCGGCGGTGTTGGAGAGGGAGCCATGCATCGTGTACATGCCGAATATGAGGGCGTCGCCCATCTCGAATTCGGCGCTGCGCCACTGGCCGCCGTATGTGTCGACGAGCTCGACGGGGTCGTTTGAGAACCAGCCGGTGACCTTGTCGCGGTCGACGTCCATCACGCCGTAGGTCTCCCTGATGCGCTCGAACCGGTGGGAGCCGGCGAGGATGGCGAGCGGGCCCATTTCGTAGGGGAGGTCGCCAAGGGGGGTCCAAAGGGTGAAGACGTTGGTGGTGCCGCGGCCCATGTAGACGATGTCGTAGTGGGCGCCGGTGAAGGCGTCGTTGGGCACGACGCGCAGCCATTTGAAGTCGTAGGTGAGGCTGGGGCCTTCGAGGAATTCGGCGAAGAACTGCATCAGCTCGGGCGCTTCAACGAGGGCGAGGAATTCTCGCGTGTGGGTGACGGCCTTGGCGCCGCCAAGGAATTTGCCGCGCTTGCCTTGGGCGATGACGCCATTCATGAGGGGCTGGCCGGGCTCGAGCTGTTCTGCCTGCTGCAGGTTTTCGAGGACTGCGCGGCGGGCCTCCTTGACCTTCTGGCGGTCGTGCAGGCCGCGGATGCGCAGGTAACCTTCGTCCTGCAAGCGGTCGCGCAGGGCTGGCATGTCAGTCCGGATGTCGGTCGAATCTCGCAATTCGTCGAGGTAGCGGCCGCCTATTTCGAGGTCATGTTTTCCCATTGTCAGTTTCATAGGTCCTGTTCCGTGGTTCGTGTTGCGGCAGCGGCTATTTGAGGCTGCCTGCTGTAAGGCCTGCTATGAAGTAGCGCTGGGCGAAGAGGAAGATAAGTAGAATAGGCAGGATCGAAACGAATGAGGCCGTGAATATGAGATGGAGCGGAACAGGCCTGCCGGAGACGCCGGAGTCGAGGACGGCAAGGAAGAGCGGCAAAGTGTATACCTCCGGTTTATTGAGGTAGATGAGCGGCCCCATGAAGGCGTTCCAGTGGCCCATGAAGGAGAAGATGGCGAGGGCGGCCATGCCGGGCAGGACCACGGGAGCGACGACGCGCCAGTAGGTGGCGAAGGGGCCGCAGCCGTCGATGCGCGCGGCCTCGATCATCTCGTCAGGCACGGTGGTCATGTACTGTCGCATCCAGAAGACGGCGAAGGGCGTGGCGAGGCCGGGAATAATGAGGGGATACCAGGTGTTGATCCATTTGAGCCAAGCCATTACCAGGTAGTTTGGAACAAGGCCGACGCTGTTGGGGATCATCATGGTTGCCAGCATGGAGAGAAAGAGAGCGTTGCGGCCTTTGAAACGCAGCTTGGCGAAGGCGTAACCGGCGAGGGAGGCGAGGAATACGTTTCCGATGGTGTTTATGACCGCGATTACAGTGCTGTTGAGGAAGGTACGGCCGAGGGATACGCCGCCGCGGAAATCGATCTCGTCGGATGGGATCAGGCCGGCGATCTCAAGGTAGTTGTCAAGTGAGGGACGGGTAGGCCAGAACTGTACAGGAACGATATAGATGTCGGCTGCCGGTTTAAGGGAGGAGGTGACCATCCAGTAGAAGGGAAAGACAAATACCAGGAGCGCGATGAAGAGGGTGACATGGGTAAAGATTCGGCCCAGAGTTATCCTCTTCTTAGGGGCGTAAGGGCCGGTCCGGGGTGTGGGGGCAATGGTGTCGGCGTTCTGGCTCATTGGCGCTGTATCTCGTCGGCCTGCGCTTCAATCGGAAGCGGCACGTTCGCTGGCGAAGATCTGCAGGAAGGAAAGGGCGATGATAATAACAGCGTTGGCATAGGCGAGCGCGGAGGCGTAGCCAAAATTGAACTTGTTGAAGGCCTGGCTGTAGATGATGAGGCCCATGAGAAGACCGGCGCGGTCAGTTCCTCCTCCTGTGCCGACGAGCATGTAGGCTTCTTCGAAGATGTTGAACATGCCGATGGTTGACAGGATGGCAGCGAAGGCGATGACGCGGCGCATGAGTGGGATGGTGATGTGGATAAAGGCCTGGAGGCCGTTGGCGCCGTCGATGCGGGCGGCTTCGAAGAGCTCGTGGGGGATGCTTTGGAGGCCGGCGAGCATGATCATCATGTTGTAGCCGACCCAGCGCCAGAGGATCATGACGAGGATAGATGGCTTAATGAATTCCGGTTGATCCAAAAGGCCTCTAAATTCGATATTGAAGATTTCCAAGACCGAACCGAGCGGGCTGTAGGGAGAGCCGAGCAGAAAGTCGAAGAGCAGGCCAACGACGACGAGCGAAGTGACGACGGGCAGGAAGTAGGCAGTGCGGTAGACGACGCGACCTCGGATAGGTTGATTAAGCACGTTCGCGAGGCTGAGGCTGAGAATCACCATGAGGGGGACGACGAGAATACCGAGAATTGCGGTATTGGAAAGGGCGATATGAAAGTTGTCATCGGTAAACATGCGTGCGTAGTTTTTGAAACCTACGTATTCGCTGGCGTGAACGCTCTTCCAGTCCTGGAAGCTGATATAGACGGCGAAGAGAATGGGGAAGGCGCCGAAGAGGCCGAAGAGGATGAAGAAGGGCGAGATAAAGACGTAGGGGGCGGTCTTCTCCCAGATGAAATAGCGGGAAACTGGGGAACGGGTTGCGGTTGGACCGCCCGGGGGCGTTGACGCCACTGCCATTTTCGGGTTCCTAAAGAGGAAGGGGCAACTCAAGACCGGGCAGCAGCGCTGGCTTGGCTCCCGGCCCGATTGCCGCACAGAAAACCGCCCCACGCGCGCCTATCTGTAAACGGGCTTGCGTGGGGCCGGTTGCTGGGTACAGTGGGCGATCAGCCCATGTCCTGCAGGTCTCTTATCTCCTGGGCGGCTTCGACGAGGGCCTCTTCGGCGCTGACTTCACCGTCGAGGACGCGGCCTTGCGACTGGCCGAGGATGTCCCACGCCTCGGACCAGCCCTCTCCCCAAGCGAAGGGTACGACGGCAGAGTTGACTTCGGCGTACATACGGAGGGCAACCTGGCCGCCATAGAATTCGACAGGCTCGTTCATGATTGGC
>DAOUHX010000275.1:0-1958 GCA_034428395.1 Caldilineaceae bacterium
TGGGCGCGTGCGCGACGCCGGCCGCTCCGGCCGATTCGGGCGACGCGGCGATGGCCGACGAAGGCGAGGCGATGGAAGGCAGGATGCTGCCGGACGACGCTGCCGAGGAGCAGGTTATCCGCTATGTCACGCGTGATCTGAGCCGCCTTAACCCTGCCTCCGAGAGTGGTTTTGGCCGCCCCTGGATCTCGCACATGTGGATGCCGTTCTTCCTGCGCGACCGCAACCACGAGCTGCAGCCCTGGCTCGCCACCGGTTACGAGGTCAGCGAGGACAAGACGGTCTACACGATCCACATCCATCCCGACGCCACCTGGTCCGACGGCTCGCCCGTCGTAGCCCAGGAAGCGATCGACTACTGGTCGTGGGCCATCAGCCCTAACTGCATCAGCTGCTGGACCTATCTGCGGCTGGGCGTTATCGAGGGCGCGCAGGCGGTCATTGACGGCGAGGCCGATACGATTTCCGGCCTGGCTGCGCTGGATGACAAGACGCTGCAGATTACGCTGTCCTCGCCGAGCCCGATCTTCATCATGAGCATGGCCCATTACAATACCGGCTTCGTCAAGATGGAGGACGTCAATGCCGATGAGTTCGCGGCCGATGCCGAGACACGCGTGAACGGCCCCTTCCAGATCGACATCTGGGACCAGGACAAACGTGAATATGAGATCGTGCAGAATCCCGGCTGGTGGGGCGACACGAAGCCCTACATTGAACGCATCATTGCCCAGTGGTCCAACGACGAAAACATCACATACCTGATGTGGCAGAACGGGGAGGCCGACGTAGCCCACTGGTTCACAAACATTCGCGAGCCGCTGCGGGCCGAAAACCCGGACCTGTTCGTGCTCATCCCCTACGCCACCAACTTCTACTTCGCGCTGCACACGACCAAGCCGCCGCTGGATGACATCAACGTGCGCCGGGCATTGCTGCACGCGGTGGACTGGGACTTGGCGATCAGCGCGGCGTATGAGGGATCGCGCAATGACCGCGTCATGAAGACCCACTTCACGCCGGAGCTGCCTTGCTTTGTGGCCGACAACTGGCCTGACTTCGGCTATGATCCTGAACTGGCGAAGCAGGAGCTGGCCGCTTCCAAGTACGGTGGGCCTGAAGACCTGCCCAAGATCCGCATCTCCAGCGGCGGCCAGTCGCCCAACTATCTACGCACGGCCGAGATCATGGCCGAGCAGTGGAAGAACGTTTTGGGCATCACCGACGTTGAAATCCGACCCGGCTGGAGCGACGCCTGGGGCCAGGAAGCCGACCTGATCAACGTCCAGCGCAACAGTTGGGGCGCGACGATTCCCGACCCCGCGGCCATGATCACGGGCCTGTGGAACTACTATGCGGCGCCGCACGACGTCGGCCTGGTAGATGACGAACTGGGCGCGATGATGGATGAGCTCCTGACGCTCGACCCGGCCAGTGCGGACTACTGTGACAAGGTTTCGGCGGCGGAGCAGCGGCTGCTCAGCCATTACTACTTCCTGCCGATGATCTGGGACCTGTACGAATATGTCGTGCAGCCCTACGTCAAGAACTTCGACGCCAACGTTGACAACAACTGGTCAACGCTGCTTGACATCTACGTAGCAGAGCACTAAGCGGGACCGGAGGAGTGGGAACGGACGCGCATGTGTCTGCCTTTCCACTCCTCCTTGCTTTGTTCGAAAGGAAGCGCCTCGTAGCCGGCAACTCATCACCGGGGCCAGACCTGGGGCGGTCGCAATGTTCGTCTATACCACGAAGCGCCTGGCAATCGCGATTCCCACGTTCATCGCGGTCCTTATCATCACGTTTACCCTGACTGTGATCAGCCCGTTCGATCCGGTCGAGATGATGATGACCCAGTTCGAGGGAACGCTTGACACGCTGGCCAAGGAAGACGCGATCAAGAGAATCCGGGCCCAATACGGTCTGGACGACACCTACTGGGTGCAGTTCACGCG
>DAOUHX010000276.1:0-3083 GCA_034428395.1 Caldilineaceae bacterium
ATCTCAGTGGTGATCGTCATGGCTCACAGTTGCCATCGTAAATAAGGCCAGTGTCAACAACATGAAGACCAGAGCCTGGATGAAGCCGATGAACAACTCAAGCCCATAGAAGACGCTGGGCAAGAGGAATGTGACGAGAAATGCCATCACCAGCAGAACGACTTCACCGGCAAAGACGTTTCCAAAGAGACGAAAAGAAAAGCTGATTATCTTGGAGATTTCGGCTATCAACTCGAAGAAACCAACCACAGCCTGCATTGGCCTCTTGAACGGATTCTGGAAGAACTTTCCGAAGTAGGCCAGGCCCAGTGCTTGGACACCGAAAAACTGGGTCATAAAGACGGAGATTAGTGCCAGGGCCAGCGTTACGTTGAGGTCTGCCGACGGACTGCGGAATAGAGGTACAAGGACCGGCTTGCCCTCCTCTGCGGCCGCGGAGGCCGCCACCGCCTCGCCACCGGCCATGGCCAGTTGGTTGCCCAGCTCAACCTGTGCGTGGTCCCCGCCGCCGCCATGGTAGATTCCGATCGAGCCGAAACCCGGCAGCAGACCGATATAGTTGCTGATCAGGACAAAAATGAAAATCGTCATCACCCAAGGGAAGAACTTGCGGGCGTTGGCAGAGCCGTGGCCTGCGATGCTCTGGGTCAGGTTCCACATCCCCTCCACAACCATCTCCATGATGTTCTGCCAGCCTCCGGGGATTTCCTTCATCCTGGAGACTGCGAAAACTGCCATCAATATGATGACAATGTCAACGAGTAGAGTGGTCAGCAGTCCGTTGGTGAACCACTTGGGCCCGTGTTCCAGTAGCGATTCCGCGGCCAGTTCGACGTGGAGTTCCTTCACACTGAACGTTGGGACGACGCTCAGAGCGAGCAAGGCGATCACGCCGATGGTTACGCTGAGCGCGCGTGGATTTGAAAAGAATGAAAGGAGACGTTTCATGGCTGCGCGGAAGAGATCCGCCCTCCTGATCTATACTGGGCTATTCATGACTTCCGACCGGACCGGCGCGGCCCAATTTCAAGCCCACCGCCCATTGCCGGGGTGCTGCGTCCGGCGGCTTCTGGTTCTCGCGCCGCGACGGGACGAGCCAGACTCAGGAATCCCTCATGCCGAGTGCGGAGTCCCTCCGTTCCGCGCCTCATGAGGGTACGCGACCGAAGGGCTGCCCCTTGTAAGAATCTGCTTACAGTATAAAAGAGCGCAAAAAGATTGCGCAAATTTTCACAGCGTTGTTTCGGGTAAACTTTGGCGCGTCTGCCTACCGCCGGCGGCCGCGCAGATTCGGCCCACCCCGGGGGCGCAGTTGCCGTCTTCGGTTCATACACACAGGAAACAGAGAAACTGATGGAAGCGGAGAACCAGCCGTGCCGTGGAGGGCCCCGATATGCTCAGAAGTCGAGAATGCTGATGACAGTTGCGACGATGAAAAGGGTGATCGTCAGCCCGATCAGCGCCCTGTTTCTGTTCATGATCTCGTTCCAGGAGGGCGGCGGCAACAGGTCGGTCGTCGGTCTCTTGCTTGTGCTCTCTACGCCGAAAAGCGCCTCGCGCAAAGCCAGTATGCTCGGCGGCCGCTCATCCGGATGCATCGCCAGGGCCTGGAAGACGGCGCGCTCAGTGCGCGTGGAGATGTCCGGATTCAACTGACGGAGAGGATCGAGCAACCCGGACTTCAGGAATCGCTCCTTCGCATCCTGAGGCGGCGTCCCTGCCAGCAAGTGATAAAGGGTTGCACCGACGCTGTAGATGTCGGTGCGCACATCAGTATGCCCTGTATCACCCCCGTACTGCTCAAGCGGTGTATAGGCGACCGTGCCGCGACCCTGCACGACCGTCACCGTGCGGGCGTCATCCGGCTGCAAAATCTTGACCAGGCCGAAATCCACCAACTTCAATCTGTTCTCAGGCGTAATCTTGATATTGCCCGGCTTGATGTCGCGGTGAAGAACCGGCGGGTCCTGGCTGTGCAGATATTCGAGCGCGTCGAGTAGCTGCGTGGCCCAAAGCAACACCTGTGCCTCCGACAGGCGCTTCTGCTGGCGAAGCATCTCGTTGAGAGTCTCCTGCAGGTCGCGCCCCTCGATGAAATCCATCACGAGATACTCGCGCCCGTCGACGGAAAAATAGTCTGACACCTTGGGCAAGTTTGGATGGTCGAGCCGGGCGAGGACGCTGGCCTCCTGGTAAAACTGCTCGATCGTCTGTCCCAGGTCCACTCCTGGCCCGCGCTGGTCGATCAGCAGATTGGGCAAAATCTCTTTGATCGCGCAAACCCGCCCGTCCAGACGCAGATCGTTGGCCCGGTAGACGGCGCCCATGCCGCCCTGTCCCACCAGACGTACGATTTCGTAGCGACCCCGCAGGATCGAATCCGCTTCCAATACTTTAGCCAACTGACACCTCTAAGGATGGCGGGGCCGCAGAGCCCAAGTTTTCGCCTGATAGACCAGACGAGCGGTTCCTTGGGCGCCCCAAATAGAAACGACCCAATGTCCGACTCAGACGAGACAGGAGGGTACTCGCCCCGCCTGTATTGCCAGAAACCGCTCCGCCCGACAGCAAACTGGTGTCTGGTAAGAGCTATCTCAAATATAGGGATTCCCAAGGCCGGGTGCTACCCGCCTTCAAAAAACTATTGACGACTCAAACTGGCTTCGCTATAATGGACTTCCCCCTTGCAGCCGTTTGCTGCGTTTGTGAAAGTCGTGTAACCATTTCGAATTCGGAGGTTGGCAGTAGGGCTATTACTATAGAAAGAGACGGAAGAAATTGCAAGTCGCGCCGAAACATCACGCAGGATGGTAGTTCCAAGAGGGATGGAAATGACGCAAGAGGGCCACAACGCTGAACAGAGTTTTGCAGACCACCGCCGACCGCAACCTGTTGCCCAACAGCAGGAGACGGCCATGCTTGTCCTGCGCCATGGCAACCAGACCGGCCAAGGCTGGCCCCTCAGCCGCACCACGCCCCTGATCATCGGGCGCCACGAGGAATGCCAAGTTACGCTGCCGGACCGCCAGGTCAGCCGCAACCACGCCCGCATATTCTGGGACGGCTCCGCCTACGCAATCGAG
>DAOUHX010000277.1:0-2192 GCA_034428395.1 Caldilineaceae bacterium
AAAAGTGCCCGGCATCCCCATCGCGTCCGAATAGAGCTCGCGCACGCCCACGCGCGCCGCGCCGCCGCCGGCCACAATCGCAGCCTGCACCGCCTCGATCGTGTTCGGCGGAATGCTGCTCTCGACGAACAGGACCGGAATGCCCTGCTCGATGACGAATTGGACCGTCTCCTGGATGTCGCGCACGCCGGCCTCGTCCTCGGTGCTGATCCCCTGGATGGCGGTCATCTTCCAGCCGAACGCCGAACCGAAATACTGGAAGGCGTCGTGCGAAGTCACCAGGTAGCGCTGGCCTTCCGCAACCGAACGCATGCCTTCATCGGCCCAGCCAAACAGCGCCTGCAGCTGCGCCCGGTAGAGTTCCGCGTTGGCGGCATAGGCATCGGCGCCGGCCGGGTCGAGTTCCGCCAGCGTCCCCGCCAGGTCCGTCACTGTCAGCTCCCAGTTGCGCGGGTCGAACCAGAAGTGCGGGTCGTCGGTGCCGGCCTGGTACTGCTCGGTGACAAAGCCGCCGATGACGTATCCCGCATCCTTGACCGGCTGCGAAAGGGCGTAGACCAGCGTGCCCTGCTCGCGCAGGGCCGCGAAGACGGCGTCGAACTGTCCCTCGAGATGCAGGCCGCTGTAGACCACCATGTCGGCCCGGTTCATCGCCCGGATGTCCGACTCGGTCGGCTGGTAGAGGTGCGGGTCGACACCGGCCCCCATCAGCGGCGTGATCTCGATACCGTCGACGCCTTCAGACAGGATGGCCGACAGGTCGCTCGCCTGGGTCGTCGTGGCAACAATGTGAAAGATCCCGTCGGCGCGCACCTCCCCGGCCGCGGGCGCGTCTGATTCGGTCGACTGCACCGGCGCGTCGTTGCTATCCGCGCTCGCGTCCGGTGGGCCCGGCCCTTCCTCCCGCCCGCAAGCAGCGGCAAGAAGCATGATTACAAAAAGCAGGGCAGCAACGCGTCTTGCTTCCCTGGCGTGGAATCGGTCAGGCATTTCGAGTATCGGTCCTCCACAATTTCCGTTTCCGCGAACGAGCAGTTTCCATTCGCAAGAAAAATTTTTAGTCATGGCTAAATTCAAAGTAAGGATAGCCTAACTGTCTGCATCTGTCAAGGGGTTTTTGGAGGTAAATCTGGGGAATGGGCAACGGCGCGTGGACGGGAGTGTGGCGCCCATCTGGATCAGAGGGATTCAATCTGGGGCATGGGCGTGCTCGACCCGTGACGGAAGCGATGGTTTTGGGCGCGTTTCAGGAGGGGCTGGCGGTCTTGGAGGTGAATCTGACCCCAGCATGCATTTATGCCGCGACGCTCAGCCTGCCCTGTCGCGGCGAATCCGCATCCCGGATCGTGATTTCTACGTCATGCCCTAGCTTGGTCAACAACCGCAGGAGCCGCTCCACGGAGTAGTCACGGAAATTGCCGCGCAGAAGGCGCGATATGTCAGGCTGGGATAGTCCCAACAGTTGCGCGGCCTCGACCTGCTTGAGCCTGCGCCGGCGAACGATCCGGTCGATGCGGGTAACGAGTTCCGCTTTGAGCAAATGCGATTCGGCGTCGGTATGCCCCAAATCTGCGAATACGTTGCCGCTGCCGCGTTCGATAATCTCGTTTTCCATTTTCATGGCGCTCTCCCGCTTTTCGAACAGTGAAATTCTCTCACGGGGATTGCCTATCCCCCAATGTCACGCGTCCCCCGCCAAACCACACCAGCGCCCCGCCCACAAACGGCAACCCCAGCGCCAGCAAATTGATCCCCGGCCAGCTCTCCGTCGGCAGGCCCCGCAGCGTCAGCGTCGCCAGGCCGAAACAGACCAGGCCGCAGCCGAGCAGCTGCTGCCACACCGGCGGCACCGCGCCCCGCCCCGCCCTGCCAATCCGCTCGAAGCGGGAGAACAGCGCAACGAATGGCACCAACACGATCGCGATCGCCGCAAACCACAGCGGGCGGGTCAGCCACCAGGCCGCCGTGCCGGGAACAAAGGCGATCCCGACCTTCGTTATCATCGCAATCGCAGTCACGACCAGAAGCGCGGTCACGTGCCACAGGAAGATCGTCATGATTAGGCCGTTGATCAGCACCGTCGCCGTCCACACAACGCCGCGCGCCAGCAGCCGCCGCGCCGGCCCTTCCACCGCCAGCAGCAGGCCGCTCTGAAAAACGCCCAGCGCCAGCAGCGTCACCCTCGGCGGCAG
>DAOUHX010000278.1:0-4686 GCA_034428395.1 Caldilineaceae bacterium
GTCTTCCCGCAACGGTCGCAAAAGAGCCCCTATACGACCCGCGCGGCACGAAAATGAAAGCATAGACGCCAAGAGATACTCCATCTAACGGCGGCGACTCCCCACCAAAAACTAGAAACTCAAAACTGAAAACCAGCAACCACGGAGCAACCACAAATGACACAAACCCTAATCATCGATAATCTCAAGCGCCGCCGCCTGCCCATAAACCTCCGCCAGAGCGGCAACAGCGACGCCCGCATGCTCATATCCACCCGCATCCGCAAATCACCCTGGTGGCACCTCTCCAAGGCGGCCGGCTGCTGGGCCTACACCACCTACAACCATCAGTACCACCCACGCGCCTACATCAAGCCCGAGGACGGCGGCATGCTCGCCGAGTACAAATTCCTCACCGAGTACGTCAGCATGTGGGACGTGGCTGTCGAACGTCAGATCTGCGTCAAAGGACCCGATGCCGCCGCCTTCGTCGACTATCTCATCACCCGCGACGTCCACAAGCTCCTGCCCACCATGCAGGCCCGTTATGTCATCCTCTGCAACCAGTACGGCGGCATCATCAACGACCCGGTGCTCCTGCGCGTCGCCGATGACGAGTTCTGGTTCAGCATCTCCGACTCTGACGTGCTGCTCTGGGCGCAGGGCGTCAACGCCACCGGCCGCTTCAACGTCGACATCCACGAGCTCGACGTCTCCCCGGTCCAGATCCAGGGCCCCAAGTCGGCCGATCTGCTGGAGAAGATGGTCGGCTCCCACGTGCGCGAAATCCCCTACTACGGCCTGATCCACGACACCGTCAACGGCCATCGCGTCACCATCTCGCGCACCGGCTTCTCCGCCGAGCTCGGCTTCGAGATCTACCTGCACAACGCCATGCTCCACGCCGACGACGTCTGGCCCTACATCCTCGAACAGGGCCAAGAGTTCAACCTCGGCGTCATCGCGCCCAGCCACATCCGCCGCATCGAGGCCGGCATCCTCTCCTACGGGCAGGACATGGACATCGAGAACAACCCCTACGAAGTCCGCCTCGGCTGGCAGGTCGACCTCGACAAGGGCGATTTCATCGGTAAAGAAGCGTTGGTGAGGATCAAACAGGAGGGGGTACAGCAGCGGCTCGTCGGTTTGCGCGTCGGCGGCCAACCGATCGTCTGGTACAACGAGGACTTCTACCTGGTCAAAGACAGCGGCTCCGGCGAAGACGTCGGCTACGTCACCAGCGCCTTCTGGTCACCGGCTCAAGGCTCAAACATCGCCCTGGCCGTCCTACCCCGTTCCCACTGGAAACGCGGCACCCGGGTCAAAGTCCAACTCCCCGCCGACGGCCTCGTCGACGCCGAAGTCGTGCGCGTCCCCTTCGTCGACCCGACCAAGGAGCTGCCCAAGACCGAGTTGCAGCAGGCGGGTTAGTCTGCCGCCGCTTTCTGAGACAAATCCATCGGCGCCGTCACCGACTGGAACCGCCTGAGGAGCCCTTCGAGGGGCGGCACGTTTGCTGACTGATCTGTGAGATCAGGAGGCGCCTTCGAGCCTAAATGCCTCCTCCAGCTCCACCGTCGCGGCGCTCGCGATTGCCCGCTTGATCCCCGCCTCGAACTGCAGCTCCTGCAGGCCCGCTACACCCGGAATCGGCGGCGGCGCGCCGTCGCGCACACTGTCCAGGTACGCATTGATCGCCTTGCCGAACGACGCCCGGTACTGGTCCCAGCGCGAGATGTCAAAGGTCAGGTTGTGCCGCTCATGCCGGCCCGTGCGATAGTTGATCACCTCCATCTCGCCGTCCAGGTCGCGCATGCTCAGCCGCCCGTGCTCGAACGCGAAGGTCAGCTCGTAGAGCGGCAACTTCAGATCGATGGCGGAGGTACCGATCAGCGTGCCGGTCGCGTCGTTTGCCATGCGCGCCGCCACCGTCACATTGCCCGAGTCCTCCGTTGCCTGCGCGCTGATGCTGGCGGCCGGCCCCATGAACTGCAGCACCAGGTCGATGCAATGGCTCCAGCAGTTGTAGTGCACCAGGCCCGTAAAATGCACAGGGCGCCCGAACGCCTCCCGCTCGACGATCTCGCGCGCCAGTTGCGTTTGGTCGAAGAAACGGTAGTTGAAGACCATCGCCGTCTCCACGCCCGCGCCGTGCGCGGCCTGCAGCATCTCGCGCGCGTCGAAGAAGTCCTCCTCCACCACGTTCGCCTGCCCGTGCCGCGCCGCCAGCGGCTTCTCGAAAAAAAGCCGCTTCGGCCTGTAAGGCAGCAACGCATTGGCCGCCTCCACGCGGTCCATCTCCTTGGTGAAAACGAGACAGGCGTCCGGCTCGTCTGACATCAGGTCGGCCGCGTCCACCGCCACGCGCCCGCCGAACTGCTCCGCCGCCGCCGCCGCCTTGCTGCGTGTGCGGTTCAGATAGCTGAGCTCGACATCCCCCCGCTCCGCGATATGGGGCAGATAGTTCCTCACCGCAACGCCTCCGGTCCCAATTACAGCGATCTTCATTGTCATCCGGTCATCTCCGTTCGGTTCCGTCCCCCGGCATAAACCCCGGAAAGCGTAAGAATCATCTGATTTGATGGCAACGGCCACAGTGCAACCGCTCCGGGCCGTATTGTACCAGAATCCCACGGACCGGGCGGGATGGGCAATCGGGCACTCTATCGCTCCAATTTTCTCCGCCCTTCCTACGAGCACGGTTGAGCCTGTAGCAGATCGAGGCATTTCCAGGGCATCTGCCCTTTCCGCTATAATGCTTTTGTCATCCCCACGACGATACCGGCATTCACCATCACCTTGATCTTCCAACGCCAGATTGTCGAGGGCACTGCCAGCAGCGTCTTCAAATCGCACCCCATAGGAGCGACAAGCTGATATGGCCACTCTCAAAGTCGGAATCATCGGGCTTGGCGGCATCGCCCAGTCTCACTGCGACGCCATCGCCACCCTCGACAACGCCGAAGTCGTCGCGGTCGCCGATCTCTTCGAAGAGAAGCGCCGCGAATACATGCAGAAGTACGACATACCCAAGGGCTACCCCACCCACACCGAGCTTCTAGAGGATGACGAAATCGACGCCGTCGCCGTCGTCCTCGGCCACCAGCTCCACCACCGCCTCACCGTCGACGCCTGCAACGCCGGCAAGCACGTCCTAGTCGAAAAGCCGATGGCGCTCAGCCTCGAACAGTGCGACGATATGATCGATGCCGCCGCCAGCAACAACGTCAAGCTCATGGTCGGCCATACTCCGCACTTCTCCGGCCCCCTCCCCAAAATGAAGGAGGTCCTCGATTCCGGCCGGCTGGGCCCGCTGATGACCATCGTCTGCTTCGGATGCAAAAACTGGACCTACGCCAACCGCGCGCCCCAGTACCGCAGCCGCTTCCACGGCGGCGGCATGTGGCTCACCAACGGCGTCCACGTCGTCGACCGCCTCACCTGGCTCATGGCCTCCCAGGCCGCATCCGTATCCGCCAGCATCGGCACCCGCGCCCACTACCAGGCCGCCGACGATACCGCCACCGCCCTCATCCGCTACAAGAACGGCCTCGCCGGCGTCGCTGTCTCGATCGCCTTCGCCGACGGGCCGCCCATCATGGATACCCAGGTTATCTGCGCCAACGGCACCGTGCGCATCATCGGCGGAAGACAACCGGTCCTCCAGGTCGGCCAAGGGAATGAGTGGCAGGATATCCCCTTTGAAGTCCCGCCTGCCGTCATGCACTACGAGTGGAAATCATTCGTCCAGTCGATCGAACAGGACATCGAGCCGCCCACCTCCGGCGAGTGGAGCCGCCACATCATGGAGATCCTCTTCGCCGCCGAGACCTCGGCCATCAGCGGGAGCGACGTCGTCCTCGAAAGCGGCCTCTCATGGACGCACCAGCGATCCGGCACGCCCGTCACCCGCAATCACGGCTGGATCTGAGGCGCACAGCCGCGTGGGCCGCTTTACTCCACCGACGCGGCATGGCAAACTAGACCTGCAATCCCAGCCGCGAACCGAACACGCCTTCCCGACAAATCCTTAGATCGTACCAACTGCTGCAACCCACAGGAGCGAAATAGACGGACATGGCGAAACTGAAAGTCGGAATCATCGGGCTGGGCGGCATCGCCCGCGCCCACTGCAGCGCTATAGACACCCTCGATAACGTCGAAGTCGTCGCCGTCGCCGATCTCTTCGAGGAGAAGCGACGTGAATACATGCAGAAGTACGACATCCCCAAGGGCTACCCCACCCACACCGACCTTCTCAAGGATGACGAAATCGACGCCGTCGCCGTCGTCCTCGGCCACCAGCTCCACCACCGCCTCACCGTCGACGCCTGCAACGCCGGCAAACACGTCCTCGTCGAAAAACCGATGGCGCTCAGCCTCGAACAGTGCGACGAGATGATCGAGGCCGCCGCCAGCAACAACGTCAAGCTCATGGTCGGCCAGACCCAGCACTACTACGGCACCAGCCTCAAGGCCAAGGAGATCCTGGACTCCGGCCAGCTCGGCCCGCTGATGACGATCATCTGCTACATGTCCAAGAACTGGAACTTCGCCAGTCGGCCCCCGCAGTACCGCAGCCGCTTCCACGGCGGCGGCATGTGGCTCGCCAACGGCGTCCACGTCGTCGACCGCCTCACCTGGCTGATGGCCTCGCAGGCCGTCTCCGTCTCCGCCAGCATGGGCACCCGCGCCCACTACCAGGCC
>DAOUHX010000279.1:0-5416 GCA_034428395.1 Caldilineaceae bacterium
CGGCCAGCGCATCTACACCGCCTCCGGCGAGATCCTGCCGGCCTTGCAGTCCACCGCCAAGTCCGACGCCTTCCTCAACAGTGGAGACCCGCCGTCCAACCGGCAGGCCTTCATCACCGAAGGTGAGAACGCGAGAATGGGCCGCATCGGCTACTTCGTCGAGTGGAGCGAGATCGGCGGGTCGTTTATCAGCCCCGGCCGTGATCAGATTCTCACCGGCGAAGTCTCGGTCGCGGACGGACTGGCTGCCATCTGCGAGCAGGTGGACGCCTACCTGGAGGAGAATGGGTTCCCGAAATAAGTTGATTTGAACGGCAGCAGCAGCCAGTAGCCGGTTACCCCACCGGCTACTGGCTGCCTGCCGCGAGCCCATGGCGCCATGACCGCCTCTACATCCTCCCAGACCTCCGTGCCCCGCTGGCAGCGCTACCGGCCCGACCAGCAGTGGGAGGCCTACCTGTTCCTGCTGCCGAGTTTCGCCGGATTTCTGATCTTCGTCGCGATTCCGGTGGTTGCGTCTCTTGCCCTCAGTTTTTTCGAATGGTCGCTGCTCTCCCCACCTGAATTCGTCGGTATCAAGAACTTCAAGCAGCTGCTCTCCAGCGACGTTGTCTTTCGCAAAGTCCTCGGCAATACCTTCTACTTTATCGTCACCATCGTTCCCCTGCAGCTCGCCTTCGGCCTGTTGCTCGCGGTCTCCCTGAACCAGGGCCTGCGCGGCATCGAGTTCTACCGGCTCATCTATTTCATGCCGGTTGTTACCACGATCGTGGCCGCCGCGCTCGTCTTCCAATGGTTCTTCAACTACGATTTCGGCATACTGTCCGCCGCCGTCTGGGAACTGGGCGCCGCGACCGGCCTGCCCATCCGTCCGCCGGACTGGCTCAACGATCCCGACTGGGCCAAGCCCGCCGTCATAATTCTGACCCTGTGGAAAAACACCGGCTTTACCATGGTCATCTACCTAGCTGCGCTGCAGGGTGTGCCGACCGAACTGTACGATGCCGCCAAGGTGGACGGCGCCAGCGCCTGGCAACGCTTCCGTTTTGTGACCTTTCCCATGGTCAGCCCGACTACCTTCTTCCTGATGGTGATCCAGATGATCGGCGCGTTTCAACTCTTCAGCGAAGCCTTCGTCATGACGCAGGGCGGCCCCGCGCAGGCCACGCTTACCATCGTCTACTATATCTACCAGTTGGCGTTTGAGTTCAGTCAGATGGGCAAAGGCGCGGCTGTCGCCTGGGTGCTCTTCATCTTCATCTTCATCTTCACCTTCGTGCAGACGCGGCTGCAGCGGCGCTGGGTGCACTACGAGGCGGGCGGCGACTCGTGACCACAACTACCTCCACGCAGCTTCGCCGAGACAGCGCACGCGCACCCGCTCTGAACGCGGGGCACCTGCTGCTCCACGCCGCCCTGATCCTGGGCAGCTTCGTAATGCTGCTGCCATTCGGCTGGATGCTGGCCACGTCGCTGAAATCGCCGCCCCAGATCTTCACCTACCCACCTTCGCTCGTTCCCAATCCAATTGTGTGGAAGAACTACCTGGACACGGTCCAGGCGATGCCCTTCGGGCGCTTCTATCTGAACAGCCTCTTTGTGGCCGTCTGTGTCACGACCCTCCAGATCCTGACCTCCTCGCTGGCCGCCTTCGCCTTCGGCCGCCTCCGATTCCGCGGCCGCGAAGCGCTCTTTCTCGTCTACCTGGCGACGCTGATGATCCCGTTCCACGTCACCATGATCCCCAATTTCATCCTCATCCGCTTCCTGCGCTGGTTCGACACCTTCTACGCTCTCATCGTCCCCACCGCCTTCTCCGTCTTCGCCGTCTTCCTGCTGCGCCAGTACTTCCGCGGCATCCCCGTTGACCTCGACGAAGCCGCACGTATGGACGGCGCCTCCTCTTTCCGCATCTGGGGCCAGGTGATCATGCCGCTGAGCGGGCCCGTGCTGGCCGCACTGACAATCTTCGTCTTTCTCGGCTCATGGAACGATTTCCTCTGGCCGCTGGTCGTCTCCAACTCCCATGCCACCCGCACGATTCCCGTCGGCCTGGCCACATTTCGCGGCCAGTACAACACCGACTGGCACCTCCTGATGGCCGGTTCCGTCATCGCGCTGCTGCCCGTTCTGCTGGTCTATGTTGTGGCGCAGAAGAGGTTCGTCGAAGGGATCACGCTGTCCGGCATGGGCGGACGCTGACACCGGTTACTGGCGCGATCACAAGGACACGGCTCCGAGGATGCGATCGAGGGTTCGCCGAAGATTGGAAGATTCGAGCCTGCGAACGCCACTTGCCGTCAAGCTTATCTGTCATCCGGCTGTAGAGGTTTCCCAAAAACCAGCGTGCCCGAGTAGCGGTGAACAATCGAACCTTCCCGTCCGCAAACGTGGCGCGATGCGATCTCCTTGAACACCGCATCTGCCTCAGCCGCCAGCTTCGGGTCCATACGGTCCCTGGAAAAACCGTTGCGAGCATGAATGCTCTCCACCCATTCGTCGACGGGTTGCCGCCATTCGATCATTTCCGTCTGTGCGCTGCCCATCCGCCGAAAGAGTCCCCTCTCCTCCAGCTGGTCTAGAATCTCTTCTTCGCTGAAGGGCCTGAACTCCTGATTCATCGAATAGCGCGCCAACACTGGGCCCAACTCCTCCTGCATCCATTCCGGCTTTTCGACCCGCATGCCCACGGCAACAAACAGCCCGTCCGGCTCCAGCAACCGGGCAAAGCGGGGAAAGGCCACCTCCCAGTCGAACCAGTGCAGACTCATCCCAGCGGTGAGGAGGCTGTAGGGCGGATCCACAGCCGCCGATTCGACCGGCCCCTCGATCCAGCGCAGATGCGGGTGGTCTCCGCCCGGCAAACACCTGCCCTCCCGAATCGCCGCCGCCGAGAAGTCAACCGCGTCAACGCGCGCAACCAGCGGCGCCAGGGGCCGGGCCACGAATCCGGTGCCGCAACCGGCATCGAGGACGACCCGGGGCGCGCAGTCCGGCGGTATCAGTTTGGTGAGCAACTCGAATAGTTCCGCCGGGTATTGGGGGCGGTACTTATAGGCCCGGACCACGCTTTCGTCTTGGAAGATGCCGGAATACTTGAAGTGGAACTGTCCCGGCTGATTGCTCATCGCAGGACCTCCGGCTCACCCCAAGGGCGCACGCGTTCCCCGCGCAGAAAACTGACGATAAACTCCGCCTGCGGATGGCGCATCTCCCACGCCTTCTCCTCAGCCAGCTTCAAGTCGTACGCCACCGCCCGGTGTTCCACCCGGTATCCGCTTTCATCTGCCTCCAGGACTGCATACGTGGCGCGCAGGCTGGGGATCAGGGGGCTGCCGACGCTGCCCGGATTCACAATATGCACCCCGTTAAAGTGAAAATTCTGCGGCCAGTGCGTGTGCCCGACACACAGCAGGTCCGCGTCGCAGCCTTGCAACTGCTCGCTCATCTTCTCATCACTGTAAATGGGCACGAAGCCATCACCGTCATCTTTGCCGGGCGACGCATGCACCAGCAACACGCTGCTGCCGTCCGGCAATGTCAGCCTCTGTTCGAGCGGTAGATCGAGCATGAAAGGCAGATAGCCGCCGGCCGCCAGCGCGCCCGCGGTCCAGGCGAACGATTCGCAGATGTCCACGCACGCAGGCACCAGCGACAGGTCGGTCAGCTCCGCGATCGGCGTGGCCAGCGGCCTCTCGCCAGTGAGAAGATAGCGCTCCGAATTGCCGCGCACAAAACGCGTGTTGGTCAGGCAGTCGAGCCGCTCCACTGCCTCCAGCGGCTGCGCGCCCGCGGACGCCATGTCCCCCAGAATCCAGTATGCGTCGACATGACCGTCTACGTTGGATTCAATGTCGGCCAGCACCGCGTCCAGCGCTACGCAGTTGCCGTGAATGTCTGAGAGAATCGCGATACGCATTGTGGAAGCAGGTCTCCTGTTTACTCTCTCCAGCCTGGGCGTCGCCGCTCCTGCTCTAAGCCTTGCCCAGAGCCTTTCCCCAGCGAGATGATCGAATTGGATGTGTTAGAATGGAGGCGGACTGAACAGTCTTGGATTGTATCACAACAGCAAGGCCAAAGCCTTTCAGCGGGGCGCGAACAGCAGGAAATTTCGGCTGCGTCGCGCAACCCTATACCTAAAGCTAGCGATGCAATGGTTTCAGGACAGCAAGAGTCGGAACAAAGTGGCTGCGCGTCTGATTCAGACCTTTTTCAACAGATCCTGACAGCCGATTCCCGCATACGCCCCTTCGTCCTCGAGTCGCCGCTGATTCCGTCGCCCACCCTGTCTGAACGCGTCCGTGCAAACGTCTTCCTCAAGCTGGAAAACCGCCAGCACACCGGCTCTTTCAAACTTCGCGGCGCGACCAACAAGCTGCTCAGCCTCACGAACGAACAGCGCGCCCGCGGCGTCGTCACCGCGTCCTCGGGCAACCACGCGCTGGCAGTGGCCCACGCAGCCGCCCAGCTCGACGTCGCAGTCACCATCTTCCTGCCCAAGGACGCCTCCCCCCGCAAAGTCGAAAAACCACGCGCCTTTCCGGTCGCCCTCTGCCGCGTACCCGGCGACGTACTGGACGCTGAAATCAGCGCACGCCGCGCCGCCCAGGCACGCGGCCAACCCTACGTCTCGCCCTACAACGACCCGCACATTATCGCCGGCCAGGGCACGATCGCGGTCGAGTTGCTGCGCCATGAGCCGCAGCTGGATGCAGTCTTCGTAACCGTAGGCGGCGGCGGACTGATGGCCGGCATCGCATCCTTTCTCAAGGGAAGCGGACGCAATGTTCGCACGGTCGGCTGCCAGCCCGAACGCTCCGCCGTCATGCTCGCCTCAATCCGCGCCGACCGCATCGTTGAGGAAGAAGACAGCCTGCCCACCCTTTCCGACGGCAGCGCCGGCGGCATCGAAGAGAATGCCGTCACCTTCGAACTCTGCCGCAACTACGTCGACCGGTGGCTGACCGCGAGCGAAGAGGAAATTGCGCAGGCCATGCGCCTCGTCTACGATGATACCGGCGAGCGCATCGAGGGCGCGGCCGGCGTCGCAGCGGCCGGCCTCCTGCAGCAGGGAAAGTGCCTGGCCGGCCGGCGCGTGGCGGTCGTCATCTGCGGCGGCAACGTGGATGAAAAGGTCTGGCGGCGCGTTATGGAAGCGGAGATCTAGAGAATGTCCAAACCATTCCGACTCGGATTTATGAGCCACCTGCGCGGCAGAGCCGACGCCGACCAGGCCTACAGCGAAAGCCTCCGCATCTTCGAGACCGCCGACGAGCTCGGCTTCGATGCCGGCTGGGTCGCCCAGCACCACTTCAAGGACGTCGACGGCTACCTGCCCTCGCCCTTCCCATTCCTGGCCGCCGTCGCCGCGCGTACGCGCCGGCTGCGCGTGGGCACGTCGATCATCGTCCTCCCC
>DAOUHX010000280.1:0-2208 GCA_034428395.1 Caldilineaceae bacterium
CTCTCTGGGGATAAACGTCGAATAGTAGCCCAGGATTTCGGTAATCGCCTCGCTCCTCAGGCCGCGGCCGATCGCAGCCGGACCATTGTTGTCGATCGTTTCCAGCTCGTGCATGATCTTCCACGCCTCGGCCCGCTCCTGCGTTCTGCCCGCAACGCGCAGCCCAACCTCCCATGGTGGGCCGTCCGCAACATTCGCCGGCCCGTACAACGCGCTGATGCCGATGAAGTCGAATCGAAGCGCGTCGGCTTTCAGATGAGTAACCTGCTCCAGCCGCTTCCGGATCACATCGGCCGCGAGTTTTGCCCTCTCGTACGCGCCCGGACCGGCGTAGAAAACCGACCCTTCCGCTCTGAAACCCTCCCTGACGCCCAGGTTGACCTTCAACATCTCCGGCTTCGGCTTGCCTCGGACCTTCCCCGTAATCGCCACCCGGTCCTGCCCCACCTGCTCAAATCCGATATCCGAAAAGTCGGCAACGACGTCCGCTTCGATATAGTTGGCCGGATCATCGGTCTCATACAGCATCTGTTCAGCGCACGTGGCAGGGCTGACAACGCCGCCGCTGCCCGGCGTCTTCGTGACGACCATCTGGCCGTCGGCAGCGATCTCGGCGATCGGGAAACCCAGACGATGCAGTTCAGGCACGACCTTGTGAGGCGGGTCAGCGAAATAGCCTCCAGTGACCTGCCCGGCGCATTCGAACAGATGGCCCAGCACGATCCCTTTAGCCAGCAAGTCCCAGTTATCCTCCTCCCAGCCAAACTCGTGGACCATCGGCGCTAGAAAGAGAGATGCATCCCCAACTCTGCCGGTGATGACCAGGTCCGCCCCCTGTTGTAATGCGTCAACGATCGGGTCGGCCGCGATATAAGCATGCGCGGCGATCAGCCTGTCTCCGAAAGCGTTGACCGGCTCCTGCGTTTCGTTCACGACCGGATTCAGCTCTCTGACCGAATCAAGAACATTGTCGCCCAGGACCGCCGCCACTCTCTGACCGCTTAGACCCAGTTCCCGCGCGACCCTGATCGCAAGCTCCTGCGCCCCGCGCGGGTTGGCCGCCCCCATATTCCCGATGATGCATGTCCCGTTGCTTGCGCATTGCGGCCAGATCCTTCGCAGCCGCCGCTCAGTATATGTGTCGTAGCCTTCACCTGGCCGGCTCATCTTGTGCCGCTCGAAAGCCAGCATTTCGCTCTCCGACAGCGAATCAAAGACGATGTAGTCGATGTTTCCCTTTTCGACCAGCTCGATCGCCGGCTCAATCCTCTCGCCCGGACAGGCCGACCCACCCCCAAGTCGTAACAGGTTTTCGGCCCGATCTTTGTCGTTTCTCATCAGAGGATGCTCTTACTCGTGAACAATTGGTTCGCGGCGGACCGTCCGGCTCCAAAGCAAACGTGGAGTAGGCAGCGGCGCCCTCCGCTTCCGAACGGACAACGTGACGTTGTCCCCAGCCCAGGGCGCCTGCACGTCCGGTTCCTCTCAACCCTTTATCGCGCCCGCCGTCAACCCGGACACGATGTAGCGTTGAATGAAAAGCGTCAGCAGCACTGCCGGCAGCGTTACCATGATTGTGGCTGCCGCCAGCGGGCCCCAGTTTACCGTTTCAAAACTAAGCATGTTATAGACGGCAACCGGAAGTGTCCGTGTCTTCGGGCCAGACAGAACCACCGAGAACATGAAATCGTTCCAGGAAGTAATGAACGCCATGATTGCCGACACCACGAGGCCCGGAAGCGTCAAGGGCAAGGCAATTCGGAAGAAGCTCCCGTACGGACCGCACCCGTCGACCGACGAAGCATCCTCCAATTCGGGGTTCAGGTCCTCGAAGAAGCCGATCATGATCCATACCACGAGCGGCAGTCCGGCCACCATGTGGCCCAGGATGAGAGCAATGTAGCTGTTGGAAAGCCCCAAACTGCGGGTCGCGGCAAACCAGGGAATCAGGAAACTCATCGGAGGCACCAGCCTGGCGAGCAGGATCAGCAGCGCCATCTCATAGCGTCTCCACTTGACGATTCCATACGCGGCCGGTACGCCAACCAGGAGGGCGATGCCGGTCGCGCCAAATCCCGCAATCGTGCTGTTTCTGGCGTACTGCGGAAATGGATGCTTGCGGAATACCTCGGCATAGCTTTCAAGTCCAAGGCTGCTCGGCACGAAGACCGGCGGATAGGCTGTGTTCTCAACCTGGCTCTTGAACGA
>DAOUHX010000281.1:0-3544 GCA_034428395.1 Caldilineaceae bacterium
GCCAAACCGGCCTCGTGGAACCACATCATGGCGGTTTCCGTGCTGTTGACATTGCCGCCAATGCTGGTATTCTTCTTTGCTCAGCGCTACTTCATCCAGGGCGTGGTGATGACCGGCATCAAGGGCTGATCAACAGCGCCGCCGCTCCCGAATGGAAAAAAGAGATTCGAATAGGCAACGGGCAACAGGAATTGGAGCTTTGGAATGAGGCTTGGGGCAACGATTGGCGACTACCTGGGAACCGAAGACCCCGACGCACACGTCGCGGAGTGCCGGCGGCAGGGCTATCGCGCCGCGCCCTGCCCCGAGGTGGATTTCGGCGACCGTGAGCGCATCCGCGACATCAAGCGCGCCTTCGGCGACGCCGATATCGCGATCGGAGAGGTGGCCGCCTGGGTCAACGCGCTCCACCCGGACGAGGCCAAGCGGCGCGCCAACCGCGACACGATCGCAC
Source organism: Caldilineaceae bacterium (assembly GCA_034428395.1). Classification (GTDB taxonomy): domain Bacteria; phylum Chloroflexota; class Anaerolineae; order Caldilineales; family Caldilineaceae; genus Bin5. The sequence continues at coordinate 455 of DAOUHX010000281.1, forward strand.
AGACGCTCGCCCTCGCCGACGAGCTGGAGGCTGTCTGCTGCGCCACCATCGTCGGCTCCTACGACGGCAGCGACAACTGGGACTCGCACGTCGGGCATCATCCTCACAACTTCAGCCAGGAGGGGTTCGACGCCGTCGTCGAGTGGGTACGGCAGGTACTGAACGAGGTCAATCCGCAGCACACCAAGCTCACGCTGGAGATGTCGCCCTGGACGCTGCTCGACAGCCCCGAAATCTACCTGACGCTGCTCCAAACCATCGACCATCCCGGGCTCGCCGTCCATCTCGACCCGGCCAACGCGGTCCGCGAGCCGCGCATTTACTACAACACCGCCGAAATGATCAACCGCTGCTTCGATCTCCTCGGCCCCTGGATCCGCTCCTGTCATGCCAAGGATGTCCACTTCGCGCTCGACGCGCGCACCGTCGCCATCGAAGAGGTGCTGCCCGGCCGCGGCGTGCTCGACTACCGCACCTACGTTTCGCGCATCGAGCAGCTTTCGCCCGATATGCCGCTGATCATCGAGCACCTCGCGACCGAGCCGGAGTACAAGGAAGTGTCCCACTTCATTCGCGGCGTCGCCGCCGAAGTGGGCGCGACTGTGTGATAGTGGCCGGTGGCCAGTTGTAAGTGGCAAGTGCATAATGGAGATCGATCGTCGAGCGCAGGTACGCTTGCATCAGGGAGATTGAGTGATGGGAAAGCTATCGGGGAAGGTTGTGCTGGTGACGGGGGCAAGCAAAGGGATCGGCCAGGGGCTGGCGATCGGGCTGGCCGCGGCCGGCGCGCAGGTCGCGGTCAACTACAAGACCGACACTGAGGGCGCGCAGAGCACACTGGCGAGCATTCGCGAAGCGGGCGGCGAGGCGGCCGGATTTCAGGCCGACATCGGCGCCAAGTCCGAGTTCGAGGCGCTCGTGGAGGCCGTCTGCGCACGCTTCGGCAGGCTGGATGTGCTTGTCAACAACGCGGCCCGCACCCGTTTCGGCCATGTCTTCGAGATCACCGAAGAGGACTTCGACGATGTGGTCAACACCAATCTGCGCGGCCCCTTCTTCGGCTCGGTCGCGGCCGCGCGCAAGATGCAGGAACAGGGCGGCGGCTCGATCATCAACATCAGCTCGATCGCAGCCAAATTGATGATCCCGGCGCACTCCAGTTACACGATGGCCAAGGGCGGCTTGGAGGCGCTCACCCGACAGTTGGCGCTCGAACTGGCGCCCGCGGTGCGCGTCAACGCGATCGCGCCGACCGCCACCAGCACTGAGCGCAACCGCGGCTACGACCCCGACTTCGACAAGAAGTGGAACGCGATCACGCCGGCCGGCCGTCTCGCCTACGTCGAGGACTACGTCGGCCCCAGCGTCTTCCTGGCCAGCGAGGACGCTGCGATGGTCACAGGCCAGATTATCTACGTCGACGGTGGCTGGACGCTTCAAGGCTTCACCCCCGATATGTCCAACTTCGATTTCGCCCAGGACCGGGAACGCGACTGAGCCAAAGGGAACTTTGCCGGCAAGCACCGGTCTGCGCAGGCCGCCCGGCAGCCGTGAAAGCGGCCCAAGCGCCGCGCGGCGCCAGGTGTGAGCCGGTCGTGAACATCGTCAGCGACTGGGTCACGTTGATGACCCTCCAGATCCGGCCGAGAACGTCCTCAGGGTGCGGCATTTCGGAGCCAATTCAGTGCCAAAGAAGGCCGGCCGGCAACGCGATGCCGGGGCACAAGGAGCAAGTGTCCTCCGGAAACGCCCCGGAAATCGACTCCCCGGCTGTGCTTCGACATCGCGTTTTCGGCCGTGCACGTCCGAGATCGCGACCGCCGCTTCCCGAACCTTGAGCGGGTTTGGCATCCGCCAGATCACGTCGCCGGATCGAAGGACTGTGTGCTGAGGTACTGGAGATCGTTCAACCTAGCCGGGATATTCAAGAGCACTTCCAAGGCAGGCCTCAACCTTGCCCCTCCTACCAGGGTGGTGAGATGAACAGTGAATGACTTCATCATGCGCAATCTTTCCGCAAAGGAGAGCAAAGAGAGGGGAAAGGGATTGAACGATGCAGTGCCGTATCACGATGACCGAATTCAACGCAGACTGGCACATGATCGAGGGCATTACCCAACCCAGGGAGCATGCCGGAACCTACAGCCGTGAACAGGCGATCGATCTCTGCGGAACGCTCGACGTTGACGGCCTCGAACTGATGGCCCAGTACTGGGACGACTGCACGCCGGCCTACGTCAGGGCGCTGGCCGAGGACGCCGGTCTGCCGATCATCTCCTACATCTTCTTCGTCGATATGGCGCTGCCCCCGGAGGCGCGCGCGGCCGCAGTCGACGAGGCCTACGCGCAGATCGATAGGTTCGCCGAGATGGGCGCGGCGCTGGGCATGATCATACCGGGCGTGGCCAAAGATGACTGGCCCTTGGAGCAGCAGAAGGGCTGGATGGTGGAGGGGCTGCGCGTCTGCGCCGAGCGGGCGCACTCCGTCGGCGTCACGCTGATCTCTGAAAACGTCGACTACCCCCCCAGCCGTGCGCTGATGGGTCGCGGCGCAATCTGCCGCGACATCTGCGCACAGGTCGATTCGCCCGGCTTCCGCCTGATCTACGACACCTGCGCTTCGCTGTTCGTCGGCGAGGACCCGCTCGAGACGCTGCGGGTGATGGCGCCCCACGTCGCGCACGTGCATATCAAGAACAGCCGCCTGCTGCAGCCCGGCGAGCCGTGGCCCCGCTACTTCGAGGCCGACAGCGGCCAGCGCTACACAGGGACCGATATCGACGCCGGCGTGGTCGATCTGCCGCCGATACTGGCGGAACTGGACCGGCTGGGCTATGATGGCTACATGATGCTCGAATACCAGGGCTTGGAGGAGCCGGACACGGCCCTGCCGCGCAACGTCGCCGCCCTGCGTCGGCTGCTCGCCGAAGTGTGAAGCGAAGCGTCTTTCCAGGTAAAATAACGGGGGTCTGCAATGATTACGGATGAGCAAATCGCCTTTTTTCAGGCCTTTGGCTATCTGGTGGTGCGACAAGCGTTCAACCGGCAGGAGTCCGATGCCATTGTGCGCGAGTTCGACCGCTTGATGAC
>DAOUHX010000282.1:0-7232 GCA_034428395.1 Caldilineaceae bacterium
AGCATGCGGGGGCTGGCTGGCCGCGCTGGAGCGTTACGGCACGATGGACGCGGCCGCGGTGTTTCAACCGGCGATCGAGTACGCGGAGCAGGGCTTTCCGCTGACGGTGAAGAACGCCTATTTCACCGAATTCAGTGTGCCGGAGATGCTGAAGTACCCGTCAACAACGGCAAACTATCTGCCGCATGGGCGTGCGCCGCTCGCGGGCGAGTTGATGACGCAGCCCGACCTGGCGAACAGCATGCGCGCCATCGCCGAAGGCGGCGCCGAGGTCTTTTACCGCGGCGATATTGCAGACAAGCTGGTGCGCTACATGGAGGAGAACGGAGGGCTGATTACGCGGAGGGACCTGACCGAATTCGCGGTCGAGTGGCAGGAGCCGGTCTCGGTGACGTACCGCGGCTACCGCGTTTTCGGGCCGCCGCCGCCGTGCCAGGCGGTCCAGTACCTGGAGACGCTGAACATCATGGAGGGTTTCGACGTAGCGGCGATGGGCCACAACAGCGCCGCGACGCTGCACCGCTTCATCGAGGCGGCCAAGCTGGCGCAGGCCGACAGGGCCGAGTACGCCGGCGTCGACGATCCGCCCACATCCGGTCTCCTGTCCAAGGAATTTGCGGCCCGGCGCCGCGCCGAAATCGGCGCGCAGGCCCGCCCCAGCGGAGGGGAGCGCTTCACGTCCGACAAGATGGCCGGTGAGGTGCTGGCGGGCGACCCGCGGGAGTGGATGCGCAGCGAGTGCACAACGCATTTCAGTGTAGCCGACGCCTCCGGGAACGCGGTCGGTGTAACCCAGAGCCTGGGCGCCGGTTACGGCTCGGCTGTGGTGGTCCCGGGCACGGGCATCGCGCTGAACAACTTCCTATACTGGATGGACAGCGACCCGCAGAGCCCGAATGCGGTCGGGCCCGGCCGCAAGCTGGAGATGTGCATGTCCCCGGCGCAGGTATGGGATGACCAGGGTCTGCGCTTCCTGATCGGGACGCCGGGCAGCTACGGAATCCTGCAGACGACGCCGCAGATGATCATGAACGTCATCGATCACGGCATGAACATCCAGGCCGCGATCGAAGCGCCGCGCGTCAAGGCCACAGCGCCCGGTACGTTGGTCGACGTCGAGACGCGCGTCGGCGAGGATGTGCTGCTTGAATTGACGCTGAAGGGCCACCGGCTCAACCGCTTGGGACCCTGGGCTGCCGATGTCGGCGGCGGCCAAGGCATCATGGTCGATCCTGAGAGCGGCGGATTCATGGGCGGCGCGGACCCGAGGCGCGATGGGTACGCGCTCGGCTGGTAGGGGACGGCAGTGGTCAGTTGCCAGTGGCCGGTGGTCAGTTGCCAGTGGTCAGTTGCCAGTGGTCAGTTGCCAGTGGTCAGTTGCCAGTTGCTCGTTGACGATTCTCAGGGTGGTTGCGGTCTAAGATTCTTCGGCGCGGCCGGTCAGGTGGATGAGGCCGTCGCCGCTGTGTACGCGGTGCAGGCCGCGGCGCATTATGACGGTGCCGTCATTATCGGCGCGCAACTCGGCCAGCGTTTTGCCGAGCGGGTCGTGGATGGTGCCGACGAGTTGGCCGGTCTTGACCTCATCCAACAGTTCGACGCGGGGGCGGAAGTAACCGGCGGCCGGCGCGGACATTACTTCGTCCATATTGCCGTCGCCCAGCAGGTGAAGTGGCGGCGGCGACGGTTCGGGCTCCTCATCCAGCATGTCCAGATGCCGCATGACGTTCAGGACGCCGCGCGCGAAGCAGTCCACATCCTGGGGCCGGGCGCGACCGGCGCCGGGCGCTTCTGTATAGAGGCAGGGCACACCCAGGTCGAGCGCGGCGGACAGTGTGCGGCCCGGCGGCACCGGCGGCGGGTGGCCCCAGAGCACTGGTGCACCGAAGACGCGCGCCGCGGCCAGCGAACGCCGGCCGGTATCGTCGTCGCTGTGGACGTAGCCGACCAGCGTAGGAATGTCGCTGACGACGCCGGCGCTGTGCAGATCGATGAAAAGGTCGGCTGCGCTGATCAGCTTGACGGTGAGCCAGTGGGCGATCTGCTGGGTCAGCGTGCCGGTTTCAGAACCGGGAAAGACGCGGGCCAGGTTGAGGCCGTCGACGGGACTGTTACGCGTTGCGGTGGCATAGGCCGCCACGTTGCATACGGGGACCATGAGCAGCGTGCCGCGTATTTCCTCCGGGCTGACCTTGGCAGCTATGCGGTGAATCGCCTCGACGCCCTCATATTCGTCTCCGTGCACGGCTGCAAACACTACCAGGGTCGGGCCCGGTTCCGCTCCGGTCGCGGTCAGTAGCGGAAGCTGCCACCAGCCGCCCTCCGTACGCGGTGAAACATCCAGCCAACGGGCCTCTTTGCGACCCCGTTCCAGAGTCGTCACATCCAGGTCGGCAATGTGCATCATCTTCTCCTGAAGTTTGTCTTGCCAGGAACCGGGCGCCGGCAGCGAAAGCGGAAGGCCGATCGGTCAATTATTCGCGAAACTGGATCGAATAGAGGTCGGCGTCTTTGAGCACAAAGTGGATGCGAACCGGCTGCCCCGTCAGTGCACTGAGATCGCTGCCGCCTTTCCAGTGCGCAATCTGGCTGATCGAATCACCAAAGATCTCGTTGCTTTCGTCGAGTGAGAAGCCGGGCACTGGTCTCCCCTCCTGGTCCTGAATTTCCAGGCGCAGGCTGCCGGCTGCGGAGGTGGCGTAGTTGAGGAAGAGGTGTCGCCCGCTAAAGATCAACGGCTTGGTCAGGCAGACGCCGCCGGACAAGGGCGCGTGTATCGAGACGAATCCGTCGATGCGCGTCGTGTAGCGCCGAACTCTCGTGCTGCGGCCGGCCCAGTAGCTCTCGGTGACGTAGAGGGAGAGCTCGGGGGGCATGCCGGGCGTGTCTGATTCGGTTTCGAGCAGGCCCCAGCCGATGCAGTTGTCGCCGTAGACCCAACTGTCTTGGCTGCTGGGGCCGGGCCGGATGTAGGCTTCTCCCCAACGCTTGAAGGTCTCACCGTCGCGGCTGGACATGAAGACGCCATCTGTGACCACCGAACCGTAACGGGGATGGGCTGCGCTGCGCTCGCGGCGCAAAGCCAGCCCGGGCAGGTGGTCGGTCTGGTCCACCCAGCCTCTGTCCACGTATCGCATTGGGAAGCCAAAGAAGATGTGCGGTGCGCGTGCGTACGGCCTGATCTGATTGGTGTAGAGCGCCTCTTCCGGCGTGTCGCCGTATTCGAGCCACTTCGGCTCGCTCCAGTGTAGAAAGTCGGGCGAGGTAGCGGTCTTTATGGCGCGAACGCCGTGGGGAGCGCCGCCGTCGAAGTCGCGAAAGTAGGCGCGGTACTCACCCCGAACCTCGTCATAAAAGGCCAGATTCTGTGAATCGAAGTAGCCTTGGGTAATGACCGGTTCCGGGGCGGAATTGCCTTCGCTTCGCATCAGCGAAAACCGGTAGCCGTCGGGCGATTCGAGGGCATAGAGCACGCGCGGCGAACGACTCGGGACAATGGCCTTGTAGGCAGCGCTCTCCTGGCAGGCAGGATTCGAGTCGCGAAATACGACGGTGTCACCAGCGCTGAGCTCGATGCCGCCCAGACTCTCAGGCGAGACCAGGATGTTGTTGTCGCGGCTGCCTTCGTACTCGACCAGGCCCATCTGCGGCTTTTCCCAACGCTTGCCGTCCCGGCTCTCGGCGTAACATAGAAGGTACGGGTGGGGGTAGTCAATCTGGGTGCCGCCCATGTCGTACTGCCAGGCGCCGTAGTACATGCGCATGAGCCCCTGATCGTCCTGCAGGACCGTGCGGTAGAGGCAGGCGTTGCCCTCCCACGGCGCATCGGTCTCCATCACCGTTTCCTGTCTGACCGGAGGATGCAAACGCAGTTCGACGCTGCCCTCCAGTTGCGATATCAGAAAATCGTCGACCAGGGGTTCCAGCCGTGTACCGATTTCGAGCGGCTCTGCGTTTCCGTTCGTGGAACTGCTCATCGCGTTCTCCTCTCACAAATTGGGCGCTCGCAATAGCACATTTTCCGATTGAAGGGCCCATACCTCGTGGTAGACCTTTGGCGACGGGCGCGGGGGCGGATAGCCCGGCGGCTTGTTGCCGGGATCGTGCAGTTCCAGTCGATCGCGCCCCTCTACTCGGTGCAGCCAGCCCATCTCCTCTGCCGCCGGCGCAATCTCTCGCCTCAGGATGAACTCCACGTAGTCGAAGGCCGTGAAGGCCGCCTGGGCCAGAAATACGCGCTCCACGGTCCGACCGTTCCAGGTGGCCATGTCGGGCAGGATCAGCGGACCGGTACAGACCTGAAAAGTAGCGTCCTCGCGGTTGACGTTTATCAGGTTGACGGGGTACTCGACCGCTACGTGAAAACCGCTCTGTGGATCGCGGTAGGCGCAACGGGCGTTGAGTAGAGCACCTGCCAGCGTGGCTTCGACGACCTGTTCAGCGGCGCGCAGTTCGACCGGATGCGGGTGCTCCTGCAGACTAATACGATGGTCCTGGAAGGATTCTTTGAGCTCCTTCGAGGCCGCCGGCTCGCTCTCACCGCTGGGACGCTTGGCAATTGGGATCTGATGTGTGCGGCTGAAGGCCATGCGGAACTCGTCACTTGGAATTTGGAAAAATTCGCGCCGCGGGATCGTGTACTCGGAACGGCAGGGCGCGCCGACGAAGAGTTCTGCCGCCGCGCCATTCCCTTCCGAGATTGAACAGCGGGACTCCAGGTTAAAGCGCACGTGGCGCACGTCGCCTTCTTTGCCGATGAAGCCACCGGCGTACTTGAAATATGGATCACGCTTCACAGGGAAGGTTTGCCAGGTGAAAAAGGAGCGCGGGAAGTCAATCATGGCCGGATTTCCTGTTTCCTCCATTTGGCTGATGGTTCATGGTTGACCAGTTGGAACGATACGGCATTCAGGGCGATGAGGAACACAAACTTCGTCATGTCCAGGTGAAAAACACGCTGAGCCAGCCTTGGTGGCCGGTCATCATCTTGTCGAAAAGTTGCGGCGCTTCGTCGTAGGGCACAACGTGGCTGACGAGGGGATCGATCTGCAGCTCGCCGCGGCGGATGAGGTCGAGGATCACGTGCTGATTGCGCGCGCGCGTCCACGGCCAGTAGGGATGGGTGTCATTCATGCCGGTCTGGTAGGAACCTGTCATTGTGATTTCGCGACGGAACAGCTCGTTGGATTCGATGGGCACGGAGCCGATCGTTGCGCCGACGAGGATGATGCGCCCTCGATCTGCCGCGGCCTTGATCATGGTGGGATAGTTGCCAATGAATGACGTGCAGTGGAGTTGCACCTCGGCGCCGCTGCCCGGCAACATGGTAGGCAGAGCGCCCGGCCAGCGCCATGGCAACTGCGTGTTCGCCCGGATTTCATTAACGACATCCTGGCGGTCGGCGTCGATGAGATGGGAGGCGCCCAGCTGGCCGGCGAGCTCCAGCCGTTCCTTCACCATGTCGACGCCGAACAGTGGATATGCCCCGACGAGGCGGCAGAGTTGCAGCGCCAGGAGGCCGACGACGCCCAGCCCGTGCACGGCCGCAGATTCGCCGATCTGAATCTGGGCGCGGCGCACACCATGCAACGCGATGTCACCGAGCACGCTGAAGGCGATTTCGACGTCCGACAGATCATCCGGCACCTTGTTGATGCGAAACTGCTGCGCGATGGCGACCTCATTGGCTTTGAACGCCGGGGTCACCAGCCAGTGCGATGCGTGGTTGCCGCTGCAGATCACGCGGTCCCCGACAACCACGCTGTCGATTTCGTTTCCCACAGCCTCGACCACGCCGATGGCGGTGTAGCCCAGCCCGGTAGGCTCGAACTCTGCCTGCTGTACCGCGCTGGCCGTGCGGCGGGCGCGGATGCCATTCATCTCCGAACCGGCACTGACCTGGGTGAGGTGCGTGCGCACCAGGATCTGATTTGACGCGGGGACAGGCACTTCGAACTCTTCGATTTCAATCCGACCCGTGGGCGTGAGGACCAGCCGTTGTCCCTTTGACACGAGACATATCCTTTCTGTTAGGCGAGTGCGGCGGCGATAGACAGGAGTGTATGGTCAAGTGTACAATCAAACGCAGTCTGCTTTCAACAATGGGCGGGCGATACAATCGCCTCTCCACATTCGTCGCGGAGGATGGCAATGACAACACAACGCACGGTCTACGTCAACGGCTCGTTCGTGGCCGAGAGTGAAGCCGGCTTCTCGATTTTTGACTCGGCGCTTATGTACGGCGACGTGATATTCGAGACGACGCGCGCCTTCAACGGACAGCCGTTCCGGTTGCGGGAACACATCGAAAGACTCTATGTCGGGCTGAGGACATTGGAGATCGACTGCGGTTTGACGCCGGATGGCATGGAGGCGGCGACGCTGGAGACAATCGAAAGAAACCGGCCCTGCTTTCCCGATGGGACTGACTTTCAGATCGTCCACAATGTCTCACGCGGTCCGCTGGGATTCTACGAGTCGATCTTTGAGGGCGGCGCAAAGCCGACAGTAACGATCAACTGCTGGCCGCTGACCTGGCACCTGGCCGCGCTGGCCGACTCCTATGTCAACGGCGTCCATGCCGTCGTCCCGGCGCAGCGTTCTGTCCCCTCGCGTCTGATTGACCCCAAGATCAAGAACCGCAGCCGCATTTTTTACCAGATGGCCAATATACAGGCACAGAAGGTTGATCCCGAGGCGTGGGCCGTGCTGGTGGACGAGGACGGCTTCCTGACGGAAGGCACGGGGTCAAACTTCTTTATTATCAAGGACGGCGGTCTGCTGACGCCGGAGCCGCGCAACATCCTGCGCGGTGTCACGCGGCAGGCCGTGCTCGAGCTGGCGCAGCGGCTGGAACTGCCATGCCAGGAGAAGAACCTAGAGCCATATGATGTGATGACCGCGGATGAAGCTTTCTTCACCTCGACGCCCTTCACAATCATGCCGGCGACGCGTTTCAACGGCCACGACGTTGGTGCGGGCGAACCGGGTCCGGTCACGTTGCGGCTGATGTCGGCCTGGAACCAGATGGTGGAGGTGGACATGGTGGCGCAGGCGCGCGCCTACGCTGACATCGCGCAGAAGGCCGGCTGATCAGGCATTACCGTCGCGGGCCAGGGGCCAGTGAATCTTTTCCACGCCCTTGGCCTGCGAGCGCATGATCGCAATCATGATCTCCAGGCTGTGCAGCGCCTCGCGGCCGTTTGATACGCTTTCGCCCCCGTTCTCGATCA
>DAOUHX010000283.1:0-3601 GCA_034428395.1 Caldilineaceae bacterium
GACTACGCGCTCGCCGTTTGCCGGCGCGCCGGACGAACTGTCGATCTACTTCAACGAAGGCTACTGGCGCGGCGAGAGCACCAGCCTGCGGCGCTATACATTGCGCGTCGACGGCTTCGCGTCGCTGCAGGCGCCGCTGAGCGGAGGCGAGTTAATTACGAAGCCGCTGATCTTCGCCGGTCGCGAACTGGTGCTCAACTTTTCCGCCTCCGCCGCCGGCAGCGTCCGCGTCGAGCTGCTGCGCGATCAGATGAACACGCCGGTCGAGGGCTTCAGTCTCGAAGAGTGCGTGGAGGTGCTTGGCGACGACCTGGAGCGTGTTGTACGTTGGAAGAGCGGGCACGATTTGGCCGGTCTCGCCGGCGTGCCGGTGCGGCTGCGCTTTGTGCTGAGCGACGCCGATCTCTATTCTTTCCGCTTTCGCGACTAGACAGCATAGCGAACATACAGCCGTTAGGGGGTTGCGTTCGGTGAAGATCACCTCTATTGAAACGGTCGCGCTTCTCGACCCGAGAAAGGCGTCGGAAACCGTGGTGCGCGTGCACACGGACGAGGGCATCAGCGGCATCGGACAGGCCGAATCGCCGTCGTTGGTAATCGAGGCGATTATCCGTTGCGACGGCGGCCTTGAGGGGCTTCTGCGCGGCGAGGACCCGCTGCAGGTCGAGCGACTCTGGCAGAAAATGTACGCCGCCACCGGGCTGTTTGGCCGCCGCGGCGTCACGATTGCAGCGATCGGCGCGGTGGAGACGGCGCTGTGGGACATTGTAGGCAAGGCGCTGGGCAAGCCGGTCTGTGAACTGATCTGGCAGTCCTGCTGCACCGTCACCGAACCAAGCGAGATCCGGGAGAGGGTACGGCCCTACGCCACCGTCTACCCGCCCGGAGAGGACCTGGACGAGATCGCAGAACGATTCAGCCTGGCCAGGGAGCGCGGCCTGCGCGCCATGAAGCTGGAGGAGTGGCCGGGCGGATTCGCCCATGTCAGCCCCAAGCGCGACGCCGAAGTCGTGCGGACCGCGCGCGCGACGATTGGCGAAGACCGCGACCTGATGATCGACGTCCAGAATCGCTGGTCCGAGGTGGGGCAAGCGCTCGACTCGATCCGTGCGATCGCCGAATATCGCCCGTACTTCATCGAGGCGCCGCTGCCGGCCGACAACCTGGCCGGGCTCGCCCGGCTGGCGGATACGGTGGAGACGCGTATCGCGGTCGGCGACTGGGGCTTTTCGACCCGATTCGAATTCGAAGAGATCATGGAGAAAGGGCGGGTTGACGTCGTCCAGCCCAGTTCGGTGCGCTCGGGCGGCATACGCGAGATAACCCGTATCGCCGAGGCCGCCTACCGCCGCGGGCTGATCTGCGTGCCCCATGCCTGGTGCCACATGGTCGGCGTCGCGGCAGAGATCCACCTGGCCGCGGTCCTGCCCAATATGCCCTATTTCGAAATGCCGATCGCCTTTCCCGATTCGCCGATTATCTCGGAGCTGCTCGTGCCGGCGATCGAGGTCGATGCGAGCGGGATGATCGAGGTCCCAAAGCGGCCAGGGCTGGGCTTTGCGCTGAATGAAGATGTGGTGAAACGCTTCCGCGTGGCGCCCCATTGATGCTCCGTGCCAGCGTCTGTGAGCCTGAAGACCGGCCCCGGTTGGGATGGTCAGTCATTTCTCCCCGCAAATCCCGTTCATTCACATGAACGGAGGCAGGTGCATGGCAGAAATGTCAGCCGCGCGAGCGCTGGTCGAGTCCCTGCGTGCGCAAGGCGTGGACACAGTATTCGGGATCATCTCCAGCCATACGATGGAGATTTTCGACGCCCTCTACGACCACCGGGACACCATCCGCTCTATCAGTGCCCGCCACGAACACGCGGCCGCGATGATGGCCGACGGCTACGCCAGGGCCAGCGGCAAGCCCGGCATCTGCCTGACCAGCACGGGACCCGGCGCGGCCAATGCGATGGGCGGCCTGGGCGAGGCCTACTTCGCTTCTTCGCCCGTGCTGACGATCACCAGTACACCTGAGGAGGCCCTTTACGAGCGCGGCCTGGGTACGATGCACGAGACCAAGGACCAGTTGGGCATGCTCTCGACCGTCACGCAGCACAGCGTCCACGTCAGCAATGCTGAGGATACGCCGGAACAGGTCCGCGCCGCATTTGAACGGTTTCAGCGCCGGCGGCCGCGTCCGATTGCGATCGAGATTCCGGTAGACGTTCAGGAGCATGTTGCCGAGGCCGAGATCCCCCCACAGGTCCGCACCCCGGCTGCGGCGGCAGATGAAGGCGCGGTTGGAGCGGCGGCTGACTTTCTCGCGGCCGGCGGGCGCGTCGGCGTGCTGGCAGGCACGGGAGTTCACCGCTCGGGGGCGGCGCCCGAACTGACACGTCTGGTCGAGCGGCTCGGTGCGCCGGTCTTCACCACGGCCAACGGAAAGGGCGCGATCCCCGAAGATCACCCGTTGAGCCTGGGGATGTATGGCGGCGAGTATAACTTTCCGCCGGGCGGACTGGAAGATCCGCGGCAGGTTTTCGCCGACAGCCTCGAAACACTGCTGGTCGTAGGTTCAAGCCTCTCCTATTTCAGGGCTAAGTCACAGGGTATACCTCAGCCGCCGCGCCTCATACACCTGGACATTGACCCGGCGTCGATGGACAAATGGTATACCGCCGACGTGCCCCTGGTGGGCGATGCAAAGACAGTGCTGGAACAACTGAACGCTGCCCTTTCAAGCTGGAAGCTACAGAACGATGCCGCCTTTGAACGCGAGGTCGGCGAGACCAGGCGCCGGATCATCGACTTCAAGCGCAGGACGATGCCCAACGAGACAGAGATCATGACGGCGATCCGTGCAGTCGCGGCGAGGGACGCCATCTTCGTCGGCGACGTCGGCGTATGCAACCACCGCGGGGCGAACTATTGCCTCGAAATCTATACGCAACGCAGCTACATTGCGCCGGCGTGGGGCGGCCTCGGATTCGGCTTGCCCGCGGCCGCCGGCGCCCAGGCGGCTGCGCCGGATCGGCAGGTCATCTGTATCACGGGGGACGGCGGCGTGCAGTTCAACATCCAGGAGCTGGGCACGTGCGTTCAGTATGGGCTGAAGCCGGTCATTCTGGTCTTCAATGACAACGCCTGGGGGCTGCTGCGCCAATATCAAGAGAACCGCTACGATGGACGTTATATCGCCAGCGACCTGCGAAGTCCCGATTTCGCGCGTTTGGCCGCGGCCTACGGCGCGCGCGGCGTGCAGGCGGCGACACTGGCGGAGATGGTGGAGGCGTTGGAAGAGGCGTTGAACGCGGAGACGGTTACGGTAATCGACGTGATGACGCCGCGCGGATTCGCCGACTTCAGTTAGACGTGAGGTTACTGCCCGCAAAAACCGCGGGCACTGTCCGGTCCGAAGAGGTCGCGCCGGCGCAGGCGGACGGGAGCACAAGGAGAGTCAAATGAATGAAGTGGAACGCTACGAGTTCGATCGCGTGGGCTATCTTTCGATTCCAGGTCTGCTGACAGATGAGCAGGTCGCTTGCCTGGCGGGCGCGGTCGATGCACTGGAAGAGGAGGCGTCCGAACGTGCGGCCCTTCCGCCACGGCGG
>DAOUHX010000284.1:0-4110 GCA_034428395.1 Caldilineaceae bacterium
GACGCCGCCAAGATCGACGGCGCACATTCGCTGCAGACACTCTTCAAAGTCACGCTGCCGATGCTGACCCCCTATACGCTGTTCAACCTGTTGACAAGCCTGATCGGCGCCTTCCAAATGTTTACCGGCCCGATGCTGATGACCGGAGGCGGCCCCGCCGGCGGCTCGACCTTTTACGCCCAGCTGATCTACGAAAACGCTTTCAAATTCTTCAAGATGGGCCACGCGGCCGCGCTGGCCTGGATCCTTTTTGTTATCTGTGTGGTGATCGTTATCACCGTCTTCCGTTCGTCGGCGAGCTGGGTCTACTATGAGGGCGGGAACTGACGACCATGGCGGGCATCTCTGCAGCGCGGCGCGGACGTACACAGGGCGGCGGCTTCTTTATCGGAATTCGCACCAGCCGCTACATCCAGCACGCGATAGCCTATGTTGTCATCGCCATCTTTCTGTTAGTTTCCCTCATGCCCCTGGGCTGGATGTTCAGCGCCGCCTTCAAGACGCTGGAACAGATGCGTATCACCATCCCCATCCAGTGGATCCCCAACCCCGTCACCCTCGAGAACTTTGTCGATGGCTGGGCAGCGCGAGACTGGATGCTCAACTTGCGCAACACCCTGATGCTCGCGGTCTTCGTCGGTGTGCCCACGATGATTTCCTGTACTCTGGCCGCCTATGCCTTCGCCCGTATGAGATTTCCCGGCAGCGAAGCGTTGATGCTGCTCAACATCAGCCTGATGCTCATTCCCGACCAGGTCACGCTCGTTCCTCGTTTTGTCATGATGGCGCGCATGGGCTGGGTTGGGACCTGGCTGCCGGCCATCATTCCGTCGATGCTGGCGCTCAATCCCGCCATGATTTTTGTCCTGCGCCAGTTTTTCCGCGCCATCCCGAACGAGCTTAGCGACGCCGCCCGCATTGACGGCTGCAACGATCTCGGCATCTTCTGGCGCATCATTGTTCCGCTGTCCAAGCCCATTCTTGCTCTCCAAATTGTTCTCATCACATCCTGGGCCTGGAACGACCTGCTCTTCTCCCTCCTTTATCTCAAGCACAAGAGCATGCAGACCCTTATGCTCGCCATGCAGGGCTTCATCGGCACGCGCGGCGACACCAAGTGGGGACCAATGATGGCCATGTCAGTCCTGATGTCGCTGCCGATGATGGTGCTTGCCTACTATGGGCAGCGCTACTTCACCGAGGGCTTTACCCTGAGCGGCATCAAAGGGTAATCCGTATACTCCAGCCTGCCTCCGATGACCTCCCTGCCCTTCTTTACCTCCCGGCGCGAACGGCGCCTCTGGCTGTGGACTTTGCTCGTCGTCGCCGCGATCTACTCGACGCTCGGCGTCGTACGGCCTCTGGCAGGCATACTGCGCGAGCAGGGCCTGCTCGGAGGCCTGTTTATGCTCGGCATGCTCCTGGTCGGCGCTGCCATCTTCACCCAGGGATTGAAGACGCGTCCGCGCGGCGCCGAAATCTACGTGGCCTTGGGCGTTGCCGCGGTCTATCTGCTCCTGTTCACCCGCATCGCGACGCCGGAGGAACGCACGCACCTCATCGAGTACGGCGTCGTCGCCGTCTTCATCTATGAGGCGCTGACCGAGCGCGCCAACCATGGCCGCCGCGTCCCAATGCCCGCGCTCCTGGCTATCGTGGCCGCCTCGCTCATCGGCCTCGTCGACGAGAGCATCCAGGCCTTTCTGCCAACCCGCGCCTACGACGTCCGCGACGTACTCTTCAATGTCCTTGCCGCGCTTATGGCGGTCGCGGCCAGCGCGGCCCTCGCTTGGGCGCGGCGCTGGCGCTCCAGGCGTCAGCAAGGCTGATCGGACCGGCCGAAGAGCAGTTCCCGTTCCACGTCGCTCCGCCTGCCTCTCCTCTTCGACAAGAATCACTCTCTTTTTGCTCAAGTCGACGCTGCCGGCAAACGGCGTCCGAACGCACGCCATGGTCTCGCAGGCCCTCGTCCCAGCCGCCGGGCGGGCGGGAAATTCTGCTTTTCCGATTCCAGGAAATGTGCTATAACTGGCTTACCCACTGGAAATCAAGCAAATCGTTCACAGTATCCAGAGTGGGTCACGCCCGAGTTTCGTTGGCCTGGAATGTGAGACAATCGGTCTCCGACGCATGGAGACGGAGCAAGGGGGTGATGCCGCCCAGACGATAGGAGAGAAGCACAACACCCGCGCGCTCGCTGGCATTGAAGCGGTTTTGAATTCGTTGACCAATCCATCCTCAGACAAAGGAGCGGACCGATGGCACGGCAAGAACGCATGAGTCGACGTGATTTTTTGCGTAGTTCCCTGGTCGTTGGCGCTGCCGGCGCGCTGGCAGCAGGTTGCGTGGAAGGTATGCCCGTTGCGGCCCCCGCCGGAGGGGACGCGGCGATGCAGGAGCCCACGGTCGTGCGCGCCTCCCACTGGTGGGGCGGCTTCATGACGCCCAGTTTTGAAGCAGCCCAAAAAGCACTCCCTGTTGAAATCACCGAAGAGATGACCCCCTGGGGCGAATACAACCAAAAGCTGCTGACCCAGCTCGCAGGCGGCGTCGCGCCCGACCTGATCGAGGTCGCGGCCGACAATTTCGGCGATTTCTGGCCCTCCGGGCGCATTGCAACGCTCGACGACCTCGTCGCCGACCGCGACATGACCAAGTGGGGCTTCGATCAGTGGATCGAAAACGGCTATGAAGGCAGCCTCTACGGCCTTTCGATCTTCTACCCCGAGCAGATGACCCTCTGGATCAACAAAGAGATGACCGATGAGGCGGGCATCGCGATCCCGAACCCCGGCGACGCCGACTTTGACTCCTGGACCTGGGACGATTTCGTCGAAGTCCTCGATGCGCTCACCATTCGCGGATCCGATGGCACAATCGAGCGCTACGGCATGTCGATATGGATCGCCGGCCTCAACGGTCTGGGACTGACGATGGTCTACCAGAATGGCGGGCAGATCTTCGACACCGCCGACAACTATAAAGAGTCCGAGATCCTGCTCACAACGCCAGAGGTGATCGAGTCGTTCCAGCAGCGCTACGACCTTGTCCATACGCACGGCGTCGGCATGCCGCCTTCGGAGGTTGAGGCGGTGGGCGGTGTCTCGCGCGCCTGGTCCGCGGGCCGGTGCGCTATCACGTCAAGCTGGGGCAATCCCCAGAACATCGTCGAGCACCCCTTCCTCTATGACCACCTGCCCTGGCCGTATAAGGATCAGAAAGTCCAGATCTACGGCGGCAACTGCTGGTCGCTCAACATAGACTCCGATGTGATCGATGAGGCCTTCGAGTTGATGTGGTTCATCACCACTGACGACCTGTGGGCGCAGTACCGGACCGACAGCTTCCACAACGCCGCCTACGAAACGCGCGGCCACATCGACCGCATGCCCTCCGGCGTGAACAAGGACCTGGCCGAAGGCGTGGTCTACCGAGACCCCGCGACCAAGAACGAGGCGTTCGAAGGCGGTGGCGACGGCGCCTTCGGGCCGCGCTGGCTGGGGGAGAAGGCCGCCCTGGAGATTCAGCGGCGGATGCGGACCGCCGAGGAAGAGATCCTGCTTCAGGTCAAGTCGGTTGAGGATGCCCTCGCCGACGCAAAGGCCGAAATCGATCCCCTGCTGAACCGGTAGGGGGTCCTCCTGGAAAGGAGGCACAGCGGCTATGTTGAGCCAGGACCAGGTCGACTTCTACGCTGAGAACGGATACCTACATCTGCCGGGCATTCTCTCCGCGGCCGAAGTCGCACAGTTGCAGGCAGCGACCGACCGGCTGATCGAGTTCGCATCAGCGCTGCAGGTCCCGCAGCCGGACTACTATTACATCCGCAATCCCGATACCGGGCAGGATATTCTGCGCCGTATCAACTTCCCCGGCAAACGGGCGACGGAGTGTCAGGCCTTGTATGGCCACCCCGGCATACTGGCGATCACCGAGGGGCTGCTGGGGCGTGACTTCATCGTCGCTGACGATGCCCTGGTGATCAAGATGCCGGAGTACGGCGCGCCGGTCCCCTGGCATCGCGACTTGGCCACCGGCGTAATGCACCGGGCAAGCGACAGTCTCGCCGTGGTCGGCGTCGACCTCGATGCTTCCACCCTCGACAACGGC
>DAOUHX010000285.1:0-33736 GCA_034428395.1 Caldilineaceae bacterium
GCGCAACCAGGTCGCATCCAGGTTTTCAAACCGCCCCTGCCACAGGCGAAGTCCCAGCCCGATATCCGGCAGCAGGTCGTAGCCGCAGGGCCTGTAGGCCGCTGCCGGCGTGCGTTGCCAGGCCTGCACGGCCTCCTCCTGCACCAGCCGCAACGGGTCGAACACCACGTACAACGGTACGCCAAACCAGGCGTAGCGCGCGTATTTGCCCGCCATCTCGCCGCCCTTCTCGTTTGACACCACCTCGATCACCACGTCCGGCGCCTTCTTGTACTCCCAGATGAAGTAGCTGCGGCCCTCCTTAGCCCACGGCTCCTGCAGCTCGAACACATCCAGGCTGAGAAAAACATCGGGCAAGAGCGGCGCTTCGCGGGGGTGCAGAAAAACGCCGACGTCGGCGCAGACCATGAACGGACGGCCGCCGCCGGGACCGGCCCAGGAGCTGTACAGCGGGCTTGTGAGCAGGCGGCGCTGCTTTTCGGAAATCCGATTGTCGACGGGCGTGTCATCCTCGGTGACAAGATGCTCGACGGCGCGTCTGTCGGCAGCCGTGAGCGGCGGATGTACGGCCGCGACGCTACGGTCGTTGTCCCGACTGACGCCGCCGGGGGTCTGCTCGGTCTCCTGTTGGGGCAAGGCTGAGCCGGTTGCGGAAACGGAACGATCGGGCATTTCGTTCTCCTGGCTTCTGCGGGGAGGCAGGCGACGGACGCCTGATACCGTGCCTTGGCCAGACTCCAGAATAGCAGTATGCGGCCCATTTGACAATGTGTGGTCGGTGAGAGGATGGGCGCCGGTGGGCGACCGAATGGGGCGTCGTTGCGGAGCGCGGCGGAGCGGAAGTTCTCAGGGGTTGTTGAAATTTGTCCGAACTTCCGTTCAACTGATTTATGTGATGGACTCAGTTAACAGTGCCGGCCCCCGGAAACGGGCTTCGTTTACGCGGATCAGATGAACCAGAGTCCAAACTGTTCACAGACAGCCTGTAGGCGTCGCTTCTTTGCGTCGTTTTCTGAAGTGTCAACGGAACCTAATGCATCAACCGAATTGTTCCCTGAAAGACAAAAAAGGTGGCACCCGTTGAACCGGGCGCCACCTTTTTTTCGCCCCTTACGGAGAGATCTTGGGGGGTTTCCGTCCGTTACTAGCATATTCCCAGCACTCCATCAACTTTTCCAAATTGTCTTCTGCCCATCTAAGCAAGATTCTCTTCTTGGGTGTTGGAAAACCACTGCCCTTGACACGAAAACTGGGAATAGCCACCGTAATGTCAAACTCTCCGTAGTTGGCATGAAAATGCGGAGGGTTATGTCCCATGTAGTCCATTGTGATGATGATGCCGTCGAAGTGACATAATCTAAGCATACTCATCCATCAACCCACTGAACTCCGGAAAGAGTTCTTCCACCGGGAGGCCAGTCAGTCGCAAATAGATGGTATCGGCACATACGTCAAGCTCATCATCATCAGTTCCCCATGCGATGGCATTTCGTCCATTTATGTGAACAGACTCGAAGAATTCACGTTCTTCCCACCTTCTGAAAGCTTCCTTATTGGACCAATCAGCCAGGTCAACAGTTCCCGACTTGCCGTCGGAAAAACGCACAAAGATTGTATACCCTTCCCGTGATTCAACGCTAGTTGGCACAGGATGAGCAGGGGTGTTCATGGGTCGTCCTCCTTGAAGGTAAGAGGGACTCTCAAAGTTTAAGAATCTCTGCGCTTATGGTGATTGACGACTGAAATGAACGGAATTCAAGAGAATCGACAAATGAACAAGAGAGCCAAGTCTCTGGTAAACTTATCTTCCATCGCGATTGTAGAGCCGACTTTGCGTTCTGTCAACCTGCTTGACACCTATCTTATTCTGCACCTGTTTTCCCTAGTCGGCCACCACCACTTTCTGCAAGGAAGATACACGATGACTTTTGAAGAGTATGAAGCCCGGTTGGCTGGGAATATGTTGGGATGGCGCACAGTTTCAATGCGTCTCTTGCTTCACATGAAAGACGCTGGGCATAGTGAAGAAGCAGCTAGAATCATCAAAGCGGCCAAAGGGGGGGCAGCAGCCGGCAGGGCCTGATTCAAACAACGACGGTGCAAGAATCAGCTGCCGCAGAGACGGCGGCGGCTCTCTGTTCACCACAGTAGACGGCTTGCCCTTGGTCTAGCGCCGCGCACGGGGCCCGCTGGCAAGGCAACCCGGCCTGGCAGGCCGGTTCAGACGGCCCAGGGAGCGTTTTTCGGTGTAGCTCTCGCTCTATCTTCTTTCGCAGCCAGATCGGCACAGGCCGCCCGCAGGTGCCCTGTTTCTTTCGCCAGATGGTCTAACCCGGCGTCTACACGTACTGGATGCTGCGCCGCGACGGCCACTTTCGCGCGCGTGTGCGGCGGTCGTCCTGCTATAGTTTCTTCGGCAGACCAGCTAAAACGCAGCAAGGAGGCCGTCTGGGCGGCGGCGTATGCGGACCTGTTGTAGCACGGTGGCATGGCGAGGGGCGGTAGCAGGAGGGGATATGGGGCAGGGGAAGGCCGCCGGGTCGGTGGGGGTTCGCAGCAGGAGCAGGGGATTCAGGGCGCCCACAAGCCAGGGGGCAGCAGAGCAGGGCGAACCCATGCCCGCAACCGGCAAGAAATGACAAGAATTGACAGAAGTATCTGGTCCGATATAATCATATGGGTAGCGCTGTACCGCGCAAAGGAGATTGATCAAGGCAGCAGAAATGGAAGCGAATCGGATTGGACGGGTTGAAGAACGGGTAGATGACCTGTCGGAAAAGACGGGTGAGCTTCGGGGAGCGTATGCGCATTTGGCTACGAAAGCAGATTTCGCTGAATTGAAAAGTTGGACGATGTGGCGTCTGTTGCTAGGAGCAGCCATCATCCAAGGGATTATCGCTGCACTGGTTAAATATCTTCCCTGAAAGCAACTTTCCTCCATATGAACTGACTCGAAGGATTCACGGTTTTCCCACGTCTTGAACAAGCCTCTTCCGGCCCAAGCAGACAGATCGACATTCCCTGAGCAGCCATCAGAAAATTCAATATCGATAGTATAGCCAGGTCGCAGACCGGCTGGCTGCGGACGATCCTTCTTCAGCGGTTGACTCCTCCGGGTAAACGGCCGGTGAACGGGGTCCCCGTCCGGTTGCTTCAGTGCGGCGTTCCAGCGGCAGCTCCGCGTCCGCAGGTACGGGCGCCGGCGGCAGCAGGGCAGGGTTCGAAGAGATGGGGCGCCTCCCTTCAGGACAAAACCAACGTGACGACAGTTGACGCAATGACTGCAGCCAGCGTAGCACTTGCCAGCCCGACGCCGACGATCCATTTGATAATGCTGGCTTGCAAACGTTCGATGTCGGCTTTCGTGGCCAAATGTTCGTAGGCGCCTTCGAGCCGTGCCAGCCGTTCTCCATGGTCTGTTGCAGTTGTCACGGGGGTGTCTCCTTTACGCGTGTCAGCGATCAGGTCTTTGTAGCGCAACGGCTTGCCGACAACAAGCAGGCGCAGGCCCCCCATACCCTGTGGGCGTCTTTGGGGACCGATTTTGCAGGTTGTCGCGGCTGCTGCCACCGTATCACATTGCGAACAGCTGTGCAACAGGTTCTATGGTACAGCGTGTTCGTTACAGCATCTTTGAGTGGTGTGCGTCGCTTCCCGGGTTCTCAGAGGTCAGCAAGGGACCCGGGCGGGTAGGAGCCCGGCGCAAGCAGTTCAGTGCCTGGTGTGACCAACAGCCTGCAGTGCGCGACCGTGCGCGGCATTCCTGCATTACGTTGCCTTTTCATTCAGGCCAATATGGGGGGGCGATGCGCCCGACCTACTCCGACCAACAGCGAACGACGCACTGCTCTGGTGGACAGATTCTACCCAGAAACAGGGAGAATTATGATATTTATGATAGACTCTGTCCTTGATCTTGTGCTATTCTATGCACAGAAGGAGGAATGAAATGGAGGCGATAACCAGACGCGGAGCAGGCGAAGGCTGGCTGGATGCCCATAGTCAAGACTTAGAAAAGTACCTGAAAAGGAAAGGAGCAGATACACCTTGTCATCGTTGCGGAAATAAGCGATTTCTCATGCCAGAACACAATTATGGACCACTGGTCATAACCTACTGCTCCAAATGCGGACACAAGAATGAACACCTTCTTGACATTCTCCTGACGACAGATGAGGCGGAATAATGGAACCAGGCCCCACGAACGACAGAGCAGTATTCGAGAAGGTCGCCTACTTAACAGGTCGTTACGAAGGCATGGCAACTAAAGAAGACATTGCACGCCTCGAAGGGAAAGTCGAAACAAGTGTAGAAACGCTGAAGGGATTCATAAACGAAGCAGTCTCGCAATCAGAAATCACCACGCTGAAAGGATTCTTGAGGAATTGGACGATTGGAGCAAGTATTCTTATTCCCTCCTTGACAGCGATACTTGCTGTGCTACTAAGCATAATTCTCGACGGATAAACACAATCATTCAATCAACTCCTCGTAAGTCAACTGCACACCGTCGGAGGCAGCCTGCAGAGCATCCAGACGGGTAGCTCCAGACGCATCGCCCATGTTCCAATGACCGCTGAAGTGGTGGAACAGTCCGACGCAGCCCCTCTTCACCTCCCGAAGCCGGTTCAGCAAACAGATAAGTCCCTTCCCTTAGACAATCCCTAAACGAAGAGCCATCCCGTTGCGTTCATGATGTAGGCATACGCACGATGTATCCTCTCTTCTCTCCTGCTCCTCTGCGTTCTCTTCTGCGCTGACACCGGGCCATGACAAGGCAAGTGGGCCGGAGAGATCCTGGCCCCGGAGCAGCCGCTGCAAGTGTATCGCCTACCCTGATGCAGAGCCCCAACAGGAAACGCCGCCCGGCCGCAGCGGGGGGGCGCCCCTACTGTGGGATGGTACCTCTCGGTCCGATCCTCGCAATGCAGCCGTAGTTGCGAAGGTGATCGTCGACCAGTTGCCGAGGCCGTTGTTGTCAGCCGCACGGTTCACACCGCGCACGCGGTAGGCGTAGCGCGTGTCCGCTATGAGCCCGCTGTGCTTGTCGCTGGCGCGCGTCGACGGCAGGTGGTTGCGGACGGTGTCCCACATGCGGTTGTCCGGTTTCCAGACTTGCAGCTGGTAGAGGACGATGGCCGAGGCGCCGGAGGGCGCCGCGTGGCAGGCGGGGTCGATCGCGTTCCGGTTGCCGGGCGTCGCCGTCAGCATCAGCGGCCTGCCGGGAGCGCCCGCGACCGTCGTCGCGGAGTTGATCGTGGACCAGCCTGCGGTACGCGACCGTGGGCGGTATTCTTGTACAATCTTGGCTTTTCTTTGAGGCCAACTGGGGCGAATGGAGAGGCGTTGCGGAGGAGAAGGAGGGGCAAGCGGGTGTATCCAGAGCTATGGCGTCTCAGTCGAGTCCGGCTTGTGATAAGCGGGGCGCGCCCCTACGATTGCAGGCGTTCGAACGGTTTTGGCAAAGATCCCGGATGCGCCCCGGCAACCGGCCGGCAGGATAAGCGCTTCTCATTTCAGTGATAATGGGGGCGCCCACAAGGGGCGCCCCTACGATTGCCTGTGTTCGAACGTGTTGGCAAAGATCCTGGATGCACCCCGGCGACCGGCTGGCAGGATGAAGGCCTCACAGTTCAGTAGAGCGGCGCAGTGGAACTGCCGATTCTGCCGGTCCTTGGGATGGCTCCTGGCTGACACGGGGCAACGACGACGCAGGTGGGACGGAGAGATCCTGCCCCTGGCGGACCGGCTCCAGTGGTATCGCCTGGCCTGATGCGGACCCCCCCAAAAGAGAAACGCCCCCCGGCCGCAGCCGGAGGGCGTCCTTGCTTCTACAGATTGGACCGGTTGGGGCCCAATGGTGCCTATTCGGCGGTCTTTTCGAAGTCGATAGTCGACCAGTAGCCGTTGCCACCGTTGTCAGCCGCGCGGTTCACGGCGCGGATGCGGTAGGCGTAGTTCGTGTCGGCCATCAGCCCACTGTGCCTGTAGGTGGTGCGCGTCGACGGGAGGGCGTTGTGGACGAACACCCACATGCGGGCGTCCCTGTCCCACATCTGCAGCTCGTAGCGGACGATGGCGCTGCCGTTGGGGGCCGCCGCGGTCCAGGAGAGATTGATCGCGGTCTGGCCGTCGGCCGTCGCGGTCAACACCGGCTTGCCCGGCCTGCCCGCCACGGTGGTGGCAGACCTGCTTGGCGACCAGGCGCTGTTCTGAGTACCAGTCACACCACCAGGGCCAAGCGTGCGGATACGGTAGTGGTACCTCGTCCCTGCAGCAAGCCTCGAAGTCGGGTCGGCGGGATCAAGGAGCTCATTCACGAACAGCGTGCCGCCGGTGTAACGTGGTGCGACGAGCAGATTGACATTATCAGCATCAGCCGGCCACGCGTTGGTTGTGGAGTTCCATCTCTGGAGCTGATAGCCGGTGATCATCGTGCCGTTGTCATTCGGGACCGTCCACGTCAGCCGGATGGCGTTCATGCCTTCGGGGGCCGCTGTCAGAACCGGCGCGTCCGGGGCAGCGGAGGTCGTGGTTGTCGAACCGAAGGACGACCACGGACCTGGACCCTGGCTGTTCTTCCCGCGTACGCGGTAGTAGTACTTCGTCCCAGCCATGAGGCCGCTGTCGGTGTAGGTCGTAACGACGCCCAGGCTGGCCTCATCTGCCCACATGGAACCGTTCCATATCTGGACATCATACCCGGTTACTGCCGGACCGCCTGCCAATACAGGCGCCTCGGTCCACGTCATCGTAATCGAGTTTGCGGTGACGCCGTCTGTATCATCAGCCGGAGCGGTATCCTCTGGAACCGTTAAGGTCGGCTGTCCGAGCGTGATCCCAGGCGTGGTCGCGGAGGTCACATTCTCGTCATCCGAGTCTTCCGCCGACCAACCTTCGTCATCTGTTGAGCCGTCGTTGTCGGTGTCGGCCTGCGGCATCGCACGGATACGGTAGTAATACGTCGTTCCGGGGTTCACCGTGGTGTCGACGAACTCCGTCACGGTATCGCCGTCGTCGAGCAGGTTGGCGCCCCACACAGCCGGATCTGCTTCGGCATTCCACCTCTGAAGCTCGTAGTCGTCGATGGGCGTGCCGTTGTCATCCGGGACCGTCCAGGTGAGCCGGATCGAGGTGGAACTGGTGGCCATTGCCGTCAGCACAGGCGCGTCCGGGTTGCTGGCCACAGTCATGTCCGAAACGTCGGCCGACCATTCACTTCTGCCGATGGCGTTGCGCGCTTGCAGGATGTAGTGATACGTCGTCCCAGGCTCAAGTTCGTCGTGCGTATGGAAGGTGGCGTCGGCTGCCGGGCTGGCGACAAACACCCACGCTCCATCGCCGTTGTCGGCGGTGGCGTCCCACATCCGAAGCTCGTAGCCGGTGATTTCGGAGCCGCCGTTACCCGGCGCGGTCCACCACAGCGTAATCGAGTCGCCGGTGGGGGCGGCGCGGCCTTCTGCGGGCGAATCACTGGTGTCGGTGCCAACGTTCAGCACCGGCATTGCCGGAACATCCATATCCGTGGTCGCAGAGACCATGCTTCTCGTATCATCGTCCGTATGTGACCAGGTGCCTTGGGGATCACTAGCCGCAGACGCCTGGATACGGTAGAAGTACTCTGTCCCGGCCATAAGCGGCGTCGTGACAGCGCCGGTATTACTATCGACGACACCTACGTCGGAGTGTACCGTCGCGTCAGCGTCAGTAAGCGTGATTGCGTTCGTGGAATCCCAGGCCGCATCATCGGTATCGACGTTATCGTCGGGATCGGGATCCCATCGCTGGATTACGTAGCCGGTGATGGGCGTACCGTTGTCCTGCGGTGTGTTCCACTCGAGCAGGATCTCGTCGGTGCCGGCCGAGGTCGCGGTCAACATCGGCGCGCTGGCAGCCCGGGCAGGAACGCTAACCCTAAACGGCTGACTGCCGTTTGACGAATCAGTATCTTCGTCCGACCATGCGCCCGCGCCACTGGCGTTCACCGCGCGCACGCGGTACTCCATCATCGAGGCGCCTGGAGCAGCCATATGTGTCCACGACGCAACTAGCGTCGTCACAGTGGTTGCGTCGCTCCAGTCGTCATCGTCGTCCGGGTCGTCATCCCGCTGGTACTGCACCTCGTAGTGCAGAATCGGCGAGTCACCTTCGTCAGACGGCCCAGTCCATGTGAGCTGAACATTGCCGTCGGCAGGGGCAGTGGTGCCACCACCAACAAGATCAGGACTTGACGGCGCACCGGGGGTTCCCGCCTGTGTCGCAGTGGTCGTCCCGGAGTGCTCGTTCGACCACACGCTTACGCGGTCATTGCCGGTGCCGTTCCTGGCGCGCACGCGGTAGTAGTACGTGTTCTCCGCCGTGAGCCCGACACTGATATACTCGAGCCGCACCGCGGGCAGGTTTGTAATGGTGGGGCTTTGGGCTTCGATCTCATTGACGTCCGTCGTAGCAGGATCGTCCACAAGCGGTGCCGTGCCTACCCAGACTTCGTAACTGGTGACGGCGGCGCCGCCGTTCGTGGCTGGCGCGATCCACTTGATCGTGATCGAGTTGACGTTGAGATCCCACGCGACAACACTCGTATCAGAGGTATCGACGGTATTCGCGCCAGCTGCGCTCCGCAGTGTCGGCGCTTCCGGTTCAACTGCCGGGGTGGTTGCGGAAACCACAGCCGACCAGGCACCATCCCAGTGTGTACAGGTTGCATTTGGGGTGATGGCATCGCCAGTGGCATCGTCGATGGCATCGACAACTGTGTTCAGCGCGCGGGCGCGGTACTGATAGGTCGTGCCGGGATCGAGCAGCCCGTCGGTCGCATCCTGGCCATGGACGGCAGAGTAGACCGAGCCAGTCAGGACCGGTGCGTCAACCGTAGCATCGTTGGCTGCATCCCACCACGTCCATGCCGAGTCGGCTAATTTCTTATAGCAGAGTTCATAGCCGGTGATGGGCGAACCGCCGTTCTGGGCGGCCCCTCCCAGGGCGTCCCAAGAGAGCGTTATCTCGGCGTTGCTCTGATGCGGCAAGACAGTAACCACAGATCCGTCGTGCGTGCCGAGAGACCTTCTAAGGACCGGCACGGCCGTCGGCCCGGTGGCCCCAGGCGTTCTAGCAGCTATGAGCTCTGGGGTGGAATCGTCATCCAGGGTTGCGGGGTCTCCCGCGCCCACCGAGTTGACCGCACGCACCTGAAATTCGTATTCGGTGGCCGGCTTGAGAGGCTTGACCTCCGCCGAAAGCATCTCACCGGCAGACATCCATCTCTCTGAGCCCCATGCGGTGGTGGTGGTGGGGGCCTCCCTGTAGCGGTATTGGTATCCGGTAACCGACGCGCCGCCGCTGAAGAGGGGGGCTGCCCAGTTAAGCGTTACCATGCCGGGGCCGGAGGTTGCCATCAGGCTGGTCGGCGGACCCGGCGCCCCCGGCGCCTGCGCCAAGGTGGTGGCGGCAGCCGAGTTCGACTCTCCGCTCTCACCGGCCGCGTTGATGGCGATGATGCGGTAGGTATGCACTGTGGAGGGAGTCAGGCCGGTGTCCCTGTAGCGGAGGGGGTCGGTGGAACCGGGCAGGCTAACCTCCATGGCCCAGTTGGACTGGTCGTCCAGCTTGTCGATGCGATAGGAGGTGACCTCAGCGTCGCCGCCCTGGGTCCAGGTGAGGACGACCGTGGGGGCTCCGGGGGTCCCTAGCCAGCCGGGCTCCGCCGATAGCACCGGCGCGGCAGGGGCTACCTCTGCCGACATCGAGGCGGACCAGGCGCCGTCGCCAACCGAGTTGATGGCACGGATCTGGTAGTACCTCACCGTGCCGCCGGGAAGGTTGGCGTCCTCATAGGAGGTCGCGGTCGCGGCCGCGGCCGGTTCGAGGGTGGACCAGGTCGAGCCGTCGGTCGAATACTCGATCTCGTAGGAGCTGATCGCAGCGCCGCCATCGTTGGGCGCGGTCCAACCGAGCGTGATGGTGAAGCCGTCCGCGGACGCGGTCAGCACCGGCGCGGCGGGCACCTGCGGGGCCAGCGTGGAAACAGTCAAGGCTCCCGACCATGAACTGCTACCAGAACTGTTGGAGGCGAGAATCTGGTAGTCGTAGCTGGTCGAGGGATCCAGACCGGTATCGGTGTGGGACGTGCCACTCACGCCGGTCAGGCTTACCCAGTTTCCGGCATTGACCCTGCGCTGGATCTCGTAGCCGGTGGCGCCGGCAACCGCATCCCATGCCAGATCGACTTCGGTCGGTCCGATGCGGGTCGACCTCAGGTTCTGCGGTGTCCCCGGCACGGTTGACATCGGCGTGGCGGAGGCGGTTGCGACCGCGCCGTCGCCGATGGCGTTCTGGGCGCGCACCTCGAGGTTGTGGGCGGTGCCGTTGGTGAGGCTGCTCAAGGTGGCGGCGCGGCTCAGGGTGGGACTGGTGTCGGTCCAGCTCGACCAGGTGCCGCCGGACTCCTGGTAGCGGTACTGGTAGCCAGTGACGATGGAGCCACCGTTGTAGAGGGGCTCAGTCCACGTGAGAATGACCTGGGCGTCGCCGGGGCTGGCCCGCAGGTTGACCGGCATGCTGGGCGCGGTGCGGGGCACTGTTGCGCTCTGCTGAGCCGACCACGCGCCGGCGCCGAGGGTGCCGTGGGCCTGCACCTGGTAGATGTAGTTCTTGCCGATATCGACAGAGGAGTCGGCGTAGGCCGTCCCCGTCTGGCCGTCGGCAACCTGCACCCAGCCTTCGGTCTGCTCAAAGCGCCAGAGATCGTAGTTGTCGGTCCCGGCCACGGTCGACCAGGAGACGTCGATCTTGCTGGGGAGCGTGCTGACGGTCGGCGTGTTGAGCGTGGGCGCGTCGTAGTGGCCCACGAACACGGTCTCCTGGTTGGACCAGGAATTGCGGCCGTCGGCGGAGATCTGATAGGTGTAGCTCCTTCCGGCCTGGACGGAGCTGTCGGTCCTGCTCGTCCCGCTGTAGGAGCTTTCGAGCGTCTCCCAGCGTAAGGCCGTCCTATCGTAGCGCGCAATGACGTATTTGGCGCCGGACACCTCCGTCCAACTGAGCTCGACCTGGCTCGCCACGCGGGAGGTTGCGGTCAGCTCCGGCGCCGTGCCCTGCGCGAGGGCCACGCTGTCGGAATGGGAAGGAGCAGACAGGACCGCGAGCAGGGCGACCAGGATTAGGAGGCTCAGGGTCCTCAACTCACGTGTCTTGTACTTCTTTGGCATCATAGTAGGCTCTCCTGAAATCTTCTGTAGAACCGTCCGTTCTTTTTTCCCGGTCATAAGCGGCCAACCAGGTTACAGGCTTGTTTGAAACCGGCCATGCTGCGCGGACAGTCAGATGTGATGAAATGGACTTTTGCCAGATTCTTATAAGTATACAGCAACGTCTGGCCCGCGTGCAACATACCGACTCCGATGATTGGGTGTGAAAAGCAGTTCTCGCTGACATCGTTCAACGACAGTGGTTCCGGCTCATCGCTGGTTATTTCATCCCGACAATCCCTCCTCCCCGGTTGAGAGCCCAGGGCAGCCATACCATGAAGAAGCATTCGGAAACACCTCTTGCGCCGATGTACAAGACTTTCTCCAACCGGCACGGCCCCTGATTGTGCCATCCCGGTTGGAGATTGACAAAGAGTGAACTCCCTTAGGCCGCGAGCGGCCAGGGCCTGCTCCATCGCCTACCAGGCGAGATGGTTCACCGTATAGCTGCTGTCGACGGTGAAGTTATAGGCCTTGTGCGGATTGTACTGATCATGGCTGGCCGGGTAGAAGGTGTTGACCTGGACCTTCATCTGGTCGGCCAGATAGTAGATGTTCACCGACTTGCCCGTCAAGGGGTTGGTGCCGCTGTAGAGCGAGACCGCGCCGCCGGTAGGATACATTTCGGCCAGCGACGCAAAAGAGGCGATATAGGGTCCGGTGGACGCGCTGCCGTCTGCGCCGATGAAGTAGTAGTGCATTCCTCCGCCCGCTTTGATCAGCTGCGCCGGCGTGGCGGCGTGCTGCACGACGCGATTGTTGGTGAAGACGGGATCCGAAATCGAAACTGGATCAGATGAACCTTGAGGACCCGGCGGATCCGGGATCGGGTCACCTATGCCACCCGGTTGATTGCCCGAGTCGCCGGTGCCTGGGTCCGGGACCTGCGCGGACACGGCCGCCGGCCAGGCAAACAGCGCCAACAGGAGCGCCAACACAGCCAGCGCCACCATATAAGGACGGTTGTGCGAACGAATTGTGTGCATCATAGGGATTTTTCTCCTTGTCAAGCACAGTTTGGAGTGTAGACCAGCGACCGAACCTGCAACCGGTTCCTGATTGCGGTAACTATACTCCATAGCCGAAAACGGTGTCAACCTTGATTATAGCATACAACAGGGTTGGCGCGAAGTTCGAGACGGCAGCAGATCGCATGCTTCTTCACTGGAAAAAACAGTAGTGCGGACGGCTTGGTCTCGCTTGAACGGCGCCCAGCTGCGACGAAATGCCGATCGACCGGGCGCGCCTGTCCGAAAACGGTCTTTTGGCGCTTTTGTCCTGTGCTCAAACTATACTGCATGGCCGAAAAGGGTGTCAACCTCAGTTTTGGCACAGTTTTGCCATGCCACAGGCCGCAAGGAGGCGTGTCCAGGACGGGTCGCGCGCGTCTCTTGACGAGATTTCGCGGCGTCTACAGTGGAGAAGGGGGGCGGGGGCGGTCGAACGGGCCGGGCGGGGGCCGGCCGATGGGGTCAGAAGCGGTGGAAGCGGTATCGTGGGCGATTTGTATACGATTTGTCTACGATCAGGAAAACGGGGTAGATGAGGGTGGGAAAACACAAAATTTTTTGGAAAGGGGACTATGTACTTTAGTGCCACGTCGTCCTGAAGCTACTGATCAGGATGGGGGTGTTTTGTGAAGCAAAGGCCGAAGAAGGAGCGGGCGACGTTGCAAGATGTGTCGTCGATTTTGACGACTCGCTTGGGCGGGCGGCCGCGAGGCGCAGGGGACGTTTGTGATTGGGTTCTTTCTTCCTGGTTATGGCTACTCTTTTTCAGGGCGTCAGCAAGGTGACAACGGTTGACGCGACAGCAGCGGCAATTGTAGGGCTGGCTAATCCGACGCCAACGATCCACTTGATGATGCTCACTTGCATCTTCCCGATGTCCACTTTCAGGTCGGAAATGTCAGCCTGCGTCGCAAGATGTTCATAGGCGCCTTCAAGGCGTGCCAGTCGTTCTCCATGATCAGTTGCGGCAGGCATTTGCCTTTCTACTCCTAAGCCAACAGTTTTGTTACAACCGGACCAGCTACACCAGCCACAGCAATTCCAACTCCGATTATCCACTTCATACCCTTGAGTTCAGACCGAACACGCTCTATGTCTTGACTAAGGTCAGCCCGCAACCTCTCTACGTCCGCCTTCGTCGCAAGATGCTGAAAGGCGCCTTCTACACGGGCAAGACGTTCTCCGTGGTCTGTGGTGGTGGTCATTGGGGGAGACTCCTATTCTCTCCGATTTTCCTCTCTCTATTGCCATTCTAACGCGAAGCAGATTGAAAAGATGATCATATACAATAGCGCCCCACTGTCCTGAAGCTACTGATCAGAACGGGGGTATTACGTGGAGCGAATTCCGATGAAGGAGCGGGCGGTATTGCGAGGCGAATCGTCGATCTTTACGACTCGTTTGGGCTGGCGGCCGCGGGGCGCAGGGGGACGTTCGTCTTTGGGTTGTTTCTTCTGCTTTGTCAGGGTAAGTATTTCAGAACGCCAATGCCTAGTGCCTGGGCCAACACAGCTATGACGATCATTCGCCAAGTCAAGTTAGACGACAACCTTTCTATTTCAGTCCTCAAATCTGCAATGTCTGCCTTCGTCGCCAAGTGCTTATAGGCACCTTCAAGGCGTGCCAGTCGTTCACCGTGGTCCGTGGTGGTGGTCATTGGGGGTGTCTCCTATCCTCTCCGATTATCCCCTTCCTATTGCCATTATAGCACAAAACAGATAGAACAGCGTCCCAACATCAGCAGACAGCTTGGCTCCAGACCGATATGGTCAAGGCAGGAAGTTGGCGCGGCATCGCGCCCCCTCGCTGGTTGACCTATAGCAGGGTTGTAAGCGCTTTCGACACAGCGGCGACGACGTGAAGGGCTCAAAAGTTTCCCCCGGACGCCTGCCTCAGGATCCGGTTGTTCAGCGTCAGGTCCGCCCCTGCTCGCTTCGGGCGGCTGTTCTCCGACTTCGGGGGCCTAAGGCGCCCGGCTTGGTCGATCATGGGACCCCCGCAGTCGCTGCGCCAGGGGTAGAAGGTGTGCCTGGTCACGCCGATCCGGCGGGCGGCCTCAGCTCTCTGGGCTACCGGCTGCCGGCGCCTGAGGCCCTCACACTTGCCGACGCTATTCCGCTGCTTGTCGGACAAACAAGACGGATGGTACAAACATCGGGGACAGGTCAGTCCGACATGGCGTTTTGGAGCGGTCATTGTTTAAGGCAATTGACAGTTAGGGGCTAAACAGCGCTGTACTTGAGACTACTCTTGTTCATCGTCGTTTTTTTCTAGAAGTAGCTGGAGGCTCTGCATGAAATGTTCTGCACGATTGAATGTGTGGTTAGCCCATCCTGAGTCATCATCTAGTCCAAATGCCTTCTCTGTGAGCAGAATTGCATCTTTAAGCAAATCAACAAGGTCGTCGACTTGCCCCCTCGTCAAACCGTACTTGTATTCGGGATTCAAGTGAAACTCTAGATCGCTATGGGCAAGTACTTTGTCTCTATACTCCCTTATTGGCCTGCAATCTTTTCTAATCCTTTTGAGCAAGTCCCTTAGATTCTTGCCCTTCTTTATTCCAGCACAATTCAAAAGCCGTTCCACCTGATAGACAGACAAATGTTTGTGATTTCTCGACGCGACATCATCTGTCAATCTTGAAAGGCACATAAGAATTCTGTCTTGTAAGACATCTTGATGGAGAGCCCAGAACTTCCCGTCGGTCCTCTTCAAAACAGGGATATTCTCGGTTGAGAACAGATGGCGTTCGCAGTTCCAAAATTCGAGCAACTGGACTACTTCATACCACAGCAAAAGGAAAATCTTTGCGTTCTCCTGTCCGCCAAAGCGTTCTGCATACTCTTCAATTAGCTTGTCTCTCTCAGACTTGATACTAAACCTGAGTGCTCTCTTGCTAGGGTACATTTTCCCTCCTCATTTTCTAACTCATTGATCACTGCTGTCATATCCTCGTGTCCATAGAGGCAGCTCCAGCGATTGGAACGGCTCCCCGGCGGTGAGAATCTGCGAGGGTCTTGACTCTACCCCGGTGTTCGGCACCCTATGATACAGCGGGGTAGGGCGTGAACCAAGACGACGTTTCTTGGGGGATCATGATTGTTGGCGCCACACAATGCGTCACCACTTGAGTCGTTTGAAGCGTTAGCGTGGGGACATGTCGCGAGGTTTCGGCTGGGCCTTGACAGCCGCTTTCAGCAGGTCGTCCACCGTCTCAGCGGCAGAGGCAGGGCAATCGCATCTAAGTCCGGACGCCAAAATTTCCCACAAAGGGCGCCCACAAGGGGCGCCCCTACCAATTGTTAATCGTTTTCGGTTGAAAAACCGATCTCCAAAAGGGCTGTTTTCGGCGCTTTTTCGGAGTTGGGCTCGAATCAGGTAGTGTCGCGGGTCGTGGCCCAATTAGATGCAATCGCCCCGGCGGCAGAGGGTGGCGCAAATCGTTTGTTCTTCCTGGGACCAGTCAGAGTTCCATAGACAAGTCAACACGTTTCAACTATACTTAATTCAAGAGGAGGAGATATGGCAGCCATTGCTGACAGAGAAGGCATAGCCGGACTCGAAGAAGGTTCAGCAAATCTGGCAACTGCGTCAGACTTGAATGCCGCCATATCAGCACTGGAAGCGAGGCTGACGTGGAAACTCCTTCTTTGGACTGGAATCTGGACTGGAATTCTGGTCGGTATCGTCAAGTTCACCTGACCCCAATCCCTGTATCCCACTGACGCCTGCCCCTCCAAGAAATGTGAGGTTTCATAGCTCCATTCGATGTCATTTCAGTGGTAGTGTCAAATATATAAGTCCCATTTTTTGCAGAGAAAGCAGCCCCGGCCAGACTGGCCGGGGCTGTGCTGATCATGGGGGCAGGGCAGGGGGCGCGTTACTGAACTGTCTTGACAATTCATCCAGGCATTATGTAGTGTAAGAGAAATCAAGCAAGGACGAAACCGACCATTACGCCTAGACTCTTCGACAAGAGCTTGGAGAATAGGTCAAGCATGTCTAACAAAATGAAGTTCGCGTTCAACAATATAGGCCCTATCACCAGAGCTGAAATGGAGCTGGGAGACTTTACAGTTATTTCGGGGCAAAACAATACGGGTAAGACTCGGATCGTCTACTCACTCTACGGATTCATGAAGGCGTTTTCAGATCTTGTCGAAAGAGGGGCAGAATCGTTTTGCGAAAGCCACTTTCGAAGAGTGGCTTCTCTTTCCACAGATGAGATAATCAAAGAGCTACGAACTGAAAGGCGTGTCGAATGGCAGGTCAATGAGGATCTTCTCATAGAAGAACAAGGTCGCCTGATACAAGAAGTGACACGGGAGTTCTCGGAATTCAGGATTTCTCGAGTGTTCAATGCATCTCCAAAGGAGTTTGAGAACGCATCTTTGGAGGCCGAGTTCAGGAGAGAACTCCCGGTAGGCCGTCGACTATCCCTCAACATTTTTGAAAACTTAGATTTGTCCGTAGAGTATGACCGAAGCAGATTCTCGGCGCGCCTGTCAGGCAGTGCGGCAGGGGGTGGCGGTAATATCGAGACTTTCTTGATGAAGGACTCGCTTAAGAGGCTGTGTACATTCTTTCTCTTGCAGGACCCTTTTGAACGCCAGTACAGACCCTTCATACTTTCATCGGCGCGCCATTCGATTCCGTTGTTTTTGAACGAGCTAGACTATGTGAGAAGCCAAGTGATGCGGGCGGTGCAACAGAAGGAGGACGGACAAGAAGAAGAATCAGAGCAAAGTTCCGACCCATTGAGAAACCTAAGCAGGTATGCGTTAGCAATACATGACAACATTGATTTTGCGAGGAACATTTCCGGCATTGCCGAAAAGCGCAACAATATTCCACAGGAGATCCTTTCCGGCGGCATAGAGGAGATGATGGACGGGCGATTCACCAGTGTAAACGGCACTCTTCGCTTCACTGCGAACAGCAGCCACAACCTCAGCTTTGACATACCCTTACATCTCGCCTCCTCGTCGGCCTGGGAAATGTCCAGCTTGTATTTTCTTCTGGGCTATTTCTTGAATGGCGTGGGCCTCCTTATGATTGATGAGCCGGAGAGCCACCTTGACGCCGGGAACCAGGTCCGGCTTGCCCGTCTATTGGCGCGATTGGTCAACTCCGGAACGAGAATCCTTATAACAACGCACAGCGATTTCATCCTGAGGGAAATCAACAATCTCATTATGTTGAGCAGCGCCCACGACGAAAATGGAAAGGAGATGGAAGAACTTGGCTATGAAGAGTTGGATAAATTAGACCTCGATCAGGTCAGCGCTTACTTTGCAAAAAACGGGAGGCTTGAACCGTGCGTCATGGATGAGTTCGGTATCGAAATGCCGGTGATTGACGAAACAACCGAGTCGCTGAACCGAACGGGATCAAAGCTGGCCGCTCGAATCATAAGAAAATCCAAGATGAATTCAGATGCTGTTTAGGGACTGGATTGAAGAGCATCTGAGATGGGACATGATGCTTCCCGAAGGTAGTAGAGATGGAAGTACAGTTACCCTGACGGACAGACAAAGCGGTACGGCAATAAGAGTCGAGAACGTGCCGAGATCTTCCGTCGTGGTCAATCTCGAAGTTGGTGGCCGCCGGCAGGTTTTTAAAGCAGACAATGGGTGTGAATTCTACGATCGTTGCGACTACCTGATTCTTGAGGAATCAGAAACTGAATACAGAGCGGTATTCATAGAGATCAAGACCGCCTTCGATAACTACGAGGCGTGGCACGAAAGTGACGAGAAGGGCAAGAGCCAATTGCGGTGGTCCCTGCCTTGCCTTCAGTATCTTCTTTCTGTCTATGAAACAGATAGCGAGACAAGGATTCGAACAAAAGCAATCAGGGCATGGTATTTCCTGGCTGCAAAGAACGTGGATTCGAGATTCAACAGGAGGCGCACCGTCGACAAATTTGACTCAGATAACTACAGAGGCCTTCCCGTACACTATGTCAAAGAGGACAGGTTGGAACTGGAAGACCTCAAAGCCAGAGAACCTCTCCTGTATCCGGCGCCGGCCTGAATATCCTGTTGTGTACAGCACGGAAATGGCATTTGTGACCGCTCACTAGGTGACGGGTAGGCATCAACCCCTTTTCCTCTTCCGCCGTATCTTTTTGCGTCATAGGCAAGACACAGGTCTTCTCGACGGCTCCCGAAACGTCCTTACGAACAGGAAAGTGGATCACAGAATCGGAGTCCTCGCTTGACTCTTCGATAGCGCGCACGCGCCATGTCGCGAGGGCTGCCGTCTATCTTGGCAGGCTTCTCAGGACGGCCTCGCTTGCGTTTGGGTTGGCCGCCCTGGAAATGACGTCTTGCGGGTATCTGTTTGGATGCCCTGCAGTATGGAACGTTTTGCCTGCGCCGGGCAGTGCCGCGATGGAAAGAGGGCGCTTAGATGCGCTGTCGGCGCAGGAACTTGGTTCGATGTATTCGCCTTCGTCACCAGGTGTTCATACGCCCGTTGAGGCGCGCCAGGGGTTACCCGTGATCAGCTGCTGATATCATCGGGGGTGTCTCCTATCAGTAGACTGGTCTGCGGAAGCCCCAACCAGGAGGCCGGCTAGGGGTCTGGGGCGGGGGGCGGGTTGACGACCGGCAGGCCGGCGATGGGCAGGCTGGTCTCGACAAGCGGGGCGAAGATCCAGCCGAGGCTGTCGGGCAGCCGGACGTGCAGCCAGTCGCCGGCCTGGCTGCGTCCGAGCAGGGCGGCCTTGTCGTTGCGGTAGAGCAGGCCGACGACGGGGAAATCGGTGCCGGGCCCGGCGCGCACGTTGGCGCCTTCCACGAGGACGGTGACGGCAGGCCCGGTCAATGAGGGCGGGGCGTCCGGTTGCGGCGCGGTCCCGGCGGAGGGCCCGGGCGCGCGGTCCGCGGGCGTTGGCGTCACAGCAGCCTGTGCGAGGGGCTGCTGCGGCTGGCTGGCCTGGGCGATGAGGGTGGCGACGGCGACGGGGCCGAGCGAGTCCTGCACGACCTCGAGCCCGGCGGCATCGCCAAAGACGCGCACCTGCGAGGCCGCGGCCCAGCCGGCGGTGCCGTCGGCCAGGTAGGCGGCGTACCAGCCGCCGTCGGCGGAGCGCCCGGTGATGGTAAGGGTGGTCCCAATCTGCATGTTGACGGCCGCGCCACCGCCGGGCGCGGCGTAGAGAGCGCCGCCGCCGACCACGATGCCCAGAGCGGTCGGACGGTCGAAAACGGCGAGCTCGGGATGGGCCTGCAGGGCAGAGGGCGTGGGGGCCGGCCGGTCATCCGCCGGGGTGGGGGAGGGCTGCGCCTGCTGCTGGGCGATGCGGTTGCGGATGGCAGCGGCGGCCGGGTCGGCACTCTGGGCCGGCGCGGCCTGGGCAGGCGCGCTGAAGTCGGGCGTGGGCTGGGCGACGCGCTCTCCCGGCGGCAGCGGCGTGGGCCCGCCGGGGGCGCGTCCGCAGGCGGCCGCGAGCAGGAGAATGCAGCCCAGGGCCAGTGTGCGGCAGGCAGTGCGCAGCCGGCGCGCGCGGCCGGGCCGCGCAGGCGGTGGGAATAGGCGCGTGCGGCAGCTACTCATAGCGCAGGGCGTCGATGGGATTGAGCCGACTGGCGCGATAGGCGGGATAGATGCCGAAGAAGAGGCCCACCGCCATCGAGAAGAGAACTGCGATGACGATGGCGTCGATGCCGACGACGGCGCTGAAGTTGTCGATGAAGGAGGTGGCGGCAAGGGCCCCGCCGCCGCCCAGAATGATGCCGAGGATGCCGCCGATCAGGGCGAGCGTCACGGCTTCGATAAGGAACTGGCCGAGGACGTTGCGCCGTTTGGCGCCGACGGCCTTGCGCAGCCCGATCTCGCGCGTGCGCTCGGTCACGCTGACCAGCATGATGTTCATGATGCCGATGCCGCCGACGACCAGGCTGATAAAGGCGATGGCGCTGAGGAAGAGGGTGAAGAGACTGAGAATGTCGCCGAAGATCGAGAGCAGGTCGGCCTGGTTGATGATGGAGAAGTCGTCCTCGCCTTGAAATTCAATGTTATGCCGTTCGCGCAGCAGCTCGGCAATCTGTTCCTGGGCCGCCTCCATGCGGTCGTCCGAGATCACGGTGGCGTAGATGACGTTGACAATATAGTCGCCGCTTACCGTTCGCCGCTTGAAGAGACGGTCCGATGCCGTCGTCAGCGGTACGAATATGGTCTCATCGAGGTTGGCGCCGCCAATGCCGGCGCCGCGCTCCTCCATCACACCGATCACACGGAAGAGGATATTGTTCACTCGAATCGTCTGGTCGAGGGGGTCCTCGTTGGGGTCGAAGAGAGAGCCGAAGACATCGGAGCCGAGCACGACGACGCGGCTGCGCTCCTGGACATCGGTTTCGCCAATGAAAGAGCCGATCGCGGCATCGCCCAAAAGGGCATCCTGGTAGGAGGCGGTAACGCCGCTGACCGAAACATCCAGATCATTACTTCCCCTGGCGACTACGACTCTCCCTGTCACCTCCGGCGCAACCGCGATGACGTCGGGCACGCGCAGGGGATTGGCGATGGCGTAACTGTCGTTCATCGTGAGAATGCCTACTTCACGACCCCGTTCCTGGGGCGGCCCTCCGCCCAGCTGACCGGGAACAACGAAAAGCAAGTTTGTGCCGAGGCTGGTAAACTGCTCGACGAAGAACCTTTCCACGCCGCGCCCGATGCTGAGGAGGGCGATCACGGCGCCAACGCCGATGATGATGCCGAGCATGGTCAGGCCGGAACGGAGTTTGTTGGCCGCGAGGGCGAGCATGGCAACGCGAACGGCTTCGTAGAAGTTCATGGTGGGTACGGTCGGGACGTTTTCGTAGAGGCCAGGGCCTGAAAAGAGCGTTTCAGCGGTCGGAAAGGCGCGGCGCGCTGCGGTCTAACGGCTGGCCGGCGGGCCCGGCGCGGCCTGGGTCTGCGGGGCCCTTCTGCCGGCAGACGGGTTGCGCTGGTCGCTCTCGATGAGCCCGTCACGCACGCGAACGACCCGATCGCAGTAGGCGGCGACCTCGGGGTTGTGGGTGACGAAGACGATGGTAATGCCGCGCTCCTCGTTGAGCTGCTGGAAGAGCTCCATGATGCCGACGCTGTTGCGGGTATCGAGGTTGCCGGTCGGCTCGTCGGCGAGGATCAGCTGGGGCCGGTTGATCAGGGCGCGGGCGATGGCGACGCGCTGCTGCTGGCCGCCGGACAGCTCGTTGGGCTTGTGCCCGCTGCGGTGGTCCAGCCTCACGGTCTTGAGGACATCGTCGGCCCTGCGGCGCCGCTCGCGGCCGCCGATTCCGGCGTAGAGCAAAGGGAGCTCCACATTGGCCTGGGCGGTGGTGCGCGGCAGCAGATTGAAGTTCTGGAAGACGTAGCCGACCTTGAGGCTGCGGATTTCGGCCAGCGCGTTGTCGTCCAGCATGCTTACGTCGGTGCCGTCGAGGCGATAGAGACCGGAGGTCGGCACATCGAGGCAGCCGATAATGTTCATCAGGGTCGATTTGCCGCTGCCGCTCGGCCCCATGATGGCGATCATCTCGCCGATGCGGACGGTCATGTCGACGCCCTGCAGGGCGTGAACCTTGACATCGCCCATGGTGTAGGTCTTTGTGAGGCCGATGGTCTCGATGACGGGACTGTCTTCTGCCGGGGCCTCGGAGCCGTTGGCGGAGGACCCGCCGAGAAATCGATTGAACATTTGAATTGGAGTTGCGTTTCCGATTTTCCGATTGAAGGCTAGTTGCCGAAGATGGCGCTGCGCAGCTGCTCTTCGCTGCTGGTCCGGATCAGCGCGATCTCGTCGGCATCGCCCAGGCCGGCAAGCACCTGGGTCAAGCGATCGTTGCGCAGCCCCATCTCGATCTCCTGCAGGGTAGGCGTCTGGCTGATGATCTTCTGAACGAATGCCCTGCCGGACTCGCGGTCGAGCTGAATGTAGCGGTTGGGCACGAGCAGCACGTTGTCCACGCGTGCAGTGGTTATGATGGCGGTCGCGCTCATGCCGGCCTTGAGCTGGGCATCGGTCGTTTCGGGCACAATCTCGACTTCGTAGGCGACGACGCCGCCAACGTCGCGGGCGGTGGGCGAGACCTTCGTGACCTGGCCGGCTATGTCGGCATCGGGCAGCGCGTCGAGGCTGAGGCGGACGGTCTGTCCCGTCTGCACCTGACGAACGTCGATCTCGTCAACCAGGACGGTCATGTGAAAGCTGGCCAGGTCGGTCAGCACGATGGCGGGCAGCGCGCTGCCGCCATAGAGCTCGCCCTGGCGCAGATTGACCTGGCTGACAACGCCCTTGATGGGCGCGTAGAGCATGGCGTTGTCGAGCGTGTTCTGCGCCTGCAGTTTGCTCAGCTCGGCCTGGCGGACCTGGGCGCGGGCGATATCCAGGTCCTCCTGCGATGGTCCTGCGAGCAGCGAATCGAGGGCGTCCTGCGCCACCAGGAGGTTGCTGAGGGCCTGGCGCACACCCAGCTCGGCCTGCGCGATCTGCGCGAGGGCGGACGCGATCTGGGCCTCGTCGGCGCCCTGCCTGGTGAGCGCGAACTGGGCCTGCGCGACCTCGTAGCTGATGGTTGACTGCTCCAGCTGGACGGCCTGGGCCGAGGCGCCGGCGTCGGGGAAGTGCTTGACACTGTCATAGGCGCTCTGCGCCTGGCGCACGTTGACGGCCGCCTGGCGCACCTGGGCTTCCTGGACGGCGAGCTCCTCGGCGGTGGCGCCGGCCAGCAGGTCGCGGTAACCGGCCTGGGCGCTGGCCAGGGCCGCTTCGGCGCTGGCGACGCTGGCCTGGGCAACGGTGACGTTGGCCTGGGCGGCGATGATGTCGGCCTGCGACGGCGGCTTTTCCAGCTTCTCCAGCTGGGCGCGGCTGATGAGAAGGGAGACGTCGGCCTGTTCGAGGGCGAGCGAGGCGTCGGTTACGTCCAATTGGGCCAGCAGCTGCCCGACCTCGACCGCCTGACCGACGGAAACCAGTACCTGTTCGACAGGGCCGCCGGCGCGGAAGGAGAGCGCAACCTCAGCTTCCGGCTCGATGCTGCCGGTTGCGCTGACGGTGCTGCTGATGGTGCCGCGGTCGACGGTGACCGTCTCGTAACTTGGGACCTCGGCCAGCGCTGCGCGGCGCTCCTGGAAGCGCTGGAAGCCGAACCAGCCGGCTGCGGCGATCAGCGCGATCACGAGGATCGAAATCAACAGTTTTTTCATCTGGGTCTATCCCTGGAAACTAGCATTGCCCGACCTTTGCGAAACAATACGATGCCCAGCGCGCGTAAGTTGCAGCGTCGGAGACGGCGCGGCGCGGGAGAGAACTATCAGGGCCGGCCGGGATCTGCAAGGTGTGTCGACGAGAAGGCAGGGTCCCTCCGGCTGCGTGGGGTGCAGAGGCGGGGTCCCAAAGCGGCCGGGAGGAGACAGCTGCGGCGCGGTTACACGAAAGTGCGGGCCGGGCGCGCGGTGAGCAGGCGGCGCGCCCGGGCAGGGGAACAGGTAGACGCTCGTACGAGCGTTCGACGAGAGATCGACGAGCGTTCACGAGCGTTTGCGGGAAAATGTTTTTGGGAAAAGGTCCCCCGGCTGCACGGCGTGCAAAGGCGGGGTCCCTAAGCGGCCGGAAAGAGACTGCTGCGGCGCGGTTACACGAATGCACCGGCCGGGCGCGCGGTGAAGAGGCAGCGCGCGTAGGCAGGGGAACAGGCAAACGCTCGTACGAGCGTTGGGCGAGAGATCGACGAGCGTTCACGAGCGTTTGCGGGAAGATGTTTTTGGGAAACGGACCAGCAACGGTTCGCAATCGCATGACAGTTCTTCGGCAATCCGGGATCGATGCAGGTCTGAACTGAAACCAAGCGCTTTGGCACGGGATGCCGCCCAGCAGAGGAGGCGTCCCACCCGTTCGGTTGATAGTAGCAGGGCTAAAGATCTTGCCATGCGGTCCATTTAACGCGACGTCAAGGCACAGTTTCTGTAAGCCACTTCCCAATCGCGGCCTCGCCCGGGGTTCCGGGGAAGCGGAAAGCCCCCTGTCGCCGGCCGGCAATCGACGATCTCAGGTATCGACGAGAGCGTTGGGCGGTCAGCCCACCTCTACGCCGCTCAGATTCTCAAGCGCCTTGACGAGCGCGTGGTTGCCTTCCTCGCCCAGTCCGGCCTGCTGCAGCGTGCGATAGAGGCTGAAGACCTGGCCTGACAGCAGAACCGGAACGCCGAGCGCGTCGGCCTCCTGCATGATCAGGCGCACGTCCTTCTGTTGCAGGTTGATGGTGAATCCGGGCCGCCAGTCGCGGTCGATGATCTGGGGTCCGCGGTTGGCCAGCATCCAGCTGCCGGCCGCGCCGCCGGTGACCGCGTTGAGGCATTTTTCGAGGTCGACGCCGCCGGCCTGGGCAAAGATAAGCGCCTCGCACATCGCCAGACAGTTGCCGACGACCAGTATCTGGTTGACCAGCTTGACGGTCTGGCCCGCGCCCTGTTTGCCGACGTGCGTTATGGTATTGCCCATCGCCTCGAACAGGCCCCTGGCGCGTTCGACCTGGTCCTCGTCGCCGCCGATCATGATGCTGAGCGTGCCGTTGGCCGCGCCTTCGCTGCCGCCGCTGACGGGCGCGTCGAGCATCTTGACGCCCTTGGCGCTCAACTGCTCGGCGATATCGATCGTGGCCTGCGGGCTGATCGTGCTGAAATCGATGACCAACGCGCCGGCCTGAACGCCGGAGAGGATGCCGTTCTCGCCCAAAATGACCTCCTGGACGTCGGGCGTGTCGCTGACGCAGACGGCGACAATATCGCAGTTGGCGGCCACATCGGCCGGGCTGGCGCCTGCCGTCGCGCCCGCTTCGATCAGCGGGTCCATGCGGCTTGACGTGCGGTTCCAGACTCGCACGCTATATCCCGCTTTCAATAGGTTCCGGGCCATGCCCTGCCCCATAATGCCGAGGCCGACAAAGCCTACGCGCTCATTCATCCTGTTCTTCCTCCTGTTGTAATCGGTGCGAGGAGACCGCTCGCAGGTTCATAATGATACGCCTGTCGTTGAAAATCACAAAACGGGAACGAAAAAAGGACCCCATCTCTGGGGTCCTGTGTACGCCGAA
This sequence comes from Caldilineaceae bacterium, assembly GCA_034428395.1. Taxonomy (GTDB): domain Bacteria; phylum Chloroflexota; class Anaerolineae; order Caldilineales; family Caldilineaceae; genus Bin5. The sequence goes on from DAOUHX010000285.1 coordinate 25,345, forward strand.
TCTACGGCAGTTCTCTCCTGAAGGCTCTCTACTGCAAGAACGCTTCCAGCGCCTCTGCGGTCTCGCTGTCTTCCGGCTCCTCCACCTCTGCGTGGGCGATCGCGGTGAACTCGTAGCGGCCCTGGGGGCCCTCGTCATCGGCCTGCCCGTTGGCGGCGTCGAAAGGGTTGCGCGTGCCCGAGGCCTGCTCGGCGACCACGCCTGCCTTCGTCACCTCGGCGGGGTCGTCCGGGATAAAGTCGACCTGGATCGTATCGCCGGGGACGAAACGGCCCTCCAAGAGAGCCTCGCTGAGCGGGTCCTGCACCTCGCTCTGGATCACGCGCCGCAGCGGACGCGCGCCGTAATCGGGGTTGTAGCCGGCGTCGGCGATGGCGTAGCGGGCCGTGGGCGTCAGCTCCAACTTCATGTCCTGCTCGGCCAGCTGCATACGAAGCGTGCGCAGCTCCAGCTCGACGATCTCGGTGATCTCCTCTTTGGTCAAACTGCGGAAGACCATGATGCCGTCGAGGCGGTTGATGAATTCGGGACGGAATGTCTTCTTGAGGGCGTCCATGACGCGCGCCTTCATCTGCTCGTACTCGGCCTCCATGCGGGTCTGCTCATCAGCGGTGATGGCGAAGCCGATGCCTTTCGAGCCCTGAATGAGCTTGGCGCCGACATTGCTCGTCATGATCAGGAGCGCGTTGCGAAAGTCTACGCGCCGGCCCTTGGCGTCGGCCAGCGAGCCGTCCTCCATAATCTGGAGGAGCATATTGAAGGCCTCGGGGTGGGCCTTTTCGATCTCGTCCAAAAGAACAACCGAATAGGGACGGCGGCGCACTGCTTCGGTAAGCTGCCCGCCCTCTTCGTAGCCCACATATCCGGGGGGTGCGCCCACGAGCCGGCTGACGTTGTGCCGCTCCATGAACTCGCTCATGTCCAGCTTGATCAGCGCCTCTTCGCTGCCAAAGAGGAACTCGGCCAGGACTTTGGTCAACTCCGACTTGCCGATGCCGGTCGGGCCCAAGAAGATGAAGCTGCCGATGGGGCGCTTTGGATCCTTCAGCCCGGCGCGAGCGCGCCTCACCGCCTTGCTGATCGCCTTGATCGGTTCATCCTGGCCGACGATCCGTTTATGGAGCTCTTCTTCCATTCCCAGCAGCCGCTCGCGCTCCTCGCCGCCCATTCGATAGACCGGCACACCGGTCCACATCGAGACGACCTCGGCGATATCGTCGGCGGTTACGACCGGCTGGTTGGCTACCTGGCGCCAGCCTTCGCGCAGCTTTTCGAGCTTCGACTGCAGCTCGACCTCACGGTAGCGCAGATCGATGGCATCATCGAAGCGCTGAGTTTCGAGCGCCTCTTCCTTTTCCTTCTGCAGGCGCTTGAGGTCGATGAAGGTCTCGCGCAGGCTGACGGCGTGCGGCGCCTTATACATACGTACGCGGCTGCCGGCCTCGTCGATGAGGTCGATAGCCTTGTCCGGCATGAAGCGATCGGGGACATAGCGCGCGGCCAGATGGGCGGCGGCGTTGAGCGAATCGTCCGAAATGATCAGCTTGTGGTGCTCCTCATAACGGCTCTTTATGCCCTTCAGAATCTCGATCGTCTCCTCAATCCCGGGCTCTTCGACCAGAATTGGCTGGAATCGCCGCTCCAACGCGGCATCGCTCTCGATATGTTTGCGATACTCGTCGAGCGTCGTGGCGCCTATCACCTGCAGCTCGCCGCGGCTGAGCGCGGGCTTGAGGATATTGGCGGCGTCAACACTGCTGCCGGCCGCGCCGGCGCCCACCAGCATATGCACTTCGTCGATAAAGAGGATGGCACCGCTGTTGATTATCTCTTCGATCACCTTCTTCAGCCGCTCCTCGAACTGACCGCGGTACATGGTCCCGGCCACGAGGCTGCCCACATCCAGCATGAGGATGCGCTTGTTCAGCAGGGGCTCCGGTACATCTCCGTCAACTACCCGCTGCGCGAGCCCTTCGACGATCGCGGTCTTGCCGACACCCGGTTCACCAATCAGCGCGGGATTGTTCTTCGTGCGACGGCTGAGAATCTGAATGACACGCTCGATCTCCATCTGCCGACCGATGACCGGGTCGAGGCGCCCCTCCTCGGCCGACGCGGTCAGGTCCAGGCCCAATTGGTCGACCAGCGGCGTCTTGGACTCTTTCTTCTGTTTCTCTTTGGATTGGGCACTGCTTTGCAGCAGATCGCGGGCAGTCTGCGTGCGGACACGGTCAAGGTTGATGCCGAGGCTGCGCAGCACGTTGACGGCAACGCCGTCGCCATCCCTGACGAGCCCGAGCAGCAGATGCTCGGTGCCGATGTAATGGTTGCCCATCATGCGGGCCTCTTCGACTGCCAGCTCAATGACACGTTTCGTGCGCGGCGCCAGCGTCGGCTTGCCAAAGGGCGCACGTTCCCCGCGGCCGACGGTCCTTTCGACGGCGCGCACAACCTGGCCCGGTTCGACGCCCAACTCCTTGAGCACCTTGACGGCGACGCTGTTTTCCTCCTGCACCAGGCCAAGCAGCAGATGCTCTGTGCCGATATGGGTGTGATTCAGTCGCAGTGCCTGCTCCTGAGCAAGCGTAAGCACTCGCCGCGCACGTTTCGTGAAGCGTTCGAGTTTATCAGACATAGGGTTGATTCCTTCAATCGTCGCTTAGTCCTGCGCGTATGCAAATGGACTCCGCCAGTCTAACATATGCGCTAACAGGCTGCCGTAATCGGAATTCCGATTCAATCCCGCGCAACGGATCGGCATCCGGGACAGAATCGGGGCGCAATGCCTCGGGCGAAGACCGCCCAACGCCTGTAGAAATTAAAGGTGCAATTGGCGAACTGGTGGCCGGAAGGACCGCTCGGGAGCACCGGCGTATCGGGTAAACGGAGTACTGACCCGGCTCGCAGGTCGGCCTTGCGGGCATCCGGTGCCATCAACCATATTGTAACGATGGCCCGCCCGATCTGTCAATTTAGCAAAAAAAGAGGCGCCGGTCCAATTGCCCGGCACCTATTTCCGGCTGCTTCGGTTCGGCGGAGTGCGAATCCGCTTCCTGCGGTTATTCAGGCCACGTCAGCGACCAACAGAAGATGTCAGATCAGTAGCCTAGATGACCGCTTCGACGTACTCCGGATCTTCCGAGTTCGGTCCCGGCGCGGCTTCCCCACCGGCTTCTGCGGGCGCCGCCTCGGTTGCGGCAGCCGCGGCGCGGCCCTTATCGCCGTCTGCTTCACTCTCTTCGAGGGGGGCCGGCTCCCAATCGAACTCGACCGCCTCCTCATCAGGCGCCACCTGCTTCAGGCTGAGGCCCATGCGGCGCTTATCGGTATCGATGCGGATGATGCGCAGCTCGAGCTCCTGTTTTTCGGCGACAACCTCGCTCGGATGGTTGATACGGCGCTCGGTCAGTTCGCTGATGTGAATCAACCCCTCGATGGTGTCATCTTCGAGACGGGCAAAGGCGCCGAAGTGAACAAGCTTGGTAACGGTGCCGCGTACAACCCGCCCGACCTCGTAGCGGTCGGGCACAGTCTCCCACGGTTCCGGTAGGAGGCGGCGCAGGCTCAGACCGATGCGTTTACGCTCCTGGTCGACATTCAGCACCATCACCTTGATCTTTTCACCGATAGAGACGACCTCGCTCGGATGACTGATACGGCCCCAACTCAGTTCGCTCAGATGGATCAGGCCGTCGGCGCCACCGAGATTGACGAATGCACCGAAGTCGGCCAGGCTGCTGACGACACCTTCGCATACGGAGTTCTCTTCGAGAGATTTAAGCAGCTTTTCCTTCTGCGCGCGGCGCCATTCCCGGATCGCGACCCGCTCTGAAAGGATGAGCCGGTTGCGGCGCCGGTCAAGGTCGATCACCTTCATTCTCAACTCGGTGTCCATCAACTTCATCCAACGATTGTCAGGCTCGCCCTCGGAGAGCTGCATCGCCTGGCTCTCGCTGCTCAGCTGGCTGGCAGGGACAAAGCCGCGCACCTGGCCGATTTTGACAATCACACCGCCGCGGTTGAATCCGCTGACAGCGCCGGTGAACATGTCCTGGGATGCGAGCAGCTCTTCGGCGTGTTTCCAATCGCTCTCGGCCTTGGCGCGTGAAATGCTGAGGAGGAGATTGCCATCCCGGTCTTCGCGCATCACATAGACCGGCACTTCATCGCCAATGGTCATCTCTTTGAACTCGTCTTCGAGGCGGTCGACCTCGCGCCCCGCCACGATCCCCTCAGACTTGTATCCGATGTCGACCAGCAGTTCGCCAGCACGTTTGTCGACAACAACGCCATGGCGAATGTCGCCCGTCTGCGGCTGGTTCACATAGGAATCGTCAAATTCCTCAAGGAGCTGCGCCATCGGATGGTCGTCCAAATCCAGGACGGTTTCCTCGTCTGTCAGGAAATCTGCGCTCGGTCCCATCACTGCCACTGCTTGCTGAGTTGACATAGCTGTCTTGCACCCTCCAATACAATTAAGGTTACCCACTTCACGATAAGTGCTGAAGATCGCCTAGCGATCATAGACGCGACGGCAGTTACAAAGCTCTTTCACCCTCCTTCCGGCAACAAACGCGCAGATTCCACACTGGCAACCGGGCAGGCAGGGGCCTGCACAACGTGCACGCGTATACGGGGGATGAAGACTGTCTTTGTCTTCTGTGTGGAAAGCTACTTCGGTTTGCCCAGCGAGAATTTCTCTCAGGCGCGCAGCGCGATCGCCTCGATCTCAATCAGCGCGCCGAGCGGCAACGCGGCAACTTGCACGGTACTTCGTGCAGGAGGATCGTCCTGAAATGCCGCCGCGTAAATCTCGTTTACAGTGGAGAATTCCGCTATATCCGTCAGAAATATCGTCGTTTTAACGATGTGACCCATGCCTGACCCGGCTGCGTCCAGCACAGCGGCAAGGTTCTCCAGGACTTGGTGGGTCTGTTCGACGATACCCGGGCGTAGTTGGCCGGTAAGGGGATGGATTCCGATTTGACCGGAGGTGAAGATCAGTTGGTCGGTTGCAACGGCCTGCGAATAGGGGCCGACTGCGGCAGGGGCTTTCTCCGTAAGAATCGTTGTCTTAGTCATGCAGTATGATCAACAGAAGTGTACATCACTGCATACGACGATGCGTCTTCAAGAGGGGCAGGCTCCAAACGGGAAGAACAGCCGCTTCAACACATCAGAATCGTACTGAAAACACGCAAGAAAACCGGTACTGCTACCAGTTTCGGCACATTGTATGTGACGCTACAGCATTTGTCAAAATCCAAATATGGGCGCGTTTGAACTCTCAGCGACAGCCGGTTCCGACGCGGCGAATTTCAACCCTCCAGCGCGGCACAGATGTCGGCGACGATGTCTTGCGGCTCCTCGACACCGACGGCCAGGCGCACCAGTCCATCGGATATACCGACCGCGGCCCGCTGCGCCGGCGACAAGGCGCGATGCGAGGCATGGCTGGGATAGAGCACCAGGGAATAGAGGTCACCGACCGTCGTTGCCGGCTGGACCATTTGCAGCAGTTCGAGGAAGCGAAATACATCCTCGCGACCGGCGTCCTTCAATTCGAGCCCCACGACGGCACCAAATCCACGGCGACCGAAGATCCGACCTGCAAGCTCATGCTGCGGATGATCGGGCAGACCGGGGTAGCGCACGCGGGCGAGCGCCGGATGAGATCTCAACTGGTCGGCGACAATGCAGGCGTTGCGGCACTGACGCTCAACCCGCAGCGGCATCGTCTTTAGCCCGCGATGGAGCAACCAGGCCTCGTGCGGACCGAGATTGGCGCCTGTCTTCTTCTGATGTTCCCAAAAGGCGGGACGCATCTCGCTGCGCGCGGCGACGACACCGCCCAGCACATCGCCGTGGCCGCCAATATATTTGGTGGCGCTGTGGATAACAACATCGACACCGTGCGCAAGGGGACGAAAGAGAACCGGCGTGGCAAACGTATTGTCGACCAGTAGGAACGTGTCGTGGGCATGGCACAACGCGGCCAACCGCGGGATATCGACCAGTTTGAGAAGCGGATTGGAGATCGTTTCGACGATCAGCGCGACCGGCCGTTCCTCCACCAGCGTCCGTTCAACCGCGTCGAGGTCAGTCGCATCGACAAAGACGCCTTTTACGCCGTAACGCGGCCAGAGCTGGTCGACCAGAGAGTAAGTAGCGCCATAGCAGTCCTGCGCGGCTGCAACGGTTGCGCCGGCCTCTACGCCGCACGCGGCCGCGGCCAGGCCTACCGCCGCCATGCCGCTACCGGTAGCCAGAGCGAAATATTCGCCGGCGCGTTCCGGCATATCATGGCATTCCAACTCCACGATCGCCTTTTCGAACGCGGCCACGGTGGGATTTCCGTAGCGCCCGTACACGTATAGATCCGGATCGCCGCCCAGGGCCCGGTCAAGATGGTCGCTGTCCGCGTAGACATAGCCGATGCTGGGCGCGATGCCGCCTGCGACAGGCGCGGCCGCAACGCGTCCATCGTGCGCGGCGTAGCGGCGGGCTTCCCCGCCGTGGACGGCTTTGCTGGCGATTGACCTGGGGATAAAAGGCATGGTGACGAAGGCGCTTAAGGACTGCAACCGGGTCAGGAGTAGATCATCGGCAGGCTGCGCCGCATGATTTCGTAGTTTTCGAGCGCACGGCCGGCGCCCAACGCCACGCAGGCCATCGGATTTTCGGCGACATAGGCCGGCACGCCTGTCTCCTGCGTAAAGAGTGAGGCGATCAGGCGAAGCTGAGCGCCGCCTCCGGTGATCACCATGCCCCGGTCGATAATATCGGCGGCAAGCTCGGGCGGGGCCTTCTCAAGCGTCGCGCGCACGGTGCGCACCATCGCCTGCAGCGGCTCGATCATCGCCTCGAGCACTTCGCTGTTCGTGACCTCGATCGTTTTGGGCAGCCCGTTGATCTGATCGCGACCTCGAACCTCGATACCGCGGTCCTCCTCGGTGGGCAAGGCAGACCCGATTGCGATCTTAATCTCTTCGGCTGTCTGGTCCCCGACATGAAGATTGTACTTCTTGCGGATATAGCTGACGATCGACTCATCCAGGCGGTTACCGCCGACGCGCACACTGTCCCAGACGACAATATCATACATCGAGACGATGGCGGCTTCGGTCGTGCCGCCGCCCATGTCGACGACCATATTGCCGGTCGGCGTCCCGATCGGAAGCCCCGCGCCGTACGCAGCCGCCAGCGGTTCGGGGATCAGGTAGGCGGCGCCGGCGCCTGCCTGCATGGCGGCGTCGTGGACGGCGCGCTCCTCGACCGAGGTGACGCCGCGCGGCGTGCTGATCATTACCTTGGGCTTGAAGAGGGGAAAGCGGCCAACGATGTCCTGAATAAATTGACGCAGCATCGCCTCGGTTACGACAAAGTCGGCGATAACGCCGTCGCGCATCGGCCGCACAACTTCGATGCTTTCCGGTGTGCGGCCCATCATGTCGTAAGCTTCGTGACCGATGAGCACCATCTTGTTGGCCTGGCGCCGGATGGCCACGACAGAGGGTTCGTGCAGGACGATCCCGCGACCTTTCACATGTACGAGCACATTGACGGTGCCGAGGTCGATTCCAATCTGCTTCTCAAACATAGACTGTTTTCGTATCTGAACTCATGCTGAGCACCGGGAGACCTGAGTCCGGCGGGTGAAACGACTCCTCCACACCGCCGCAACGGACCGCCGCCTGCGAATCATCCATCCGCAATTGTAACTTCACTCCACCCGCCTGGACAAATCAGTTTCGGAATCTCCAGAGATGTTTCTTCGTCGGACCAGCTACCGTCGGCTTCGCCGTACGTAGCCGACGGCGCCGAGCAGACCGAGAATGAGGCCGGCCAGGGACGCGCCGTAGGCAAGGAAACTGAGCAGAAAACCGGATTCGATAACCCGGATGACCATTCCAAAGGCCAGCAGAAAGCCGAACAGAAGCAAGAGAAAGCCGTAGAGTATCAGATGCAGTGGTGAGGAGGGCATATCTCTATCCGGGCAGAGCCTGCCGCTCATGAATCGGGACGTGAGTCCTCATAGAGCCAGCAGCGGGAGAGATGCCTCGGCTCCGTCTCAAAATCAGGCGGTGTCTCCACCTCGCAAAGATTCTGCATGAAATGTGTGCAGCGCGGGTGAAATCGGCAGCCTGAGGGCGGACTGACCAGGCTGGGCGGCTCGCCTGGCGGTACGTCGCGAAAGACGAGGGCATTCTCAGGGTCAGGGTCTGCAATGGCGGCCAGCAGTGCACGTGTATAGGGATGTTGAGGATTGCGGAGCAGGTCGTCCATCTGCGCCTGCTCAACGATCTCGCCGGCGTACATGACGAAGATGCGTTCCGAGAAGTATCGGACGGTGGAAAGGTCATGGGTGATGTAAACAACGGCAAGGTTATGT